>CAYTCD010000076.1:0-8559 GCA_964436335.1 uncultured Bacteroidaceae bacterium
ACCAAGTGGGGATGCTCAAGGCTGAATGTGCCAAAGCAAGCCTGGAAGCCTTGAATTCCGGCACGGAAATAGAAATTCATCCTGTTTTTTTAAGCCCGGAAAACGCCTTGTCGATTGCCGGGGCTTGCGATATTATTGTAGATGGCAGCGACAATGCGGCGGCGCGCTATTTGATGAACGACCTTGCGGTGGGCTTGGAGATTCCCTTCGTCTATGGCAGCATCCGCGAATATTCAGGGCAGGCGGCGGTGTTCAACGCCAATGCGCAATCGGCCACCTACCGCTGCCTTTTCCCCGAAGAATCCATCCGCGCCGACGACAGGCCCAAAGGCGTGATAGGCCCGCTGCCGGCCTGGGTTGCCGCCATGCAGGCGCACGAATGTATCCGTATCTTAAGCGGATTGAAACCTGCCCTAGCCAACCGTCTCTTTATCGGCGACCTATTGAGTTTGCAGACTCACTGCATGGACTTGCAGCCTTCGGAAAACGGACGGAAAATATCGTTGGATAGGTTCGGAAAACTACAGCAAGGCAAACGCCCCAAACAAGCCCGATAAGCGTAGCCTGAAGATATCCCGAAAGATTTACATCAATTCCGAAAGCAATGTATCTATCGATATTCCTTCGGCTTCCGCCTTGTAGTTCTTGACCACCCGGTGGCGCAGCGTCGCCAAGGCAACCGCCTTTACATCTTCCTTGTCGGGGCTGAACTTGCCGTGCAGCGCCGCATGGCACTTGGCACCGATGATAAGGTATTGCGAGGCGCGCGGACCCGCACCCCATGCGATATACTTTTTGGTAATTTCGGGCGCGGAAGGCAAGTGGGGACGGGTCGATGCCACCAACTTTACCGCATATTCGTAGAGCGAATCCGGCACGGGTATCTGACGGATAAGGTGCTGGAACTGCATGATTTCATTTTCGCCCATCAAGGCGTTCAAAGAAACCTGCCGGTCAAGGGTCGTGGCCTTTACGATGCCTATTTCTTCTTCCAAGGCCGGATAATCCAGGCTGATCTGAAACATGAAGCGGTCCAACTGGGCTTCGGGCAAGGGATAAGTTCCCTCCTGTTCGATCGGGTTCTGCGTGGCCAGTACAAAGAAAGGTTCAGGCAAAGCATAGGTGTTTCCGCCTACCGTAACGTTCTTTTCCTGCATGGCTTCCAACAGCGCCGCCTGGGTCTTGGGCGGCGTCCGGTTTATCTCGTCCGCCAGCACGATATGGGCGAATACAGGCCCTTTGAGAAATTTGTAATTCCTGTCGTGATCCAAGATTTCCGAACCGGTAATATCGGAGGGCATCAGGTCGGGCGTGAACTGAATACGGGAAAAACTCAAATCCATCACTTGTGCCAAGGTCTGCACCAACAGCGTCTTGGCCAATCCCTGAACTCCCACCCGCTAGTCGTGACCACGGCTGAAAATGGAAATCAGGATGGATTCCACCGCTTCGTCCTGCCCCACACTCCGTTGAGCGATTTCGGCACGAACCGCATTATAGCGTTCAGCCAATCTCCGCAAGGATTCCACCTCGTCGCCATTGACTATAAATTCTTCCATCGGTAGTTAAATTTACAGTTCTTATATCTGTCCATAACCCGCACATAGGTGCCCGAAATCTTATTCGACATCCAATTCCGCATGGCATCCGTCTTGACTTTTTCCAAAGCCATCTCGTAAATCATATCATAGTCTTCGCGCATATCCGCCCGATGCGGGGGTGTGCGGCGTTTCACATAAAACAAACGATAAGCCGGTTGATTTTCCCGGTTCTGATACAATTGGGCATTGGTAATCTCCCCCTCTTGCATGTTCTGTATCGCCAAATACACCATCGGCTCCAATTCCTCGGCACTATAGTTGGGCTTGTGCGTCATCGGACTCAGATACACGCCGTCGCCTTGCACGCCTGCATCATCCGAAAAAAGCCCCACGGCTTCCTTAATGGTGAGTTTTCCCGCGCGTATCATTTGCGCTACCGAATCCAACTCACGTTGAGCCCGCATCAGATCTTCATCCGAGGCCTCCGGCCGGATCAGTATATGGCGCACCCGCACCATCTCACCCTTTCTATCCAGCACTTCCAGTATATGAAAACCGAACTGGCTTTCAAAAACAGGCGACAATGTCCCAACCGGCAAACCGAACGCCATCGATTCGAATTCACTTGTCCAATCACCTCTTCCACCATAGCCCAAATCGCCGCCCCGTCTGGCCGAACCGGGGTCTTGCGAATACAAGGCCGCCAAAGACTTGAATTGTTCTCCTTTTTCTATCCTCTGCCGTATCTCTTCCAAACGTTGACGCGCCATATCCCGCTCACTAAGACTGATCTGCGGCTTCTTGGCGATATAAAGCAACTCGAACCGAAGGGGTATAAGGGGAATGCTGTCGCGATGCAAGGCATTGTAAAAGCGTTTCACCTCACTAGGCGTTACCTTCACATCTTCGGTAATCTTGCCTTCCATACGCATAGCGATAATGTTGGACCGTATCATCTCGCGATACTCTTCCTTAATCTGCAAGATGGTCTTGCCATAAAATTCTTCCAATTTTTCGCGGGAACCGATCTGATCCACAAAATATTTAACACGAGCTTCCAGTTCCTGTTCCACTTCAGTCTCACCCACTTGAATACTGTCTTCTTCGGCCTGCAACTCGTAGAGGTTCGATATCATCAGCGACTCCAAAGCCTCGCAACGAGAATTTTCGGTAATCGGCATTCCGCTGGCCCGCATGTTTTCCAAGGCGCGTTCCACCTCCGAGAGTTTTATCATCTTGTTGCCCACCACCGCAGCCACCTCATCCACAGTCAATACCGTTCCCTCGTTGGCAGGAGCGACGTCAAACACCTTTTCTGCCGGTTTATCCGCCGAAAGCGGTTGCGCCATCTCCGTTCCCACAAAAAAAGAAGAATCCACCATCGGTGCGACCCTTTCTTCCTGTTTCTTACGATTGCCACGTTTCCGCTCAACCTGCCATAAACTATCTCCAGCCACAACACAAGTTTGCATGGCTTCAAGTTCGGTCAACAACAGACCTCCCGCCACAAAAAGCAAAATCAAACGGAAGAAAATTTTTGTCCTCATGCTAATAGTACGCTATCATTCCAGTACTGCGGGCTTCCTCCATCAAATCCTTCTCCATTTCCTCCTGTACCGTTTTTTTACGCTGATTAAGAATAATTGTGCGGATCCTTTCTTTTTCAAACGAAATGGGAGAAATCATATCCCGAACCTTGAAATCCTCAATGGTTACAAAATACAGACACTCACCTGCATCCACCTCTATTTTCCGGTTGTTCTTCAAAAAAATCTCCTGGTTATAGGTATGGATAGGCACCTCCCGAAGCAAATCGTTAAAGAAAATCCAACGCTCGTCATCCAAAAAATAATTTTCAGCACCCTCACGGCAAAGATCAGCCACCGCCATCAGGTTCTTTTCTTCAAACGGCCATGCAAACATCTCCCGCCGTATATCGCCCAATCCCTTGAAAGACTTGGGCACCTTGGCAAAACGAACCCTAACGAAATTGCTTTTCAATACAAATTGCGATTGATTTTCCTTGTAATAATCTTCTATCTCTTTGTCTGCCACCATAGTGTCCAACAATTGCTGCGTAATCTTATTTTTGAATAGAAACACCTGCAAGGTTTCCCTGTAACGGGCTGTCTGCGCTTCTATTTCCGCTTCGGTTTCCTCGTCAAGGTTCTGTTTGGCCTTACGCAGCAATACCTGTTGTTCCACCCATGCCGCCACTTTTTTCTCGGCCATATCCAAACTATCGCCGGGCAACATGTCCTCCGGCATCATACGAGCCAATTCAGCCCGGGTTAGATATACATCACCCACCCGCGCCACTGCATTGAACGGCACATTCCTATTTTGCCGCATGCATGCGCACACACACGGCAAAACAAGACACAGCAAGCCTATCCTCACTTTATTTCTTCTGTAAAAGACTCTCAAAGACATCTTGGTTTATCGTTACCTTATAGGTATTGTGAAGATCCTTGAGCCATTCGGTTTCCAGATAACCCTGATAGTCGGATATCACCTTACCCCGCATCTCTTCGAAAGAACCCTGAACGGGAGGGAGAATATTGTGGATAATGGCATACGCCTTGCGGTGGGTCCCCGAAAGAATGTTTTTGGTAAGTCCCTTTTCCCAGGGCACATTGTCCATGAATTGGTTCTTCCCCTTGGTAAACGAGGCCGAATCTATCTGTATCTTTCCCTTTCCGAATTGTGCATCGGCCAAAGTCCGCATTTTTTCCACGCTCCATTTTCCTTTGTAGGCCTTCTCCATAAACTTGCCCACCTGCTTGGTTTCCGTTTCGCTTACATTATAAACCGCCAAGGTAGCCACCGCCATACCAGGAAGCTTGTATTTGTTTTTGTACGTGTTATAGTAGTTTTCCAAACCTGCCGTATCCGAAACGGCCTTTCCCCATACCTTCCGGTTATTGATATCGAAAAGATATATACCGTCGCGATATTCCTTCATCATGGCAGCGAACTCGGGATATTTCTGTTCCAGTATCGAAAATTCGTGTACCAAAGCCTGCGAACCCAGAAGATTGTTTACCATTTCATCCAACCAAATGTTCACATTGACCTCTATATCGCGCTTTGTGGTCTTACTTGCCAAATCGAAAAACGCCCATACCGATACATTTTCACCCTCATACACCAACAGGGTCTTGGAAAACAACTTGGGATTTTCCATAGAATCTCTCGGCAACTTGATTCCATCCACTGTATCGGGCAGAGCCTTGCGTATGTCAGCCAACACTTTCTTGTCTATCTTCCATTTGCTTTGAGCCAAAAGTTGTTGTTGGAAGGCCTTGACCGCAATCGGCCCCCTTTCGTTGTCGTTATCGAAACTATATACAATAGAGTTACGCATGTTTTCGTAAGTGTCGATACCCGATTTTTCCATCAACTTTACAATATGCCAACCGAAACGGGTACGGAACGGTTTTGAATACTGACCTTCCGGAAGATCGTACAATTGCACAATCAATTCGGGCACCATCCGGTTAGAGGTGAAAGTACCGATGTCCCCCCCCTTGCTGGCCGTAAACTTATCATCCGAATACTGACGGGCAAGATCGGCAAAGTCTTCTCCCCCCTGCAACCTTTCGTAAATGCTGTCTATCCTTTTCCTGGTATATTCCGTGGTGTCGGAAATCATGATATGCGAAGCCCTTACTTTTCCCAAGGCCGGACGTTTGTCAAGCATCTGGATAAGATGGTATCCGTATCGGGTTCTCACCGGCATGGAAATCTCGCCCACCCGAAGATTGTACAAGGCTTTCTCAAAAGGATACACCATACTCAATCCCGTAATGTATCCCAGTTCGCCTTCCCTCCCTGTTGTGATGGCAGGGCCCTTTCCGTTTGGATTGCGGTAATCGGACGAATGCCGAATCACCATATCGCAGAAATCCACGCCACTCAATATCTGTTTACGGATATCCATACATTTTTTATAAGCGGCCTGTGTATCGGACGGATAGGGGTATTTGCTTACCGGAATCAAAATATGCCGGGTATATATATCGTATTGCATGTGTTCGTAAGCCTCACGCAACAACGCTTCTTCCAGTTTTGTATCGGTAAGGTAAGGCTTGGCGAACTGTGCACGATAGGTAGCCAACTCCTGCTGCAGGAGAGGCATCGTGTCGTAACCCGCCGCCTTAGCCGCTTCTACCTTAAGCCTGAAATTGATATAAAGTTGCAGATAGTTTTCCAACTCATGACGGTCCGGTGTCGTGATTCGTCCCGGAATCGCATTCTGTGTATAAGTTTTGTAAAAATCACCTCTTGTAGTGGTATCCGTTCCGACAATCAACAATATCGAATTGTCGTTTATCTGCGCTTTCAGGCCGCCAAGCGCCAAAAGCAACAATCCACACAGAAAAAAGATTCTTTTCATTTTATATAATGTTATAATTATTCCTCTTAAATCCTCTATCCGTTTACCGCGGCGAGTAATTGGGCGCCTCATGCGTAATGGTTATATCATGCGGATGCCCTTCGTTTACCGAAGCCGGCGTTATCTTGATGAACCGCGCCTTCTGCAAAGCCTTTATATCCTTTGACCCCGTATATCCCATACCGGCCCGCAATCCTCCCACCAATTGATGCAATACCTCTGCCAAGGCCCCCTTGTAGGGAACACGCCCGACAATACCTTCGGGTACCAGTTTCTTGATGTCCGCTTCCATATCCTGGAAATAGCGGTCTTTGGAACCATCCTGCATAGCTTCCAACGATCCCATGCCACGGTAGGTCTTGAATTTTCTACCTTCAAAGATAATTGTGGCGCCGGGGGATTCTTCCGTACCGGCAAAAAGGGAACCGGCCATCACGCAGGAAGCACCGCCAGCCAGAGCCTTCACAATATCACCCGAATAACGGATACCGCCATCGGCAATCAAGGGTATTTTGTATTTTTTCAGTGCCTGCGCCACATTATATACGGCACTCAACTGGGGGACACCGATACCGGCCCCGATGCGTGTGGTGCAGATCGATCCCGGTCCTATCCCCACCTTGACCGCATCCGCTCCGGCTTCAGCCAAAGCCACGGCAGCTTCAGCCGTAGCGATATTGCCCACCACCAAGTCAACCTGATCGCCAAACTGTTTCTTGAACTGTGCGGCAGCCTTCAAAACACCGGCGGAATGACCGTGCGCGGTATCGATCACCACCGCATCCACACCTGCGTCCACCAAAGCCTTTGCCCGTTCCATCATATTGGCGGTAATCCCGATGCCGGCCGCCACACGCAAACGCCCCGAAGCATCCTTACATGCCATCGGTTTCGATTTCACATTCATGATGTCGCGGTAGGTAATCAAACCCACCAACTTACCGTTCCTATCCACCACCGGTAATTTCTCGATCCTATGCCGCTGCAATATCTCAGCGGCCTTGTCAAACGAAATCTTGCCCGTGGCTGTAACCACCTCGCGGGTCATCACCTCAGTAATCTTGCGCTTGTAATTCTTTTCAAAACGCAAGTCGCGGTTGGTAACAATACCCACTAGCCTGCCACCTTTGTCCGTTACCGGCACCCCGCCTACACGGTAATTTTTCATCAGTTCGAGCGCATCCTGCACCAAAGCCGTATCAGACAACGTGATCGGATCGGTAATCATTCCGTTTTCAGCACGTTTTACACGCCGCACTTCTTCTGCCTGCGCTTCGATACTCATATTTTTGTGCAACACGCCGATACCGCCCTCCTGGGCGATGGCAATGGCCAAAGAGGCGTTGGTAACCGTATCCATCGCCGCCGACACAAAAGGAATATTGAGTTTTATATGCCGCGAAAACCAAGAAGTGATATCCACTTCACGAGGCAATACCTCCGAATAGCCGGGCATCAGTAGAACATCATCGTAAGTCAAGCACTCTTCCACAATGAATTTGCCGGCAGTCCCTTTCATAATATCTTGTTTTTCAATTTACAGAATTCTTTCCTTTATATTAAGGAGGAGATTCGGGGTAAAAGAGCAAAGATAAAAAAAAGTACGATACTTTCAGGAACGGCCTTCCATTTGCGCCCTCGATCTGCTACGGGTAACCAGAAAGACCCCTGCAAAAACCAGAAAGGTAGCCACCGCCTTGATCCAGCCAAAGCCGTCCTGTCCCAAAATCAAAGCCAGGCACGCTGCCGTGATAGGCTGTATATAATTATAGACGCTCAGCACTGTGGGGCGGATACGCTTCTGCGCCACCGGAATCAGAAGATAGGTGATACATGTGGCCCCCACTACCGTATAAGCCAGAAAGAGATAGATATTGAGCGGTATGCGTGTATAATCCAACTCCGCCACATACGGCCACAGAAAAGGCGTGGAAAGGATGCAGGAAAAAAGGAACATCCATCGCATCACCGTTATAGGCCTGTAGCGGGCCACAAGATTACGGAAAGCCGTAAGGTAAATGGCATAAGAAAGACCGCTTATCAAACATAAAACGATACCGAAAAGACTGTTTCTGCCCGCTTCTTCCACGGTTTCGCCCGTCCAATACTTGCCGGCTATCATAATCACCGCTCCGCTCAATCCTAAAAAAACGCCGCCGGCTTTCATCCACGAGATAGGCTCTTTGAGAAACAAAGCCGACAAAAGCATGGTAAGGATAGGCGTAAACGTAACCACAATAGCCGTTTCTACGGGCGAAGCGTATTCCAAGCCCATCACAAACTGCAGCTGATTAAAAAGAACACCGAATACCGCCGCCAACGCAAGACCGCCCAAATCCCGGAGCGGCACCCTCTCCCATTTCACAAACAAGGAGAGCAACCAAAAGAAAACCACGGCACCCGTGGTTCTAAAAAACGCCATCCCGAAGGCCGAAACATAGTCGGGCATCACGATTTTCGACACCGGAATATTGATTCCGAAAATAATGTTGCTCGCCAATATGGCGATATGTCCCTTATACGCGCCTTTGCTCGGATACGACATATTGTTTCTGCAATAAGGAGTGCACATTTAGACTTTTCTTCGTTCTTCGAAAAACGGAAACACCCGCCAGTAGC
>CAYTCD010000077.1:0-8384 GCA_964436335.1 uncultured Bacteroidaceae bacterium
TCCGGAAGAGATCAAGGCTCTTTGCCAAAACCTAGGTTTTCCCGCCTTTACCGCCAGACAAATTACTGAATGGCTGTACAAGAAAAGATGTTCCGATATTGACCGGATGAGTAACCTCTCGCTCCACAACCGCGAAAAACTCAAAGCAATCGCCCTGACCGGCATTTCCGCCCCGCTCCAGATGCAGGAATCTCAAGACGGAACACGTAAATATCTCTTTTCCACTTACACCGGTCAAAACCAAACAGCCAAATATATCGAATCGGTTTTTATTCCCGATGGAGAACGCGCCACACTTTGCGTCTCCTGTCAATCGGGATGCCGTATGAACTGCGCTTTCTGCGCCACCGGCAGCCAAGGTTTCAACCATCATCTGCAAGCGCACGAAATACTGAACCAATTGCACGGGATTCCCGAAACCGATCAATTGAGCAATGTGGTATTTATGGGCATGGGAGAACCTTTCGACAATATCGACAATGTGTTGCGCGCACTCTCCGTGATCACTGCCGATTGGGGATGGGCATGGAGCCCTTCCCGGATTACGGTATCGACGGTGGGAATTATTCCGCAGACACAGCGATTTTTAAACGAAAGTCTATGCCATTTGGCCATCAGTCTGCACAATCCATTTTCGGAAGAACGCGCCCGGCTCATGCCCGTAGAGAAAACCTATCCGGTAAAAGAGTTGATTAACCTGCTACGCACTTATAATTGGCATGGGCAACGCAGACTCTCGTTCGAATATATCCTGATTGACGGGGAAAACGACACGCCGCGCCATGCCTTGGCTACCGCAAGGTTATTGGCCGGACTGGAATGCAGGGTCAACCTCATCGCCTGCCACGAAGTACCCGGAAAACCTTACCGCAAATCCTCGCGGCAAACAATAGAAAATTTTCAAAAAACCCTACAGGGGAAAGGCATTGTCTGCACACTGCGCAAATCGCGGGGCGAAGACATCATGGCCGCCTGTGGACTGTTGGCCAAGACCCGACAGGAATAATCAGACACCTTGCCGAATCCGCATTAGGAAATCCTGCGTCTTGTCTTCCGTTTCCATACCTAATTTCTTACGGATTTTATATACCGTGGTCTCTACGGTACGAATGGAACGGTTGGTGAGATCAGCGGTTTCTTTCGCCCCCATACCCAAAGAAAGCAGGGCGCACAGACGCAGTTCGTAAGGCGTGAGTTCCTCTGACGACACAGATTCGAGCGCAGACCAAAAACCGGGATATACTTTTTCGAAACAGGCTCTGTATTCCTCCCATTCGTTCTTGGCATCCAACAGTTTCATGGCCGCCTGCATCTCAGCTATCTTTTCTTTTCGAACAGCATCTGTTTTGGCCGCCGACAATTTCTTTAAACCGTCGGAAAGTGTGAGCAGCAATTCATGGCTTTTGAGCAACAGCAACTGTTGGTCGGCATCCCAGTCCGAAATCGAAGGAACAACCGGCGAGGGTTCGGCAACATCTTCCTTTACAAAACCGGCAAAAGAGGCTTCCCGCTTAACTTCCGGTTCTTCCTGCATCGGCAGGTTTTCCACGCGATTTTCGGTTTCCGTTTCATGCGGCACATGATCCCAATGTGTAAGCGGTCCCACGGGCATGGCGCGTTCCAAGGCATCCTTTTCAGCTTCATAAACCTCGTAGGTATCACGTGCCATATCCAAACCCGAATCCACATCAGAGACACGGTGTATCACTTCCATATCACCATCTCTTTCCATTAAATCCGTATTGCGTTTTTTTCTGCATAGCAACACCACAATACCGGCGATTATCAGCCCCGCACATACCGCGCATATAATCCACACATACAAAGGAAATACGTCTATGTCAAAAGGATATTCCATCATATTCTTGCTCTTTTTCCGTTTTTCATTTCAAAGAAAACGCTATTCATCAGCCTCCGGTGAGGTTTCCGCCTTTATTTCCGCTTCTGTCGCTTTTCTTACTTCAAGTACCCTGCCCATAAAATGCAAGGTTTCGCCAGCCAAAGGGTGATTAAAATCAAGGGTAACGGTGCCGTTCTCTTTCTTCAACACCATCGCCTGATAGGTTCCACCGTCCATATCCTGAATGGGAATAATCTCGCCCTCCTTTAGTTCCACTTCCTCGCCTTCGGGTACTTCAGCCATCAGTTCGGCCTGTGGCACAGTAACAATTTTTTCATCGTCATAGGTGCCGTACCCTTCCTTTTCGCCGATAACAAATTCAAATGTATCGCCCGGTTCAAGACCGTGCAGGTTCTTTTCCAATACCTCCAGCATCACTTCGTGCCCCATCAGAACCTCCATCGGGTTGTCATCGTCCACAAGTTCCAAGATATCACCCTGCGCATCATCATAACGAAGCGTATATACCAAAGTGGCGATGGTATCTTTACCTATTTTCATGGTTTCCAGTTGTTCGGTACGTAATCTGCAAATTTAGTTTTTTTTCCGGATTCCAGATGGATTTCCTAAATTTGCGCATGCGCAGACGTGCATGTTTTGTGTGCATCCGATCAAATTTTTAACTGTGTCCAAAAGAAAGATCATCACCTACAACGTCAACGGCATTCGCTCCGCGGCTTCCAAAGGCTTTATCGAATGGCTCGCCGGCAGTGGGGCCGATATTGTGTGCCTACAGGAAACCAAGGCGCAGCCCGACCAGATTCCTATGCTTGAAATTGCAGCGGCCGGTTACCATACCTACTGCTTCTCGGCGCAGAAAAAGGGTTACAGCGGTGTGGCCATCCTTACCAAAGAAACACCCGACAACGTGGTTACCGGCATGAATATTCCGGCCTACGACAACGAAGGCCGCTTTCTGCGTGCCGACTTCGGTGATTTGAGCGTGGTGAGTGTGTATCATCCCTCCGGCACTTCGGGCGATGAACGCCAAGCGTTCAAGATGCAGTGGTTGGGTGATTTTCAACAATATGTAACGGAACTGCAAAAAACCAGACCTCATCTCATATTGGCCGGCGACTACAATATCTGCCATGAGGCCATCGATATCCATGACCCCATACGCAACGCCACCCATTCGGGTTTTCTTCCCGAAGAACGCCAATGGATGAGCGGTTTCTTGAAAAAAGGTTATGTGGATGCCTTCCGCCGCCTGCATCCCGGTATGAAAGACCAATATACATGGTGGAGTTTCCGCGCCGGTTCGCGTGGTAAAAACTTAGGCTGGCGTATCGATTACCTGATGCTGACCGAAAACCTGATACCCGGACTTGCCGATTCGTTCATTCTGCCCGATGTGATCCATTCAGACCACTGCCCCACCGGCATTGAACTGGATTTTTAAATTGTCTTACAATCTTATAAACATACAATCCCATGAAAACCTCCTTTGCGAAATTTCTTTCCTCCGCTTTGATTCTGAGCCTCACGCTTGGCTGTTTCTCATGCGTATCGCAAAAGAAATACCAAGAACTTCTGGACAAGCAGACCAAATGCGCCTCCACCAACGCCGATCTGGAAAAATCCAATCAGGAATGCCAGAACGATTTAGTGGAAAGTAAGGCGCTGAACGATCGTCTGCAAAAGGATCTAAATGCCGCCAACACCCAAATCGACACCCTGCAACGCAACTACCTGCTTACGTCGGCCGACCTTGCCGAACTCCGGAAAGACTACAATAAAATGGACGACAAATACAAAAACACTGTTTCCGGTAAAGATGCCTTGGCTGAGGAGTTGAATGCCAAAGAACAACAACTCAACCAACAGGCAAAGCAACTCAACGAACAGGCGGCCCGACTGTCGGAACTGCAAGGAATCCTCGACAAGAAAGACCAACAGCTTAACTCGCTGAAAGAAAAAGTAACAGAAGCCCTCACCGGTTTCCAGGACAAAGGTCTGTCCATCAATACCAAAAACGGAAAGGTCTATGTATCGATGGATGAAAAGCTACTCTTTCCCTCCGGCAGCTGGACGGTGAATCCGCAAGGGCGCGAAGCTCTCTATGAAATCGCCAATGTAATGGCCAAAGACGCCGATATCCACGTGATGGTGGAAGGCCATACCGATGATGTGCCCTTGAAAGGCAAAGGCGATATAAAAGACAATTGGGACCTGAGTGTGAAACGGGCCACAGCCATCGTCAAAATCATTCTGGAAAACAAAGGCATCAATCCGGCCAACATCATGGCAGCAGGACGCAGCGAGTACGTTCCTTTGGTAAACAACGACACGCCCGAGAACCGTGCCAGAAACCGCCGCACCGAAATTATCCTGACCCCGAATCTGGACGAACTGTTCAAGATTATGGAAACAAACTGAGCGAAACCTTCACCATGAAAAAAATCCGGCACACCGCCAACCAATGCGGTGTGCCGGATTTTTTTATCCCACCCAAAGAAAAACCAGAAACAAAAACAAGGTGTGGCGGAAAACCGGGATCGATCGCCGCCTGACCGTAAGCCACAGACCCGCCACGACCCCGTACAGGAGAACGGCCGACAGGAACGAAACAGAAATATCGGCAAGGGCGGCAGGAAGTTGCGCTATCCGCTCCACCATAAAGTTCATGCACTGCAACATCACCTCCAACAGAAGGGCGGCCTTCAAGGCCACTGCCCGCCAAATCAAAGACAACAACGAAATCCCGATGCCCAAAGGTAACGCGATATTGACCCAAGGCGCCACTAAAATGTTTCCTATCAGAAAGTAGGTGGGAAAACTGCCGAAAACATAAAGCACTATCGGTAAAGTGGCCGCTTGTGCCGAAATCGAGGCCACCGCAAGTTGGCTAAAAAAACGGACTATCCGGTTGGCCGGTTTCCGGCTTTTATCGAAAAGCGGCGTAAACAAAGTGAGGCCGATAACCGCCATATACGAAAGCAGAAAGCCCGCATCTTTCAACAAAACAGGCGAAGTCACCAAGAGAATAAAGGCGGAGATAGCCAAAGAACGGATGGTTTTCACCTTCCGTCCCAAACATTCGCCCAATCCTACTATCGTGAACATATAGGCAGCCCTGAACACCGAAGGCGACAGTCCTGTGAGTACCGCATATCCCCACACCGGCATCAACACCAACAAAAACCGCATCCATCTCTGCCATTTCTTACGCCCCAAAAACGAAAGGGCGGCGGCCGCCATGCAGGCAAAAACGCTCAAATGCATGCCCGATACCGCCAATACGTGGATAATGCCGCTTTTCCGATAGGCTTCTTCTATGGGATCACTCCCCCTTTCTCCCAAAATCAAAGCCTTAACCACTGCCAATTCGCGATAATTGAACCCACAGTCATTCCAAAAGGAACGTAATTCCATCCGTAGACTTCCGGCCGCACGTCTAAAACGTTTCCACAACGAAAGGCTTACGGATGGCAAAAGTTTAGAATTTTCCGAAGAAAGAAATATCTGCGCATATACGCCTTTTTGTGCCATAAACGCCCCGTAATCGAAATAAACGCTGTCCTTACCCACAAACCCTTCAATGGGACGAAGCATGGCCTCTGTTACGATTCTATCGCCATAACGCGGTAAGACCGAACCTGAATCCTTAGAAAAATAACACTGCACATAACCGCTTCTCTCCTGCCAGCGTGTATCGTTTCCGGTGGCCAGCAATCTGGCTTTGGCACGAAAAGTACGTGCCCTCTCTTCTGGTTCCTGACATATCTCCAAGGCCACATAGCGTTCCATCCCGGCATGGCGGTAATGCTTGACATCGAGCAAAGGGTCTGTCAATTTCACATTCACCGCCCCCATGCAAACAGCAATAAAGCACAACCCCAGTCCCCGCCATTGTGGTGCGCGCATAAACAGCAGCGGCAGGGCCGGCAGAAAAAAAAGCAGGCCTGCCTTATGCAAAAGCAGACCCGCGACGTAACTGAAAAGAAGGTAATAAACAGACGGAAGTTGCGATTCGGTTTTCAATCGCCCAGCTTGCCTGCCGGAAGTTCGTTTAAGGACTTGATGGAAACACCGGTATAGTAATGCTCTATCGCCTCCTGCACCGAATAGCCCAAATCGATCATCCTCACCACTCCTTCCTGGCTCAGGCCCACGCCATGCCCATAGCCGCGTCCTTCAAGCGTTACTTCGTTGCCCTTGGAACTGACGGAGAAAAAGGTTGACCGCAATTTCAAATCATTCCGAATATTCTTTAGCGGAATACCGCCCGCAAAATACACCTTACGCTCCGGTTGCTTGAATGTAAGCGCGCTGTCTTTCATCTTCGCGTCACGGATATCATAGCCATACGTACGGTTCAAGAAGTTGAGCCATTCCGAAACAGGCATGGTTTTTGTCCAAACAGCATTTTTCATGCCGAGCGAAAACGTATCGGCAACCGAACGCAGATAACTTACCTGCGCATTCCATACATCTTCCGAATTGGCGGTCTGCCCACCCGAATTGGAATAAAAAGCCGCCGTTATCAGATGTTCCTTGCCATCCACAATAACATCGCCCGCCGACTGCACCGTGGCCGTCAATATCATCGGTGTGTTGTTGCGACACTGATACACCTGACAATGCACACCGTCACACAAGTCGAAACCCTCTTCGTTGTGGCGATGAAGATTGTTCATAGCGTAGGTGCGGGAAATGATGGCCTGTACCTTGTAGAAATCGGTCTGGTCGCTGATGCCGCGTACTTCCGACTGCACCACACCGGCCACATAGTTTTCCAAATCCACATGATTGATAAGAAAAAGCGTGTTCTTCTCCACACTCACATCCAAATGATCGTCGTAGTACCGTTTTACCGGATTCTTGCCTTCGGAGGCCAGACCGAAAATCGCCTTCAGTCCCACACCCTCAAAAATCAGATTGTAGTACGCCCCTATCCGCTCCTGCTTGTCATATACTTCTATCTGTCCTTCCTTTATCGAAAGCCTGAGCGAATAGCCCGCCGGCATATCCATGATAGGCCGGTGATCACCATCGTAAACCCTATATTGGCCCAATTCCGCCGTAAAGAGCAGTTCCGGATATGATTCCGTGGAAAATATCCTGACGGAAACATCCGTGGCCCGCCCGCAAAAAGGCAGCATCAGACAACAAAACAGCACCGCTCCCCGAAAAGGGGTAAGCCAACCGAAAGTCAATATGTGTCGAACCGTATTTTTCATGTTCTTCTCTATAAACGTTTGAACTGGGAAATTATCGAACCCGCCACTCTGTCCGAGATACCGGGAAGCCCCATAATATCCTTTAAATCAGTATAATATTTTTTTTGCTTTTTTCTCAAATCCGTATCCTCCGCCACACTTTCGAGTTCCAAAACGAGGCGTTCCTCGGTCAGATCCTTCTGCAAAAGTTCCGTTACCACTTCCTTGTCCATAATCAGGTTGACCAACGAGATAAAACGCACGTCTCTGTTCACCAACAAGCGACCTATCCTGTACGTACCCGCTGTTGTACGGTAGCAGACCACCTGCGGCATCGAAAACAAAGCCGCCTCAAGCGTGGAGGTGCCCGACTTCACCATGCCCGCACGGGCAATGGAAAAGAGGTCATAGGTATGGCCGCATACCCATTCTATGCCGGGATAATCCTTGAGGTAACGGCGATAAAGTTCCTCGGGCAGCGTGTGCGTGCCGGCCACCACATAGCGGTATTGCGGCATTCGGGCCGCCGCACGCAACATAATGGGAAAGATATATTTGATTTCCTGTTTGCGGCTTCCAGGAAGAATCACAACCAAAGGACGCTTGTCTCCGCTGTTCTGATACCTTGCGATAAATTCCGCATCGGGACGGTAGGCGGCTATGGCATCCACCAACGGATTTCCTTCAAAACGGACCGTAGCGCCGTATGCCTCGTAAAACTTGTGTTCAAAGGGAAGCAGGGTATAAATCTGGTCTGTGTATTTCTTAAGTTTCCTGATACGCCCCGTACGCCATGCCCACACCTGCGGGGCGATATAATAAACCACCTTGAATCCTTGACTATGGGCGAAACGGGCCATCGGCATATTGAAACCCGGATAGTCGATAAGAATCACCACATCGGGCTTATAGGCCTTCATATCCCGGCGACAAAACCGCATGTTGTGCAAAATGGTACCCAAATGCGCCACCACTTCCACAAAACCCATAAAGGCCAAATCCCGGTAATGCTTCACCACCGTAGCTCCGGCCGCCTGCATCAGATCTCCGCCCCAACAACGGAACTCAGCCTCGGAATCGAGTGCACGCAGGCTCTTTATCAAATTTGAGCCGTGCAAATCGCCGGAGGCTTCTCCCGATATGATATAGTACTTCATAACTGCCTTAGGATTGAGTCTTTTGTTTTTTTTCCGCCTTCAGCGCCTTGCCATAAGTATTTTTGTAATAGGCACACCATGATTTGAGACCGCATGCGGCACATTTCGGATTGCGTGCCGTACACTCGTAGCGACCGTGAAGGATAAGCCAATGATGAGCCAATC
>CAYTCD010000078.1:0-6929 GCA_964436335.1 uncultured Bacteroidaceae bacterium
ATGTTGGAAAGCAACAGGTCGACGTTAAAAACGGCGGCAGAGGTATCGTCGCAGGAAGATTCTATCGCAAGCAGGTAGGCCATACGGAAAAAAGCTAAACGGGTTTATACTTCGCCGAACTTGGCGTAAATTTGCAATATACCCACCGCAGTGTGCGGTAGCGGTATCGCACGGGCAAATTTACTGAAAATTGAAGAACAGGTTTCTCAAACGGACGGGCAAGGCGGTTTTGTGGACTTTTGCGGGTTTGGTGTTCCTATTGCTGTTTATAGGCGGCATGGTACATACATCTCCCGTTCAAGGTGTTATCGCTAAAAAGGCGTCGGTACTGCTGGGTGATTTTGCCGAGTGTGAGGTGCGTATCCGTAAACTCGACCTGAATCTGTTCAAGCGGGAGGTTACGGCAAGGGGTGTGGAAGTGTTCGATAGCCGGAACAACCGCACGGTATTTGTGCCGGAGGTTTTAGCCACGCTGAAAAGCTATAATTTCAAATCGCCTTCACTTTCTTCGCTTACGCTTTACGATCCACACGTGGCGATCCGTCGCTATCAAGGCGATACAATGTCGGATTTCAAGCGGGTTCTGAAAAAAATAGCGGCCCTGCCCAAAAAAGACACGGCCTTGAGAAAGGCGTTCATAATAGAAAAGGCACGTGTCTATAACGGAAAATTCTCCTATGATGCCGAGGATGCCGCTCCGGTGGTCAGGGGAAAAATCGATTTCAAGCATGTGGGGCTGGAAAATCTGAACCTGCATGCAGAAAATTTTTATTCCCGGTGCGGGGTGGTGCGGGTAAAGGTGAATCATGTGCGCGGCAAGGAAAAAACGGGTTTCCAACTCAACGGTCTTTCAACCGATGTATATGTGCGGCGTGGAGAATTGTATTTCAGCGGTGCGCGTTTCCAGACACCTGCAAGTAAGGCCAGCCTTAGTTTGTCTTTGGTGGCGCAGGATTGGAAGTTGTATAGAAACTTTATACGGAATGTACGTATGGAGGGCGAAATATATTCTTCGGAAATCCTGTTGCAGGATCTTGCTTATTTTGCGCCTGTTTTTCAGTCGATGCCGCAGCATGTATCGCTTGCGGGAAAAGTGGAAGGTCCGGTTGCGGATATGGATTTGCAAGGTTTGCGCCTGTCTTACGGCAAGGCCACCCGTTTGGAAGCCGATGCCCATCTGAAAGGCTTACCGAAAATCAAAGAAACTTTCATAGACCTGTATCTTAAAAAGTTACAGACCGAAAAATCCGATTGGGCAAATTTCACTTTGCCGCATCATCGAAGTTTGGTACTGCCTAAGATATTCGATGAATTGAATAGCGTTGATGTCAGCGGCGTTGTTTCAGGAGACAGTCAACAACGGCTTACGGCCGAAATGGCAATCACCACCAACATCGGAACGGTACGGATAAACGGAATTTATAAGGATACAATTGATTCCGGATGCGGTTTTTGGGCTGGCAAGGCGGTTCTTTCCGATATCCGGCTCGATAAGCTTCTGCACAACGACACCTTGTTCGGCAAAGCGGATATAGAAACGGATTTCTGTCTTTCGGGGCAGGATTTTAAAGAGATGTCGTACGCCTTTTCGGGAGAGGCGGGCCATCTGGAACTGGCCGGAAAGAATGTCGCACCCTTGGATTTCGATTTGGAATTCGGCAGAAAATACATGCAGGCTTATGTGTCTTGCACCCATCCCGAACTGGATTTCACTTTCGACGGTACGCTTGACCGTACGCAGGATTTGGCGAAAATCCACGGTGAGTTAAATCTGAACCATATCAATCTGCAACCTTTACACTTGTTGGGCGATACGGGGCTTTTTACGCTCAATACCCATATCGAGGCTGATTATGCAGGCTACGGAAAAGGTATTGAGTCGGGCCATATCGTGATGAAAGACCTGCGTGTGCAACGATTGGGCAACCGTTATGCACTCTCCCGTCTGAATGTGGAGGTGGATAGGGAGGACACCCTGCGCCGGACCCTTTCGGTTCGTTCTTCCCTGTTGGATGCCGATGTCGCGGGACGCTGGAATTTGAGAACCTTGAAGACCTCTTTATGGCAGACTCTATCGGTAAGTCTGCCGAATATAAGAAAGATGTTTGCGGGTCCAGGAGAGGATTCCCGGCCTGTTTCCGCACAGGATTTTGATCTGCATATCCGCCTTAAGGATACCGGTCCATTGCTTGCCGTCCTTTATCCGGCCGTATCCTTGCCCTTGGGCTTGGATGTGGATATGGAGTATGTTTCGGAACGCGGGCGCGGTTGGGCGGAAGTGAAGGTTCCTTATGTACAGGTGGGAAAGTTTGCGTATCTGGCAGGAGAAGTGGATGTAAATGTGGGGCAGGAGAAGTTTGAGATGAATACAACTGCGGAAAGACTGTATATAGACGACAGTATCGCTATGAACGATTTTGCGGTGTATCTCCAGAAAACGGATTCCAATACCTTGGACTACACCTTGGAATGGGGGCGGGACAGCCTTGCCCGGCAAAAGACCAATGCCATGTTGGGCGGACGCATCGATTTCTTGTCTTCCGGTGCTATAAGGATAGGCATGCAGGATTATAATCTTCTGTTGGATAAGAACGTTTGGCGAAGTTATCCGGACGGCTATCTTTTGGTTGCGAAAGATTCCTTGGTGATGAACCATGTGGGGGTGTTTTCAACCGGGAACAGGGAAAAAATCAGTTTGAATGGAGAACTTTCCCGGAGAGAAGGTTCTGTGTTGAAGGTTGATTTTTCGGATTTTGACCTTGCGTATCTCGAATTTTTTCTGCGTAAGACCCGGATGAAGATCGAGGCCAGGTTGAACGGTGCCCTTGAGGTTCGGGATTTTTTCGGCGACTTTTTATTCAACGCAGGCTTGGGTTTGGATAACCTTAGTGTGAACGGTTATCTGAATGGAAAAGGCTTGTTGAAGGCGGCTTTCAGTAAGAAAGAGGCTGTATAGGCAAGTTTTTCGGTGCAGGATTCCTCGCAGAAACGTACCTTGTTGTCGTTAAAGGGCGGTTTTTACCCGCGAGAACAGAAAAGGTTGGACTTTGAGGGATACGCGAATGATTTTTCGGTGGCTTTCCTTAGCCGGATATTGGCGTCGGTGGCCGATGGACTTGAAGGAAGCATAAGTGGTAGGTTAGGTGTAAGCGGAACCTTGTCGCAGCCTGAATTGCATGCGTCTGTCACTGCCCGGAATTTTGCCGCCACCATTCCTCTATTGCAGACCCGATACAGGTTTTCCGATTTCGGATTGGAACTCACTTCCGATAAAATAGAATTTCCGTCTGCCGTTTTTGTCGATCCGGTGTTTGAAACCAACGGAAAGATGTCGGGCCGGATTCTTCACCGCAATTTTAAAGATATGCGGCTTGATTTGGGGCTTTCTTTCGATGAGTTGTTGGTATTGCAATCCAAACGTTCACCCCGTCTGCCGTTTTGGGGTACCATATTCGCCACCGGTAATCTTGATATCACCGGGCCGGTCAATGATATTTCGATGCGGTTGAATGCCACAGTAGAAGACAATTCCGATATCTTTTTCGACTTTTCCAATCCCTCCGGCGGAACAGGGGTTAACTACATTACTTTCCAAGTACCTTCGGAACAGAAAAAAGACAGCGCAAGCGTTTCTTTGGAGCAATATTATTTTCATAACCGGGCGGCGATGCACCGAAAGGGTAAGCTTACAATGGACCTCAATATGAATATCACTCCCGGGCTTGCTGTTTCGGTATTGTTGCGCAATACGGCCATGAACGGCGATTTGAAAGCTACCGGAAAAGGTTTGTTGCGCCTGCACATGGCCGAGGGGATTCCCCAATTGTTTGGCACTTATACTATAAGTGACGGGGAATTCGATTTTTCGATGGTCAATGTAATCAACAAGCGGTTCGATTTAAAGGAAGGGGGAACCATTTCATGGGTGGGCCCCATGACAGATGCCCGCATCAATGTTCAGGCCGGTTATCAGACCAAGGCGAGCCTGTACCCGGTATTGGCTGCCTTTGATCCGGGCAATGAGAGCCGTTACAAACAAAAGGTAAATGTGGAGAGCCGGATCTTGCTTTCTGGCCGTCTGCTCAATCCCGATATAGGTTTCGATATCGATTTGTCGAACACAGACGAGGATACCAAAGACAAATTCCGTGCCATTGTGAAAAAGGACGATGAAGATGAAATGTTGCGTCAAACTTTCTCGATTCTGATGTTCAACTCCTTTATGGCGGTGGAAGGCTCCTCCACAAATGTGGCCAATACGGCCCTTTCATCTTCTTCCGAAATATTGTTCAGTCAGTTCAACAATTTCCTTTCCAAACTTACCAACGATTTCAATATCGGTATAAATTATAAGCCCGGCACTACGGTCAGCAATTCTGAATTTCAAGTGATGATGTCGGGACAACTTTTTAACGACCGCTTGGTTATCAACGGCAATCTCGGAGTGTCGGAAAATACACCCGGCAACACCGGTGCCACCAATGCCACAACGGTGGTGGGCGATGTGGATATAGAATGGAAGTTTACCGAAGAACTCCGCCTGCGTGGTTTTAATCATTCAAACGACGAAGACCTCACCAAACCCGTCAATTCCTATACGCAGGGCGTGGGTATCGTGTTCAGAAGGGATTTCGACAATGTAAAGGAATTTCTCTATGGCACCCGTCCCCGCCGTACCAAAGAAGAACGTCGGGCCGACAGAAAGAAAAACAGGGAAATCAGAAGAGCCAAGCATTCGCAGGAATAAGACTAGCGGATTTTCCGCATAACCTTGTTCCAACGAACCCTTTTGAAGCCGGAGGCGTCTTTATTCCACGAAAACCAAACGATAAAGGCTTTCCCTACCATGTGATCCTCGGGAACGAAACCCCAATAGCGGGAATCGGCAGAGTTGTGCCGGCTGTCTCCCATCGCCCAATAATAGTTTAATTTGCAGACGTAGGTGTCCGTGGCTTTTCCGTTTATGAGGATTGTGCCGTTGTCTTCTATCTGTAAGGTATTGTTTTCGTAGATACGGATCAGACGTTCATACAGCACGATGTTGCGGGAGGTAAGATGCAATGTATCGCCCTTGGCGGGAATATAGACGGGACCGTAATTGTCCACGTTCCACGGATAATCGACAGGGCTGAAAGGGAAAAGCCGTCCATCCCCCAATCCAAGAGGTTCCATAACGGGTTCCACGGCTTCCACACCCGGTAATTTTTCCAGTTTCGCCACCATCTCTTCCGTAAGGGGAACCGAAGCGTAGTCGGGGTGGAAGAGCATCTTGAGGTCGTCGTTCGATACGCCGATTTCTTTCCAATTCCGGTTAGAAACCACGGCGGGCGAAGGAAGGATACGGTAGTTGAACTGCAACAGTGGCGGGTTCTGCGCCATCTGGCCATTGATATATACCTGTCGGTTACGTACCATAACCGTGTCGCCGGGCAGACCGATGCAACGTTTCACAAAGTTTTCGCGCCTGTCCACGGGACGGTAAGAGATGCGTCCGAAAGTGGCCTTGTCGTTCCACACGCGGTTTCGCCCCACCTCTTTTACCAGCGTGTGATAACTGATATTGCTTTGAAAAACGCTTGAAACCGTGTCGCCATCGGGAAAGTTAAATACAATCACATCGTTGTGCTTTACCGCACCGAAACCCGGCAGACGATGATAGGGCAGCTGTAGCCAGGTAAGATAAGACGGTTTGTCTTTGCTGAGCGGCAGGGTATGTTGCACAAAGGGAAACGAAAGAATGGTCTGCGGGACCCTCGGACCGTAGGCTACCTTGCTTACAAACAGAAAATCTCCCACATTGAGCGATTTTTCCATCGAAGAAGACGGTATCACGAATCCCTTGAAATAGAAAGCGTGGATAATCAGCACGGCGGTGAGGGCAAACACGATGGTGTCGAACCACTCGCGGGCGGCCGATTTCTTTACCGGAGGCAGATCCTTGGCGCATTGAAAACTTTCCTTTTTCTTAAAGTGCAACCAGGGGAAATAGGCAAAAAAGAAAGCGCAGGCGCAAAAACAATCGCCTATCGAACGGCGTCGGTAGCCGTAGGCGGTTTCCACGCACAGCAACCAAAATACAAAAACGTTGATGAAGGGTAGGAAAAGGAACGGAAAATAGCCGTACCATTTTACCTTGAGCAGCTTAATCCAAAGCCATTCACCGTAAAACGGAACCAAAGCCAGCCACGGATTCCGTCCGGAGGTGGAGAAAATGCCCCAAAGTGCAGGCAGCAGGAGCAATTTATAGACAATGACAAGCAGCAACCACATCATGGGTTCAGGCAATTATTTTTTTGATCTTTCCAACACCTCGTCTATCATACCGTATTCAAGCGCTTCCTGTGCGGTCATCCAATAATCGCGGTCGGCATCTTGATAGATTTTGTCGTAGGGTTGACCGCTGTGTTCGGAAAGGATGTCGTAAAGTTCTTTCTTTACCTTGAGTATTTCGCGCGCCGTGATTTCTATATCCGAGGCCTGTCCTTCGGCACCGCCTAAGGGTTGATGGATAAGCACTCTGGAATGTTTCAGTGCCGTGCGTTTGCCTTTGGCTCCGGCGCAGAGCAGCACCGAGCCCATCGAGGCCGCCATACCGGTGCAGATGGTGGCCACGTCCGAGGCTACGTACTGCATCGTGTCGTAGATACCCAGACCTGCATATACGGAGCCTCCGGGTGTGTTGAGGTAAAGTTGGATGTCTTTGCCCGAATCCACCGAATCCAAAAAAAGAATCTGCGCTTGAATGATATTGGCTACCTCGTCGTTGATGGGCGTACCCAAAAACAGAATACGGTCCATCATCAGGCGCGAGAAAACATCCATTTGCGCTACGTTCAGCTGACGTTCCTCAATAATGGTGGGCGAAATATACGCCCGGGTATAGGCGTCAAAACGGTCAAGGCTCAGGCTGCTGATGCCCTTATGCCCCA
>CAYTCD010000078.1:6949-8275 GCA_964436335.1 uncultured Bacteroidaceae bacterium
TCCTTGTTGCTTACCTTGGCTTTTTCGCGGAAGAGGGCGGTGAGTTTTTCTTCAAAAACCATGTCGTACACCCGTTTCACTTCTTCCTGATTCTTCATCATCGAGTCGATGAACATATCGATGCGTTTGCGCATCTCTTCATCTTCCGACTGCACGGGAAAATACTGGGAAAGCACACGGTCTTTGTAGAAGGTACGCAGGTCTTCGGGTTCAATTTTCACCGTGTATTTTTCGGTAATCTTGTTCTGAATCAGTTCCCAACGCAACGAACGTTCGATCTGCTTCATTTCTTCGGCGGGAATGTCCGTTACCGGCGCTTTCTTTTCTTCTTCTGCCTGACGGTTGCTTTCGGAAAGAATCCAGCGTTTGAGGAAATCCTCGGGCAAATCGAATTTGGTTTGGTCTATAATGCTGTCAACGGTATCGACAAAAAGTTTCTTATCGGTGTTTTGCACGTAATATTTGGCGATATCGTTGCGCATGGCTTCGCGGAAACCTGCTTCATCCTTGATGTTTTCCTGAGGGAATGCCTTCTTGTAGAGATCTTCGTTCAAGGCCGCCGGTTCCACATGGGTGATGCTGTCGATGCGGAAACGGAACTTGGGCGCGATGCCGGCCAGCGCGTCTTCCTTGATACGGAGCATGGCAGAAAGGTCGGCTTTGTTCTTAAAGGCTTTCTGTATTTCAAAATCCACTTCGGCACCCACCCCTTTGCCGATAAACTGCTTTTGGATAGTCTTGAGCGCGATGAGGTCGATAGCAATCGAGGTCTTGACATTGATGCCGCCTTCCTTGACTGCACTTTCTTCGTTAAGTTCGAACAATTCGCCGCCCAAAGTGTCTTCCAAGGCGGCGGTTTCAGGACTGCTCACCACACCGTAGCGACGGCAGAGCGATTCCTGGTGCTTGTCCACCATTTCGTCCGAAACGTTGATCTTGTATCCGTTTACCTTTACTTTTTCCAATTCCACATCGAATTCGGGCGCGATACCGATTTCGAACCATACCACGAAAGTGCCGGGATTGTCAAAATCGAATTCACTTTTTCTTTCTTCTTCGGGAACGGGAAGCGCATGGCCTAAGATGTTTATCTTGTTTTCTCGTATATAATTATCGATACTTTCGGCAATCAGTTTGTTCACCTGTTCCATCAAGATGGCCTTTCCATACAGCTTCTGCACGAGCGATACCGGAACCTGGCCTTGGCGGAAACCTTTCATCTGTACTTTCTGGCGGTAAGACTTCAATTCGGTGGCCAGTTTCACTTCGTAATCCTGAGGATGGAGCTCCAACTTCAATTAGTCAGTAAGCGTGCCTTTGGGTTCT
>CAYTCD010000079.1:0-8204 GCA_964436335.1 uncultured Bacteroidaceae bacterium
GGCGTATTCGGAACAGGTGGGCGTGAACCGGCAGCTGGGTGGAAAAAACGGCGAGATACAAACCTGATAAAAGCGCACCAATAGCCGCAACAACCATCCAATGCCTTCTGAAGCACCTTTCCGGATCTTAATCAACCCCCAAACGGGTCTTGAGCGTTGTTCCGACTTTTTCAACCTGTTGAAGCATTTGCAACAAAGATACGTCCTTCTTGCCGGTAAATTGCAGAGAAAGCAACAAAAACTTATCGGAGGGAACCGGCGACACGAACAAATCCTTATGGAAGCGATACGATTCCCGTAACAAACGTTTGATCCGGTTGCGGTCAACCGCATGATGGAAACGGCTCTTGGGTGCATTCACCATTACCTTGCAGGCCACGTTCCCGGAGATTCTCTCTACCGGCAAATAACATGCCCTTAAAAGGCACTCTTTATTTCCTACCGTGAACCGCTTTCCTTTGGTGAACAAAAGGGTTATGAATCTTTTTTCAAAAAGGCGCTCCTCTTTGGACAATTGCGGCATGATGCTACTTCTCGGCTTTTTGGGTACGTGTAGTCCGACTGATACGGCCACCTTTCTTACCGGCCATAACGGCCATGGCCGCCGCCTTGTTGGCCGCCATCTTGCTTTCGGCCGTTTTTTTTGTGCGGGCGGCGGAGGTACTCTTGGCCGGTTTGGCTACCACCGGCTGCACTTTTTTATAGCAATACTTGTCGGCTATTTTGGAAAGTTCCCATCCGTTCTTGTGCAGGTCTGTCAGAAATTCACTCAGAGCTTGTGTCATGGAACTCGAGGTAGGTGTGGGCGCCGACAGGTTTACCTTCAGTCCGGCTTGGTCTGCGGCTTCGGCCACCGAAAGCCCGAATGTGGCTATCAGGGTTTTTTCCTGCTTGTATCCGGGATAATTCTCAAACAAGGATTTTACACCCACAGGGCTGAAAAGCACTACCATGTCGAAATCCTCTATCTTGATTTCCGAAGCCACCTTGGCCGGCACCGTCCTATACATGGGCGCCCGCTTTAACGGAATCTTGGCCTTTGCGAAATAAGCCGGCACATCGGAATTGCTTTCTTCCGAACAAGGAAAAAGATACTTCTCGTCTTTATGCTTGGTTACCACTTCCATTAAATCGGCCGTGGTCTGCTTGCCGTAAAAAATCTTGCGTTTCCGGTATTGGATATAAGTCTGGATATAAAAGGCCACCGATTCCGAACTACAAAAGAACTTCATGGAGATAGGCACCTGCACCCGCATTTCCTTGGCCATTCTGAAATAATGGTCCACGGCGTGGCGGCTGTTGAGTACAACGGATTTATAATCAAAAAGGTTAATTTTGTTTTTGCGGAACTCTACGGCAGAATAGCCTTCTATCTGAATCAGTTTCTTAAAAACGATCTTCAGTCCGAACTTGTCGGCGATAGCTTTGTAAGGTGATTTTTCGTAATCGGCCGGTACCGGTTGCGAAACAAGGACTTTTTTTACCTTCAACATCTTGCGTGCATCCCCTTATTTTACCGCCCGAAAGTATGGAGACACCTCTCTGGAAAGTATGTCTTATACGACAAGCGGACCAAAAAACATCTGCCACAAAATTGCAAATGACAGAATTTCGAGGGCGCAAAAGTAAACAAAAATATGGAGGTAAGAAAACCGGCTATAGTTTTTTCCCACTATAACGCTTTTTAAAGTATTTACAATAAAGAACATAAGAAACAACACACCTGTAACCCAAAGGATGACACCCCTGCCGGAGTTTTCCATATACACCGAACACAAAAGCAACGGCAAGGCCACCAGCGAAAACGGCATATCGTGATACAGACCCGTTTTCCACACAAAAAGCCCGAACTTTTTTTCGGCAAAGACAACCGATACCATACGCAGCACCACCCACTTCACAGCATAAAAAGAAAGCACGAAAAGACTGCAACGCAACAACAGCGGATTGTCTCCTTGAGAAAGAAGCCGGACGGCATCCAAAGAATCGGAATACAGCCAAAAGTTGTAGGTCCACCACACAAAGGCCAATATCGACAAGAGAAGATATATCGAATCGCTGCGATGTGCGCCTCTGCCTTTGACGGAAGAAACCTTATGCCGGTTCAGATCCCGGAAATCGAAAATGCGGCGGTATATCTCTTCTATTTCCCGGTAATGGCGGAACACCGCCCATGCAAAAAACACCGATACAACGAAGACCCAGATGTTCATTTCCGGAAACTCCCTTTCCGGGAAAGGCCTCCAATACAAAACCGGCGAAACATCATTCATCGTCATGGTTTCTGTTGTTGCGTTGTTTCCCGGGTGAGACGGTGAAACACCGCCTCAAGACTGTTTTCCTCGCGCTGCAGCGTAAGTACGGACAAGCCTTTTTCCACCGCGAAACGAAAGATGAGGGGCCGCAGGTCAACCGATGCCGCAGCTTGTATTTCGTAACACGCTCCTTCCTTGCCACGCACCATCTCCACACCGGAAATGGCCTGTATCTCGGCTATATCTATCTCACGGTCAAACTCCACTTTCAGCAATGCCCCGCCCCCCATGTTCCGCATGATTTCGTGCGTGGGTGCATCGGCCACAAGACATCCGCCGTTGAGCAACAGAACCCTGTCGCACACGGCTTCCACTTCCTGCATGATATGGGTGGAAAGTATCACCGTTTTCTGTTTTCCTATTTCCCGTATCAAGGTTCTGACTTCTTCCAGTTGGTTGGGATCAAGCCCGGAAGAAGGCTCATCCAACACCAATACGTCAGGTTCGTGCATCAAGGCCTGGGCAAGCCCCACACGCTGACGATAACCCTTTGAGAGCTGCCCTATCTTTTTGCCCGCCTCAACCCCCAATCCCGTAAGGGATATCACTTCTTCCCGCCGCTTGGCCGCTTTGCGGGCGTCCATATAGATACCGCCGGCAAAATCAAGGTATTCCCGTACATACATATCGAGGTAGAGCGGATTATGTTCGGGAAGATAGCCTATATGGGAACGCACCTTGAGCGATTCGCAAGCCGTGTCGAGACCGCACACCGCCACCCTTCCGGAAGAAGGGGGGATATAACAGCAGATAATCTTCATCAGTGTGGACTTACCCGCGCCGTTAGGGCCCAACAATCCCACCACTTCGGCTTTGTCAACCGAAAAACTCAGATTGTGGAGTGCCTGCCGGTCTCCATAAAACTTGCTTACCTGTGCCACTTCCAGAAACATACGCGCAACAGACTTAATAGGGTATCTTGCTTTCGTATTTTTTCCAATGCGCAAATGGGGTTTTGCCTTCCTCGCGCAACAGAACGCTTACCGGAATCTTGCGTTGCGGATACGGTTTCCCTATTTCCCGATAGAGGAACTCATCGTCAAAACCCGCTTCGGCGGCATCTTGTCGCAAACCCGAAATATAAATCCTGTCCACCCGTGCCCAATAGATGGCCGAAAGGCACATCGGACAAGGTTCGCAACTGGAGTAAATCTCGCAACCGGAAAGGTCGAAAGTACCCAACTTGCGACAGGCCTCGCGGATAGCGTTTACTTCGGCATGCGCCGTGGGATCGTTGTCTAAGGTAACCGTATTGCCGGTACGGGCAATCACCCGGCCTTCCTTTACAATCAGCGCGGCAAACGGCCCGCCGCCCTTCTTTATATTCTCGCAGGCCAGCGCAACGGCTTCCTGCATAAATTCAGCGTTCATCTTATTATCTGTTTTCTGCTTTCAGAAAATCTTGGTACAAGACCGGATCCAACAATATCTCCACCGCACGTTTCACAATGGGATCGCCCGCCAGTTCAGCCTCGGCCCGGCCGGCCTTATAGTAATAGCGCGACACGATTTCCTCCCGCAAAAGTTCCTCTATCTCCTTGCGGTTTTTCAAAAGGTCGTCTTTCTTGGTTGCCTCCAGACGCAAAGCAAGCTGTTCAAACTGTTCGTGCACTTCCTGCCAGCAACTGTCGCCCTGTACCTTTGTTCTAAATTCTTCCAATGCTTTTTCCGAAGCCAACTTGTAACTGTAGTCCCGGTTTTTCATAAAGGCCAGAAAGTCGGCATATATCGCATCCGTTATCTTGAAATCGGCAATCTTGCCTATTTTATCGTGTTTGGCCACATACCGGTTGGCGTAGTCGAAAATCAAAAATTTCGATACCAGGCTCACCGCCACATCGCTCATAAGAGAAACCGGTAACTCTTCATCGGGTTCTATGCCATCGCCGTCATAGACCACGCGGCCCGCCGCCGTCTTAAAGGCGTTGCGCAATGAATCGGGAATAGGCAGAGCGTGGCCGTTTTCGTCTTTGTTGCTATAATCCAAAGCCTGCACACAACGGCCACTGGGAATGTAGTATTTGGCCACCGTTACTTTCATCTGCGCATTGTAGGGAAGCGGCAGAATATTCTGTACCAATCCCTTTCCGAAAGTGCGCTCTCCCACCAAAACAGCACGGTCATAGTCTTGCATGGCGCCGGTAAGGATTTCGGAGGCCGAAGCGGTGCCGCGGCTAGTAAGGAAAACAATGGGAATCTGCACATCCACCGGTTGCTTGGTGGTGAAATAAGTGGTGTTTCGGCCTTCGGTCTTTCCCTTGGTGCTGACCACTGGAACTCCCTTACGGTAAAAAAGGTTCACGATATCCACCGCCTCGTTGAGCAATCCGCCGCCATTGTAGCGCAAATCATAAACCAGATATTTCATGCCCTTTTCTTTAAGTGCAAGAAACGCCTGCTTCACTTCTTCCACCGCTCCTTGTGTAAAGCCATCCTGCCGGATATAGCCTACGCTGTCGCGCAACATGCCGCTGTAGGTAACGTTCTTTATCCTGATTTCCTGCCGCACTATATTCACCTCCATCGGCTTGGAAACGCCCTCCCTTTCGATGGTGAGCGTAAGCGAAGTACCCGCCTGGCCTTTAAGCAACGCACTCACATCGGAAGTACTTTTACCCTTGGTGGATTCTCCGTTCACGGCCAATATCTTGTCTCCCGGCCGCAAACCCGCCTTGTCGGCGGGAAAACCTTCGTAGGGATCGGAAATATACACGTAACCGTTCCGGTAGTGGATGGTGGAACCAATGCCACCGTATTCGCCCTCGGTCATAATCCTGAAATCCTCTATATCGGATTCGGGAATATACAACGTATAAGGGTCAAGGGTCTGCAACATGGCATCCATCGCAGACTTCATCAAATCTCCGGGCTTTATGCCATCTACATACACCAATTCCAGATTCTTATAAACCGAAGAAAATATCTCCAGATTCTTTAAAATCTCGAATTCGTTTTTCCTGCCCGCTTCCCGTTGCTGTGCACAAAGAAAACCCGGCCACGAAAACAAAAGAAGAAAGGCGATTACCGCGATTTTTTTCGGACTTCTCATTAGTGTTCGGCATTGTAGATTTCAGAAAGTACCCGGTAGAGCCTTTGCGTGGGAAGCCCCATCACGTTGTAGAAAGAACCCTCCACCGACTCGATGCCCACATAGCCTATCCATTCCTGGATTCCGTAGGCACCGGCCTTGTCGTAGGGCTTGTAGGTATCCACATAGTATTCGATTTCTTCGAGCGTGAACACCCGGAAAGTAACTTTCGACTCTACCGAGAACGTGTATTGTTTTTCCTTGCTCCGTATCGAAAGCCCTGTAATCACCTTGTGGGTCTGCCCCGAAAGCGAATAAAGCGTGCGTATCGCCTGATCGCGGTCTTTGGGTTTGTGAAAAGGCTTGTTTTCCAGCAACACCATCGTATCGGCGGTAATGAGCAGGTAGTTTTCGGGCAGTTCCTCATCGGTGAACGCCATCGACTTGAGGTGCGCCAGATATTCGGGAACGCTCTCGCGGGGAATGGAAAGCGGGTAGTTCTCTTCCACCTCCTTGCTCATCACCTCGAACTCGAAACCCAGCGAGGAAAGCAGGTCTTTCCTGCGCGGAGAGGAAGAACCCAACACCAAACGGTAGGGAAAATTCTGGAAAGGAAGCATAGTATTCCGTTTTTATTTTCTAAGGATGCCCAAAGCCGACAGCGCCAACCGCAGAATTGCCCGCAGGTTGGCTTGCCGGGGGCGAACAAACTTTCAAAGATACGAAAAAGTTGAGAGCAGGAATCAAGTGAACTTGACTTTTGCCGCGACCGGGCATCTTGAATAAAGCCAGTGTCAAGAAATTTTGGCGGATTACCGAGGATTCGGGAATATTCGCTAAATTTGCCTTTTACGCTTGATTTTTTTAGTACTAACCATAAATCTATCATCATGTCTTGGATTCAAGAACACACTGCCATGGCGGTTTTGATCGGGATTGCAATCGTGGTCATACCGTTTCTAATCTATTATGTGGTTACGGCCACCAAAAACCATCCTAAAGGTTTGATCGCCGCCGCCTTGAGCAATATGGGGGAACGCTTCGGCTACTACATCATGAATGCCGTGCTGTTGCTGTTCATCTGCTCCAAATTCGGTATTTCCGATGCCACGGCGGGTTTCATCTACGCCGTTTTTTACTGCTGCATCTATCTGTTCTCTCTGCCCGGCGGTATTGTGGCCGACCGTCTGCAGAACTACAAGGGCACTATCTTGTGCGGTCTGCTCGTCATGGCCTTGGGTTATGTGTTGCTCTCGCTCCCTGTTTTCGGCGGCGCGCCCGGCCATGTGCCTTCGTGGGTATTGGTGTTCACCTGCGTGGCCTTGTTCCTGATTGCGGCCGGTAACGGTCTTTTCAAGGGCAACTTGCAGGCTATCGTGGGTCAGATGTACGACAACTTCGAAGCCGACGCGGCTCAAAAAGGCCCCGAAGCTTTGGCCTTGGCCAAGAGCAAGCGCGACAGCGGTTTCCAGATTTTCTACGTGTTCATCAACATCGGCGGCGTGATTGCGCCTTTTGTGGCTCCCCTGCTGCGCGAATGGCTGTTGGGCACCAAGAACCTCATCTACAACTCGCAGATGCCCGCCCTCTGCCACCAATACCTGGGCGGCAACATGGACGCCACGGCCATGAACAACCTCACCGAACTGGCCGGCAAGGTTAGCCAAACGCCTATCGACGCCGCCGCTATGGCCGCCGATCCCTCCGCCATGAGCGCCTTCTGCGAAAACTACCTGCAAGTGTTCAACACCGGCGTGCACTTCTCGTTCATCGCTTCGGTGGCGGCCATGCTCATTTCGTTTGTCATCTTTGCCTGCGTCAAGAAGAACTTCCCCAACCCCGTGCGCAAGGAAAAGAGCGCCGCAGTGGATTACACGCCCGAAGAACGCACCGCACAGGCCAAGGAAATCAAGCAGCGCATGGCGGCTTTGTTCGCCGTATTGGGTGTGGCTATCTTCTTCTGGTTTTCCTTCCACCAAAACGGTCAGTCGCTGTCGATTTTCGCCCGCGACTTTGTAAAGACCGATACGATCGCTCCCGAAATCTGGCAGTGCATCAATCCTTTCTTCGTCATTGTACTGACGCCTATCATCATGTTGATTTTCGGCCGTTTGGCACGCAGGGGCAAGAACGTTTCCACGCCCAAGAAAATCGCCATCGGTATGTTCATCGTGGCCTGCGCCTATATCTTCCTTTCGGCCCTGGCCAAGGTGATGGGTTATCCTTCCGGCGACGAATGGGGCGTTACGCCTATCGAACAGCGTAGCCTGGTGGGCCCGTGGGTGCTTATCCTCACCTACTTCTTCCTTACCGTGGCCGAACTGTTCATCTCGCCGCTGGGTCTGTCGTTCGTTTCGAAAATCGCCCCCAAGCATCTGCAGGGTATCTGCCAAGGTCTGTGGCTGTGCGCCACCGCCGTTGCCAACCTGTTCATCTTCCTGGGTGTGACGATGCTCAACAGCATCGGCCAGCAATGGATTACCTGGGCGGTGTTCGCCTTAATCTGCCTGGCTTCGATGGGTGTGATGCTCGGCATGCTGAAGTGGCTCGAACGTATCACCAAATAAACGGTTGATTCCATCAAAAAAAAACGGCAGCTTTTGCTGCCGTTTTTTTTTGTCCTGCCAAAATACAATATTTTGTGTACTTTCGCCGCATGAACAATTTTCCGATAAGCGGAAAACTCCGTATTTTCTTACTTTGCGCCCTGACCGGGCTATGCCTTATCTCCCGCGCGCAGTCTTTTGAATGGAAAGCCAACGCCACCGGCTTTTTCGACAACAGCGAATACGGTTCCATTCCCGGTATCCGCTCGCAAACCATGTCCGGCTTCAGGATTTCGCCCGAGGTGGGTTTCCGCT
>CAYTCD010000080.1:0-8200 GCA_964436335.1 uncultured Bacteroidaceae bacterium
ATAGAAAATGTGCGACATCGAACCATCGTTGCGGTCCCAGGACACATAGAGGTTTTTCAACATCGTGCCGTCGTGGTTGGTAAGGATGCCCGCACTGGAGAAAACGCCGTCCTGGTCGTTTTCCTGCCATTTGTAGAGCGTCTCGTCTTCGTTGGCGATGCCGAAGCCGGGGCCGGCGGCGCCGTTCCTGCTGAAACGGTAAAAGTAGAGGTATTCCTGCTTTTCATCGGGAATGAACGCATAGGGGTTCATCGTCACATTATTGATGATGGGCGTGAACAACAGACAGTCGCTGCCCAGGTCAATGCGGACACGTTTAACGACATTGCCCTGACGGTCGTAATGCACGATACCGCCATACACCGTTCCGTCCGCGTTCTCGCCGCGACCGAGGCCGAACACGTAGTTGTAGCCGCCTTCCGCCGCAGGAATGCGTTCAAAGTTCATCGAGAGCAATTCGTTCTTATACAGGGCGGGGAAATAGAAATTGACGTCCAACGAAGGAACGTCCAGCATGGTGATGCCCGTTACCGCGTCTTCATCGCCCATGGCGAGCGCAAACTCATCGTTTTCGCCGATAATGGACTGCAGTTCGATGACGGAAGCCACTTCGTCCACGATTTCCTTGAGAATCTTGCCGTCTTCATCCACCAGATAGAACTGCAGTTTGTTGCAGTCGCAACTGATGTCGTAGCGGTCCATGCCGTAGATCAGTTCATACTTGTCGTCCCGGTTGAACACATGGCGCGTGATCATGTATTTGCCGAAATACATCAGCGTGCTGAAACTGAATTCGTTCTCTTCCAGCCCGAACAAAGGCAAGGTGATTTTTTTAACCAGATTGAAATCGATATCGTAGATATACACTTCGTAACTGTTGTCTTTATCCACCACGATTTCTTCCCCGTCATGAACGCCGTCCGCCACAAAGGGTTTCTTGTATTGCATGGTGAGGTAGCAGGGTTCGCCCTCTATTTCGGAAAAGGCGGCGAGAGCACCGTTGCTGTAGGTAGTCAGGGTTTCCGAAATCTTGAAGGTATATAAGGGTTCCGGATTGTCCTGCATCACATCCATCGCCTTATAGATGAAAGTCTTCATGGTATCCCCCAGTTCGGAATAGAAGGCGTCGATAAGCTGTATCCGGTTTTCGGTGGAACCGTCTTTGGTGACGCTATGCAGCAAAGCGCCGCTCGTGTGTCCGAACTTGCGGAGGATTTCCCCGTCTTCATTCACGATAAGCAGCGTATCACGGCAGGCAGCGGGGCCGTAGCCCTCAGCAAAACTATGCACGCTGACCAAAAACTCATTTTGGGCGTTATAGTTGAAAAAACGGGTGGAATAACGCCCCATAATACTGATATCCTGCGTACTGGCAGGTGTCTTGATCGAAAACGACTTGCCCGGCTTGAGGTTTTCGTCGAAGAAGGTGTAGGTAATGCCGCTGTAGTACCAACTCTCCGTCGGTGACGGATGGTATTCCATGGTAACGAACAGATTCTTGCCGTCTTCGACGGAGGAAAGCATGCCCCAATAGGCGATGTCCAAGGTGGTGTCGATGGCAAGATCGGCGGTAGAAGCCTTTTCCCGGCCTTTCCTTTTGTTGGCCTTGAAGGCTTTCTGCAAAGCCGCGTTTTCGGAAAGAGGACGCATCTTAACCGAGAAATCCATTTTTTTTGAAAGGTCTGTATAGGCCGAAAGCCCGGCGTTTTTCTGATAGGGAATCGCGTCCGTAAGGCCTTGAAAAGCCTCCATCTGACGCATTTCCAATTGTCCGGCATCCGAAACAGAAACCAGTTCCTGTTGGGCCGATACTTTTCCCGCCAAGCAACACATCAATGCTAAGCAAGCGGATACAATTTGTTTTTTCATAATAAAGAAGTTGTTATGTATTATTGTTGTTAATTTATACGCTTATTTTCCTATATCAACATAAAGCATACATAGATTTGCAAATATAATCAACAAAAAGAAATTATATATCAAAAAGAAATCAACAATCGTTCATTTTTACAAACACGGAGCGCCGCCATCCAATACCACAAACCTCAATTCGGCCCATACGGCAATTCTCTGTTTATCGGAAAAGCGGTATTTTTGTGCAATTGCGTTTTAGAACACCATTATCCTATGGAATATCAGGTTGAAACCGCCGTAGTGATCCTCAATTGGAACGGCAAGAATTTTTTAGAGCAATTCTTACCCAAAGTTGTCGCATACACTTGCAAACCAAACATTAAGGTAATCATTGCCGACAACAATTCTTCCGATGATTCGGTAGCCTTTTTGAAATTGCACTATCCCGAACTGACACTTATCCGGAATATGGAGAACGGCGGCTTCGCAAAAGGATATAACGATGCGCTCAAGCAGGTAAACGCCCGCTTTTATGTGTTGCTCAACTCCGACATAGAAGTAACTCCTGATTGGGTTGAACCCGTTGTCCGCAGAATGAAGGCCGATCCTTCGGTGGCCGCCGCTCAACCCAAACTGCTTTCTTATTATCAAAAAAACCGCTTTGAATATGCAGGTGCCGCCGGTGGTTTCATAGACCGTTTGGGGTATCCCTTTTGCAGAGGACGTATTTTCGACACCATTGAACCTGACCGAGGGCAATACGAAGACGAAAAAGAGGTATTCTGGGCCACTGGAGCGGCCTTGTTTGTGCGCGCCGACTTATTTTGGCAACTCGGCGGACTGGATGCCGATTTCTTTGCCCATATGGAAGAAATCGATTTGTGTTGGAGACTGCGCAATGCCGGCTACAAGATAATGTACTACCCCTGTTCCACCCTCTATCATATAGGAGGCGGCACGCTCCCGAAGAGTTCCCCTACAAAAACGTATCTGAATTTCCGCAACAACCTCGCGCTGCTCTATAAAAACCTTCCGAAAAACCGGTTATGCAGGGTGTTCTTCCTGCGTTTTTTCTTGGATACCGCCGCAGCCCTGCTCTTTCTTTGCAAACGGCAAACCGGCGATTTCCAGGCCGTATGGCGTGCCTACCGCGACTTCTATCGACAGAAACCGCGCCACCGCGCCAAGCGGGCAGCCATCTCCCAACAACCGCAATGTACGGGCATCTACCAAAAGAGTATCGTGGTGCAGTACTATCTGAAAAAGAAAAGATACTTCGGTGATTTATCCCCGCACCATTTCAATCGATAAGCCAACCGACAGAAAGTCCTTACCGCGAGGCCTTTTCCAACGCCAGAATACCTAGACGATAGGAATCCATACCGAAACCGGCGATAGTACCGATACAGGCACTGCCGATAAGAGACGTATGCCGGTATCCCTCACGGGCGGCCACCTGCGACATATGGATTTCCACCACCGGCACCGGGATGGCCATCACCGCATCGTGCAAAGCCACCGATGTATGGGTGTAACCGCCGGCATTCAACAACACCGCCCTGTTCTCGCGCCCGCAGGCATGCAGAAAATCTATCAGTTCGCCCTCTATATTCGACTGAAAATACACGATTTCATGCATCGCAAACTGCGTTTTCAGAGAAGGCACATAATCTTCAAAGGTCGTGCTGCCGTAAATATCAGGTTCTCGTTTTCCGGTAAGGTTCAGGTTCGGACCGTTTACAATAGCTATTTTCATAAGGCAAGCGGTGTATTTAGATTCCAGTCTATCGGAGAGAGCCCCTGCTGCTCCAAAAGACGGTTGGTTTGTGAAAAATGTCTGCAACCGAAAAATCCTCGGTAAGCCGAAAGCGGCGACGGATGTACAGTTTTCAGTATATGATGGCGGTCAACGTCTATCAATGCACTCTTGGCCTGGGCGTAACTACCCCACAAAAGGAACACCAATCCCTGTTTTTTTTGCGAAAGCACACGGATAACCGCATCGGTAAAGATTTCCCATCCCATTCTTTGGTGAGATCCGGCCTGATGCGCCCTTACCGTGAGCGTGGCGTTGAGCATAAACACGCCCTGTGCCGCCCATTTGGCGAGATGCCCGCTTTTGGGGAATGGATACCCCAGATCAGACTCCAGTTCCTTGAGTATATTCACCAAAGAGGGCGGGAAAGGACAACCGTCCGGCACAGAAAAGCATAAGCCTTCTGCCTGTCCCGCTTCATGATAGGGATCCTGCCCCAACAACACCACTTTTACCTTGTCGAAAGGCGTGCTGTTAAAAGCGTTGAAGATAAGCGGCCCCGGCGGATACACCGTTTGGGTCCGTTTCTCGGCTACCAGAAAATCTTTGAGCGCGGCAAAATACGGAGCGGAGAACTCATCTTTAAGGGCCTCCAGCCAGCCGGCTTCCATCTGTGGATTTACAGGCATTGTCTGTTTTTATCATTATCGCACGCCATAACGCATGCCGAATTTATACTCTATATAGAAGTTCAGGAATCCCGGTGGATTCTTTTTGAGCGCCATCAAGGGGATCCGCATGAAATAACAATCGTAAAGTACGCCGAACCCCAGCGTATGACTGCGTTTTTCCGCCTTGCCGAACTCAAAGTCCATGCCTATCTTGGCATAGACACCCGGATAAGGCCGCATTCCCCTGAACCCTTTCAATATCGGACCTCTTTTAAGGATATACCCCACGTCCATATGGCGTGGATTGTCGGGGTTCATTTTCTCCAGCCTTATATCCTGCCCTGCCGTATCATAGAGCACATAAACATATTGAGGAAAAGCCAATCCGAGCGAAAAACCGCCCCGATAGCTCAGCGAAACCTGCACCCCACCCCAATGCGGCTTGTCGTTCAACACTATCAATCCACCATAACCAGCCCTCAGCATACAGAAACTGTTCAGCATTCCATATTTATAACGTCTGCCCTGCCCATACCAATTCACTCCTTTGGTTTTGGGATTGATCTGCGTGGCGAACTCCACATTCCAACCTGAATAATGGAATTTGCGGTTCAACCGTCCCTGTTCGTAACCGATTGTGAATCCCGCCGTATGAATCTGGGCATAGACAAAACGTTCCCGCATGTAGATACGTTGAGGAGGCGGTACAAAATCCTCATACACGATCACCTGGGTATAGGCCACCGTGGCCGCCTGTAGAAAAAGCGCCAACATGAAGATCCGACGAAAACTTCCCCAATTTTTCATCTCAATAAGGGAGCGGTTCCACCTTGTATTTTGAGCCGTATGCCGGACATAAGTTATGAGACGAAGAACAAGACACCGACATTCCCGCCATCATAAGAAACAACAATAACACCACGCCCCACGTCCGCTTTTTTGCTTTATCCTTTTTCTTATCTGCCATATTCCGATAACTTTTCAGGCACACTTCCCGTGCCATTGCCGAAAGACATTTGCGAAGTTACAAAAAAATCACTACTTTTGCAGGCTTTTTCTCCAACAAGAGAAAGTTAATTAGTTACAAACCTTTAACAAAGTAAAACGATGAATCAGTACGAAACCGTTTTCATTATGACTCCCGTTTTGTCTGAAGAACAGATGAAGGAAGCGGTAAAGAGGTACCGAAACTTGCTCGTTGAGCAAGGAGCCGAGATCGTCTTCGAAGACAACTGGGGGCTGAAGAAATTAGCCTACCCCATTCAGAAAAAGGCTACCGGATTCTATTATCTGATAGAATTCAAGGCCGAAGGAAAGGTTATCGGCGTGTTGGAAACCGCTTTCCGCCGCGATGAAAAGATGTTGCGCTTCCTCACCACAAAATTGGACAAGCATGCTATCGCCTACAACGAAAAGAAGCATGCCATGAAAAAAGAAGCTAAAGAAAACCCCGAAAACAAGTAAAGCGATGGCAGTAGATAACGACATTAAATATCTGACCCCGATTGCGGTAGATACCAAGAAGAAAAAATGGTGCCGTTTCAAGAAAAGCGGTATCAAGTATATCGATTACAAGGATGCCGATTTTCTTTTGAAATTCGTGAACGAACAAGGCAAGATTCTGCCCCGCCGCATTACCGGTACCTCGCAGAAATATCAGAAGAAAGTGGCTCAGGCCATCAAACGCGCCCGTCATTTGGCACTCATGCCCTATGTAGGCGACCTTTTAAAGTAAGGAGGACAAGAGAATGGAAATTATTTTGACCAAAGACGTGGCCAAATTAGGCTACAAAGATGATATCGTTACGGTTAAGAACGGTTACGCCAACAACTTCCTGATTCCGCAGGTATATGCTGTAATGGCAACTCCCTGCATGAAGAAAATGCGTGCCGAAAACCTCAAGCAACGCGCTTTTAAAGAAGAAAAGATCAAACAGGAAGCCGAAGCATTGGCAGCCAAGTTGAATGGTCTCATCGTAAAGATTGCCGCCAAAGCGGGCACTTCCGGTAAGATTTTCGGTTCTGTGAATTCGATTCAGATAGCCGAAGCCCTGAAAGAACAGCACAACATGGAAATCGACCGCAAGAAGATTACCATTCCCGGTGAAGCCGTCAAGGAAATCGGCCGCCACAAGGCGAAAATCGACTTGCATCGTGAGGTGAAAGCTGAAATCGAACTGGATGTTTACGCCGAATAATCGGTTATCTCATTATAATGAAAAAGCCGCCTCTTTCGAAGCGGCTTTTTTTGTATCGCCACTCCTTAAATTCCACATCATGATCGGCTCCATCCAACTAAAGCAATTCAAGAGTTACCAGCAGAAAAAATTCCGCCGTCTTGACGGTGTATTCATTGCCGAAACACCCAAAGTAGCGGAAGTATTATTGCAATCAGACAAGCAGGTAAAAAAGATACTGGCACTTGAATCTTGGTGGAACAATGAAAAGAACCAAAGGTTGCTACTTGCCTGGGAACGCAGAAACGGTCGGCTGGTGGAGAAAATAGAAGTCTCGAGCAAGGAACTGGAGCGCATCAGCGGTTTGGAATGCCCGCAGGAAGTATGGATGCTTTGCGCCCAACCCGACACCACGCTGCCCGACATACAGGAAATCTGTTCGGGCGTGAGCCTGCTGCTGGACGAAGTGCGTGATCCGGGCAATATGGGTACCATCGTACGCTTGGCGGATTGGTTCGGTATTGACCGCATTCTCTGCACCGAGGGATGCGCCGATGTTTTCCAGCCCAAATGCGTACAGTCTTCGATGGGTTCGGTGGCGATAGTTCCGGTATATGAAGCCCCGCGCGAAAGATTTCTCGAAATCATGCAGCAAAAGCCCGCTCCCGTGGAAGTCTATGGCACGTTCATGCGCGGCGAGAACCTCTACCGAACCTCGCTCAACACCCACAACGCCTGGTATATCATCGGTAACGAGGCGCACGGCATCGCTCACGATTTTGAAAAGGCCGTACACACGCGGCTCACGATTCCCGCTTTTCCCAAACATGAGACCACGGGAGCCGAATCGCTCAACGCCGCCATCGCCGCCGCCATTCTCTGCTCCGAGATACGGCGGTAAGTCTTTGGAATTTAAAAGAAAAAGGCGGTTGACCTTTCGTCAACCGCCTTTTTCTTTATCGGCAAAACCGTTTATTTGGCATCGTAAGCCCATTTGAGCCAGATACCACCCCAAGAGAAGCCGGCACCGAAAGCGCAGAGCACAATATCGTCGCCTTTCTTGAACTGCTTTTCCCATTCGCACAGCAAAAGAGGAATGGTGGCCGCCGTGGTGTTGCCGTATTTTTCGATATTGATCATAACACGTTCGTGGGGCACACCCAAGCGCCGCTGCACGGCATCGATGATGCGCAGGTTGGCCTGATGCGGAGCAACCCATACTTTATTGGCATCCAAACCGTTTCGCTTTACAATATTCTCCGCCACATCCGCCATTTTAGAAACCGCCCATTTGAATACCGGCTGGCCTTCCTGATAGATGTAGTGCCAACGCTTATCCACCGTTTCGTGAGAAGGCGGAATCAGCGAACCGCCGGCTTTCATATGCAGATGCGTCCAACCTGAGCCGTCCGAATACAACTCTTCGTCCAACACGCCGAGTTTCTCGGTGGTTGGTTCTATCAGCACCGCCGCCGCACCGTCTCCGAAAATGGGACAGGTGGCACGGTCTTGATAATCCACCATCGAGGACATCTTTTCGGCACCCACCAGCACCACTTTCTTATACCGGCCCGATTCAACAAAATGAGAAGCCGTTGAAAGCGAAAAGATAAAGCCCGCACATCCCGAATTGATATCGAAAGCAAAGGCATTCTTGGCTCCCACCTTGTCGGCTATCAGACAAGCTGTGGCGGGAAAACGCATATCGGGCGTAACGGTGGCGCAAAGCACCAGGTCGATTT
>CAYTCD010000081.1:0-7904 GCA_964436335.1 uncultured Bacteroidaceae bacterium
CGCCCGAAACCAGCATGACACAAAGCGCCTGCCTGCGGTCTATCTTCAAATCGATTTCATCCAGACGGTTTTCGTGCATGGCGATAAAGGCCTCCACCAAATCGCTCTGGATACGCGGCATCACCGCCTCGGTTTCGGGATCGCCCATCCGCACATTGTATTCAATCACGTAAGGATCGCCGTTCACGTTCATCAGACCGATGAACAGAAATCCCGAATAAGGAATCTTTTCTTTCTCAAGTTGGTTCAAGGTAGGCTTTACGATACGTGCCTCCACCTTTTTCATAAAGGCCGCATCGGCAAAGGCCACCGGAGAAACCGAACCCATGCCGCCCGTATTGAGGCCGCGGTCGCCCTCGCCTATCTTCTTGTAGTCCTTGGCCTCGGGCAGCACCTTATAATGCGTGCCGTCGGTCAGCACAAACACCGACAGTTCGATGCCGCTCAGGAACTCTTCGATCACCACCTGCCGCGAAGCCGCCCCGAAGCGGTCTTGTTCCAGCATTTCTTCCAAGGCTTTTTCGGCTTGGGAAAGACTGTTTTCTATCAATACGCCCTTGCCCGCCGCCAAACCGTCCGCTTTGAGCACATAAGGCGGTTTCAAGGTCTGCAAAAAAGCCTTGGCCTGCGCCAGTTGCCCTTTTTCAAAAACAGCGTAGGATGCCGTAGGGATGCCCGCCCGTTGCATGAACTTCTTGGCGAACCGCTTGCTGCCCTCCAAGCGGGCCCCTTCCTTACAAGGCCCCACAATAATCAGATCGCGGAAATTGGCATCCGCCAGAAAATAATCGTGGATACCCTGCACCAAGGGGTCTTCCGGCCCCACCACCAGCATTTCCACCTTGTGTTCGATGATAAAGTCCTTTACCTGCGCAAAATTCATCGGGTCCACCGCCACATTCACCGCCCATCGTGCCGTTCCGGCATTGCCGGGCGCCACAAAAAGCCCCCCTTTATACCGGCTCTGCGCCAATTTCCAGACCAATGCGCTTTCTCTGCCGCCTGAACCTAAAACCAAAATATTCATAACCCTCTTCTTTAAAAGAACCTTACACCGCGTGCCAATCGCATATTGCAAAGGTAATGAATTATTGTTTTTTTGAACCATTACCCTTACCTTTGCGCCTTCACAACACGCTATCGGCCATGAAATTTCATTTGTCTTACAGAAACCTTTTGCCGCTTTCCCTTATTGGATTTTTCTTTCTCTGCATGAATCTCACTTCCTGCAAGCAAGATCCCAAACCTCTCAAGATTTTCGGAGAATGGGCAGAAAAAGAGTACAACCATTACGATTCCACCACTCATTCGCAATACAGGCTGTTCATAGATTGCGTAAGCGAACTTCAGGACACCTGCAAATCGGGCGATTTTCAACTTTACATCACCGCTTTCCACGCCCCTTCCCTACAGGATGACCGCACTTATTCCTACATGGAATTTGTAAAAGGCTATTACTTCCTGAACGAAGCCAAGAAAACCATTCGTTTTGAAGGCCAATACTACACCGATTCCAACTTCACCACCCTCGCCACCAAAGATAATTGGGCCTACAGTGTGGGGGAATATCACACCTTATCCGATTACCGGCTCAACGACCTTTTCCTTACCTTGAGCCTTGAAGATTCCACTCGCCGGGATATCAACACCTTCTATCCTGTCAACCTCAAAGAAGAGTGTTATTGAAATTTAACAGACCATAATAAAGGGTTCTAACCACCCTATAAAAAAAAAGCGGAAGCTATGCTTCCGCTTTTTTTTCGACTCCTCTATCGACCGTTATGCATCGATATTGGCATAGCGGGCATTCTTTTGGATAAACTCCCGGCGAGGTTCCACTTCATCGCCCATCAGCATCGAGAAAACGCGGTCGGCCTCGGTGGCGTTCTCAATCGTTACCTGACGCAGGGTACGGGTGGCGGGGTTCATGGTGGTGTTCCACAACTGGTGGTCGTTCATTTCACCCAAACCTTTGTAACGCTGCACCGCGATATTCTTTACCTTGCCTCCCTCGCTGAGTTCTTCCACCAAGGCGGCGCGTTCCTCTTCGGTCCAGCAGTAGCGTTCCACCTTGCCTTTCTTTACCATGAACAAAGGCGGCGTGGCGATATAGACGTAGCCTTGCTCTATCATTTCGCGCATGTGGCGGAAGAAGAATGTAAGAATCAAGGTAGTGATATGGCTGCCGTCCACATCGGCATCGGTCATGATGATTACCTTGTGGTAACGGAGCTTTTCAAGATTGAGCGCCTTGCTGTCTTCTTCGGTGCCCAAGGTAACGCCCAGCGCCGTGTAGATATTCTTGATTTCCTCGCTTTCGAACACCTTGTGCTGCATGGCTTTTTCCACGTTGAGAATCTTACCGCGCAAGGGCAGAATAGCCTGAATCTTGCGGTCGCGGCCCTGCTTGGCGGTTCCGCCGGCCGAATCCCCTTCGACGAGGAACAACTCGCATACCTCCGGGTTGCGTTCCGAGCAGTCCGCCAGTTTCCCCGGCAGGCTTCCGCCCGAAAAAACGCTCTTGCGCTGCACCAGTTCGCGTGCCTTGCGTGCCGCATGACGCGCCGTGGCCGCCAACACCACCTTTTCCACAATCATCTTGGCTTCCTTGGGGTGCTCTTCGAGAAAGTAAGCCAACTTTTCGCTCACCAACTGCGAAACCACCGCCGAAACCTCGCTGTTTCCGAGTTTGGTCTTGGTCTGCCCTTCGAACTGTGGTTCGGATACCTTTACCGAAATAACCGCCGTGAGGCCTTCGCGGAAGTCATCGCCCTTGATTTCGATTTTCTGCTTGTCGAGTTTGTCGAGCATCCCCGATTTGCGCGCGTAATCGCCCAAGGTCTTGGTAAGCCCCAAGCGGAAACCGGTAAGGTGCGTACCGCCCTCTATGGTGTTGATGTTGTTTACGTAAGAATGCAGGTTTTCGGAAAAACCATCGTTGTATTCCATCGAGAGTTCCACCGGAATACCGTTTTTCTCACCCTCGATATAGATGGGTTCGGGCATCAAAACGGTACGGTTCGAATCCAGATAGGAAATGAAATCCTTCAGACCCTCGGCCGAATAGTAACTGTCGGTCTTGAAACTGCCGTCCTCCTTCTGTTCGCGGCGGTCGGTAAGCGACAGGCGCAAGCCTTTGTTCAGAAACGCCAGTTCACGCAATCGAGCCGAAAGCACATCGTAGTCGTAAACGGTTACAGAAAATATTTCGGCATCAGGATGAAAGGTAACCAACGTGCCGCGTTCTTCATCGGCAGCCTCTCCCACTACCTTTACATCGTACAAGGGACGCCCTTTGGCGTATTCCTGTACAAAATGCTTGCCTTCTCTGAACACGTCCACTTTCAGATGATCCGAAAGTGCGTTGACACAAGAAACCCCCACACCGTGCAAACCGCCCGACACCTTGTAAGTGCCCTTGTCGAACTTACCACCGGCATGCAATACGGTCATAACCACTTCCAAAGCGCTTTTCTTTTCTTTGGGGTGCATATCGGTAGGGATACCGCGACCGTTGTCGCGCACCGAAATGGAATTGTCTTCGTATATGGTTACCTCCACATGGGTGCAATATCCAGCCAAAGCCTCATCGATGGAGTTATCGACCACTTCATATACCAAATGGTGAAGACCACGCACGTTTACGTCGCCTATATACATGGCAGGGCGCTTACGCACGGCCTCCAAGCCTTCCAATACCTGAATATTTTGGGCGGTGTAGTTGGACCGTTCTTGTTGCTCTTTTTCTAATTCGCTCATAATTAACAAATTACAAGATTCATATAAACATACAAAGATAAAGATTCATCGGCATTTCCACAAGCCCAACCTCTCCATTTATCAACAAAGAAACGCCAATTTGTAAACACCCCGCCTTCAGCTCCAAACAGTCCCGACAAAAAGCCTCCTTTCTGCGTTCTACATAGAACCGCCTTGGCCGATTTCCCGGTCATGTCCGTATATTTGGAATGCCTAATCGAAGAACCGCCACGAAACACCAAAACGGACACAACGGTCCACCAACGGATAATGCGGGGTCTGGATGTAATTGTACTTGAAAAGCCCTTCGGCCACATTGAGACACTTAACGAACAGGTTGGCCCGCTTCACTTGGAAATTCAAAAAAACGTTCATCATCAAAAAATTACCCGTTTTCACCGCATCCTGCCAATAATAACCGGCCGTGGCGGGATTATAGGCATCCGCATAATAGGAGGTGTTATAGACAAATTCCACACCTATCTGTATCTGTGCCAGATTCTTGATCGGAATAATGCCATAGATGTTTTCTTGCAGGCCAAACAAAGGCAGATGGAGATATTCCTCACGCGAACTATAGGCCACCATCAGCAGATTATCCAAGCCCACATATTTACCGATATGCAGGTTCTTGCCCGCCACAGCGTTTACCACAAAAAATTCCTTACCGGCCTGTACGGGGCCGTCTTGCTTCATGAACACATAATCGTTCAGCATACCCGCCTTGGCTCTCAGCCACCACCCCTTGTAACTGAATTTTAATTGCAGTTAGGTTTCTGTGTTTTTCTTAAAGTCATTATCCCAACAGAAATGATTGGAAAAATGCCAAGTGTAGAGCCAGTCCGGCTCAAAGCGGTTCACGCCCAACTGTATCTCCACACCGTCTCGTTTGGAAAGCGTACGTTCGCGGTCATCCCTGAACAAATATTTAAACATAGCCCTACCGCTGAAATCAAAATTGTTATATCCCCCGAAACCAAAATCAAGATAGGCATCGAATACAAAACGGTCGGCAAAATCCACCTGTATCTGCGCAAAAGGGAACCACTGCACCCACTCTTTCCTAACAATGCGGTCATGCCAGCGGATATACTCATTCTTGAATCCGGCGGCAAACTTGAACCGGTAACCGAAAGGCAGGTACTCCATATCCGCGCTGCTGTAGAAAATGCGGTTGGTCATCTTCATCATCACGTTCCGTTCCGAGCTCTGCGCCGGGTCGAGAAAGAAATGCGTGTACAAACAATCCTCCACCGTGGTTTTGTCGCGATACTTGAGCAACATATCCTCTATGTCGAAACTGTGGGTCAGATAGCCGTAACTGTGGTTGTTGTCGGGAATCGAGTCTTTTTGGGTATTGTAAAAATGATAGGATTGCTTAAAGAAGTACCGGTTTTCGCGCCAACGGTTGGATGCCGAGGCCATATATACCGGAATCTGGAGACGGTTGGAAAGCCGATTGCCGGTAAAGAGACTGTCTTCCTTGATGCCTCCGTTCTCTCCCACCGCCACCACATTGTGGATATATCCGAAAACAATGCGGTATCTGGCATCGCGGCTGACGAAATTGCCCGAAAAACGCAGATTGTATTGATTGCTTCGGCTGTTATAATAGAGGCCATACACATCATACACACTGAAGTCGATATCCAGGTTCAATCCCTTTGCCACATTCTGACTATGAGTCGCCCTAAAAAAATTGAGATCTTTTCCGAAATTATTAACAAAATAGAGGGTGGAATACGGATTTTTGGTCTGATAAAAAGGCGTGTTCTGCGGTGTATAAAACCATGAACTAAACGGATTGGAACGCAAACCGAAACCTGCCACCTGCTTGGGTACATACTCCAACAATTGGTCGGGCATGCCCAGGCTGCCTCGGTCGGCCCTGAAATCATCATGCTGATAAACCGCATCGAACTTCTGAAAACCATCCAATGGATAGCGCATCGTATCGAACACCGGCAGTCCGCTCTGCATATAAAGATCGTAATACACCACGGTTTCACCCTTGTTTTTGGCCAAACCCGCCAGCTTGGCTTTCCGGATGGAATCGCGCCGTTGCTGAGGTGTCATCGAAACGGCTGTCCCTTCTGCCGAAAACGGTTCTTGCCCCATAGCGGAAAAGCCCACCGCAAAAACCGTAAAAAAGATAAGCCACTTCAACCCGCGCATGGAATTACGTGAGTTTAAAACAGAGATACTTTATTTTCCTGCCTTCCGCCAACCAACGTTTTTCGTAGGCAGTTTGCACCTGCGAAGCCTCGCCCATATCTTCGGCGGAGCCATACAGATCGGGCGTGTTGCGGAGTATCGGATAAGCGGCGGGAAGCACCACTTCGTTCAGGCAATATTCATAGAGGTCGGTATCATCGGTCTTGAGATGCACCACCCCTTTCCCTTCGGGTAAAATTCTGCGGTAACGTTCCAAAAAAGCAGGAGAACAGAGACGTTTATTGGGTTTGGATGGTTGTGGATCGGGAAATGTGATCCATATCTCGGACACTTCTCCGGGCGCAAACACACGGTCTATAAATTCGGCGCGGGTACGCACAAAGGCCACATTGGGCATATGATCTTCGGTGGCTGTCTTGCACCCCCGCCAAAGCCGGGCGCCCTTGATATCCAGCCCCACAAAGTTCTTCTTTGGATATAGTTTTGCCAAACCCACCGTGTAGTCCCCCCTTCCGCACCCTATCTCCAACACAAGCGGCGATTCGTTTCCGTAATAATCACTCTTCCATTTTCCCCATAACGGTGCTTGCCAAGGCTGAATCGTGGCCGGAAACTGGAAAAGGTTGGCAAAACTCAAGTTCTCTTCAAATCTTGCCAATTTATTTTTGCCCAAACCCTTTTAGTTTGCAAAAATCCAACAATCAATGTTCCGGTCACGCAAGGCTGTTCTCTCACCCACGGCTTCATCCCGCGTGGAACAGGTTTTTACGCTTACGTAAAAAAGACTCTTGGCCTTGATGTAAAATACCGTGGAGACCAATCCTTCGGCCTGCATTTTCCTGGCCATCCTGCCGGCATTCGCTTCCGAGGCGAAACTGCCCACAATAATATAGAACTTGCCCGATTCCGGTGTCTTGGCATCCACCCCGGTTTGAGCCTGTTTCTTGGCAGGTTCCGCCTTTTTTACAGGTTCTTTCTTAATTTCCTTTTTGGAAACGGGCGCGGATTGAGGGGCGGGCTTGCTTTCGGCCTGCATCTTCTTGGCCTGCGCTTCCTGTTCCTTTTTCTTGGCTTCACCGGCCGCCACAGCCTGCGCCACCTTGGCATTTTCTTCGGCCACCGCCTTCTCGTTTGCCGTCATCGCTTTTTCATCGGTCATAACCGGTTCAAAATCGTCTTCCAGCAACTGATCCACCGCTGCCTCCACCATATCTTCTCCAGGCACCTTCATTTCCAAAGCGGCTTTATTACCCAAACCGAACACCGCCTTACGCACCGGCGTTACCCCTAATATCACGGCAAACAACACCACCAATATGCACAACAAGATAAACCAAGCGCGGGCATACACCGGCAGCGGTGCCTGAGGCGAAGGTCTCTTGCGTGTACCCAACACGATTTCCTTGCCCGATGTGCCCGGCTGTGCGGACGGCTGCAACTTTGGTTTTCCGATGGGACGGGGTGCCTGTTTACCGCGCGCTTTCTCTACCGGAACAGGAGGCCGCAAGGGACGTTCTTCCTTAGGCAATTCCGGTGCGTGTACCTGCGGGGCCGGCTGTTCCAATCCGAAATTGGTGTTTTCCTCACCCGAAACTTCTTCCACCAGCGGTTTAAAAAGCACTTTGTCTTCCGCAATTACAAAAGTTCCCACTTCGGCTATCGTAACACTGCCCGTGGCCTTGAGTTCCCGCAAAACCTTGCGTACCCATTTTTCAAGTTCGGCGCGGGCTTCCTCTTCCGTTAAATTTTCTTCAAAGGCGAAAAAATTCAAGAAAGTCTTGTCGGTGGGCGCCACTTCCTTAAACAAAATTCTGTTCTTGCCGTTTCGCTGTTCGGTATAAAAGACGCCCAAACCCGGAACGGCGGCTTCTTTGCCGGGTTGTTCGTTCAAAAATTTCCGCAAGTAATCTACAATATTCATATTGGAATTATTTTAAGGCATCATTCGCCTGATTCTAACCTAAAAACAA
>CAYTCD010000082.1:0-7800 GCA_964436335.1 uncultured Bacteroidaceae bacterium
GTCGTAACAAGGTAGCCGTACCGGAAGGTGTGGCTGGAATACCTCCTTTCTGGAGCCGTATCCGGAAACTATCGTTATTGCGGAAGTTTACGTAACCAGTCTCGTAGCTCAGTTGGTTAGAGCACTACACTGATAATGTAGGGGTCAGCGGTTCAACTCCGCTCGAGACTACAGTCCCAAAAACGATCGAGAGATCGTTTTATTTGTATAAGGGGGATTAGCTCAGTTGGCTAGAGCACCTGCTTTGCAAGCAGGGGGTCAACGGTTCGAATCCGTTATTCTCCACACATCTTATATCAATCAGTTGTTTTGAGTTTAAGGCTGTAATGTTTCTTACAGCCTTTTTTTTTGAAAGTAACTACAGGTTTCTAACAGTTTTCTGTTTATTTCTCGTTTAAAAGAGGTTGACGGATCTTCCGTTTATGCCGTATCTTCGCAAGAGTATAATTGATAAAGTGAGGATTTATTATGCTTTTACAGATTTTAACAGAAGCCGTTGATGCGGCAGGCGAAATGGAACAGTTGGCGGAAGCCGCTGTACAGACCCAGGAAAAGATTCCGGTGATGGAGTTGGCCTTGAAAGGCGGTTGGATTATGATACCCATTATCCTGTTATTATTGGTCAGCGTCTATATATTTATGGAACGTCTGGTGGTAATCCGCAAATCTTCGGGCAACGAAGAAGGGCTTTTGTGTTCTATCCGCGATTATGTGTTGAATGATCGTTTGGATTCGGCTAAAACATTATGCATGAATACTAATACGCCTACTTCACGTATAATTGAAAAAGGGATAGACCGCATAGGGAAGCCGATAGAAAATATCAAGTCGGCGATGGAGGATGCCGGTAATTTGGAAGTGGCCCGATTGGAAAAAGGCATCAGTTGGCTTTCCACCACGGCGGGTGCGGCACCGATGATAGGTTTTTTAGGAACGGTAACGGGGATGGTGCGCGTGTTTTTCGATATGGCTTCCAAAGGAAACAACATAGAAGTGGGGACTTTGGCCAACGGTATGTATCAGGCCATGGTAACCACGGTGGCCGGTCTGATTGTGGGCATTATCGCCTATATCTGCTACAATATAGTGGTTGCGCGGATAGGCCGTGCCACCCATGTGTTCGAAACGCGTTCTGCCGAATTTATGGATCTTTTGAACGAGCCTGTTAAATAGGCGATTAAAAATCGAATTCATGGCATTAAAATCGCGTTATAAACAGGACTTGAATTTCAGTTCGGCATCTATGTCCGATCTGGTGTTCTTGTTGCTTATCTTTTTTATTCTGCTTTCCACTATGGTGAGTCCCAATGCCATTAAGTTGCTTTTACCCAACAGCAGCAGCAAAACGGTGGCCAAGCAGAGCTACACCATTTACATCAACGACCAATACCAGTATTTTGTGGAACAGTCGATGGTGGAAGCCGCCGATCTGGAACAGGCTGTATATGGACTCACGGCTACCAATCCCGATGCCACGGTGGTATTGCGGGTTGATCGTACCGTTCCCGTGCAGTATTTGGTAAGGGTGATGGATGCCGTAAACAGGGTGAATGAGCAGACAGGGCATAAATTGAAAACCATTTTGGCGACTGCACCTCATGAATGATTCCGAAAAGAGAATAAGGAAGAAGGCTTCGTGCATGGCTTTGCTGTCAACGGTCTTGTTTGCCGCTTTGACGGTATGCGTGTTGCTTTTCTGCGGATTATACCGGCCTTTCCCACCTCCTCCCGAATATGGAATAGAGGTTAATTTGGGTTATATGGATGAGGGAAGCGGGGATGAGCAGGCGATGGATCCATTGGCCGATGACAAGATGGAGGAACAGGAAGAGACCTCTTTGGAAGACGAACCTGTGGTAACGGCGGAGGAAGAGGCTCCGTCTTTGCCCGCACCGAAAGTGGCTTCAAAGCCTAAGCCACAGCCCGCAGTGAAGCCGCAGGAAGAAAAGCCGAAAGAAAAGGTAAAGCAAGAGCCCGAAATAAATCCGATGGCGCTTTATCCGGGAAAACGCAAGGGCAGCACTTCTTCCGCTCAAGGCGAGACCCGTACCTCTGGTGATCAGGGAAAACCTTCCGGCGACATAAATGGGCAGGGTTATACGGGTTCGGGTGGCTCTGGCGGTATCTCCTTTTCGTTGAGCGGCCGTACGCTGATGTCTTTGGTAAAACCCAAGTACGATTCGGAAGAGGAAGGTATCGTGGTGGTGCGCATTTGGGTGAACCGTAACGGTGCTGTAACCCGTGTACGGGCAGGGGTGAAGGGAACGACCACATTGGATGAACATCTATGGAAAACAGCCGAACAAGCGGCTTTGCGGTCCAATTTCGTACCTAAGGAAAATACGCCTGAGGAACAGGTGGGTACCATCAGTTATCGTTTTGTGAGAGGACTCTGATGAACGCAAAACGGAACATCTGGATATTTTGCGCTTTGTATGCGGCGGCATTGATTTTCATTACAGGGATCGCTGTTTTGCGGATGCCGTTCTATAAGATGATAGGAACAGCATTTGCGATCCTTTTTCTGTGCGATATCCTTATCGGATGGAAATATTGCCGGATTCAGCGGAATGAAAGAAGGACGAACCGAACAAAGGCCGTTATATTTCTTTTTCTCCCTTTGTTTTGTGTTGTGCTTTTCGCTGTGGCGCTCTGTTTTCAGGACATGTACCTGTGGCCGGCTTTTATACGGACTTATTTTTTGGGGAGTATCGCTATCCTGTTTCTTTTAAAGTTTCTCTTTGCCGCGGTTTGGTTCATTACCCGTAAAAAAGCGGCTTGGATACCGTGGACGCTTACGGTTTGTGTTTTTCTGGGGCTGCTTTATGCCATGGTGGTTTCTACGTTCAACCTACGGATCGATAAAATCGACATGGAGCGGGAAAATACAGCGCGGCCGGTGCCGGCGGGACTGCGTGGATACCGTATCTTGCAGATTTCGGATATGCATATCGGCAGTTTTACTTCTCCTATGCAGATACGGCGTTTGGTTGGGCAAGCCATGCAGACCCAACCCGATATGGTGGTGTTTACCGGCGATATGGTGAATTTCAGTTCTGCCGAGATGGATCCGTTTTTGAACGAATTGGCTTCTTTGCAAGCTCCCGATGGCGTGTATTGCGTTCTGGGTAACCACGATTACGGCGGTTACGTTTCGTGGCCCGATACCGCCGCCCGTCGGGCCAATCTGCAAAAACTGCTGCGGCATTACCGCCATTTGAATTGGATTTGCCTTAATAACGCGGCCGTACGAATAGAAAGAGGCGGCGATACACTGTTGCTGGTTGGAGTTGAGAACTGGGGCAAGGGAAAACGATTTCCGAAGAAAGGCGATCTGGCGGCTGCCTTGTCTTCTGCATCGATTCGGGATAAACACGAAGATTCCCTCCTTTCGGATATCCATACCTACACGATATTGCTCTCGCACGATCCCAGTCATTTCGATTCGGTGGTATATCCGCACTATCCGCAGGTTGACCTGACCCTTTCGGGGCATACCCACGGCATGCAGATGGGGCTGCGTATCAAGGGGCGGGATTATAGTCCGGCCCGTTGGCTCTATGCACATTATTCGGGATTATACGTTATGGCAAACGGACAGGCTTTATATGTCAATACCGGTTGCGGTTTCAATGGCTTGCCTTTCCGTTTGGGAATCCGGCCCAGTCTCACTTTGTTGCAATTCTAAAAAGGAAGTGCCATTTTTCATTCTTTCAGTTATTTGTGATTTCATAACTTTTTGATAAATGGTTTTTCGTTTGCCTTGTTCCTTCTTTCTGATTCCGTAATTTTGTATCGATATCGGTTTCCGTCTGCATGGGCGGATGAAAAGGGAATCCGGTGAAAGTCCGGAACTATCCCCGTAGCTGTAAGTTTTATCGTAGAACATACGGAAAACCACTGGGTAAAACCGGGAAGGGCGTATGTTTGGAAACAAGTCAGAAGACCTGCCGCATATCGAAATCAAATCCTGCGCTTCGGGTGAAAGGCGGCGGAGTGGCTTCGGCATTTTCCAGTTTCCGGGCATATTCTCCTGTCTTTTATTTTCCGATCTGTAGGTTTTTTGCGTAATCCGAAATTTTAATGCTCCGTCGGAGAGGCGGAATGCTTAGGTTTTGCTAAAAAAATAAATGCAGTTATGGAACTTTTTATCATTAAGAGAGACGGTAAGAAAGAACCCTTTTCAATTGACAAGATCAAGAAGGCGATTGCCAAGGCCTTTCTTTCGGTGGGCAGTTTCGCCACGCAGGATGTGATTGCCAATATACTGAGCAGGGTCAGCGTCACCAACGAGATGACGGTGGAAGAAATACAGAACCAGGTAGAAGTGGCGTTGATGGCGGAACGCTATTATGCGGTGGCCAAATCCTATATGCTCTACCGCCAGCAGCATATCGAAGACCGCGAGGTGCGCGACAAACTCAAGTTCCTGATCGATTACTGCGATGCCTCCAATGCCGCCACCGGCAGCAAGTATGACGCCAACGCCAATGTGGAGAACAAGAATATGGCCACGCTGATAGGGGAGCTGCCAAAGTCGAATTTTATACGGCTCAACCGGCGCATGCTCACCGACCGTCTCAAGGATATGTATGGCAAGGAAGTGGCAGACCGCTATATCGATTTGCTCAACAACCACTATATCTACAAGAACGACGAAACGAGCCTGGCCAATTACTGCGCCAGCATCACCATGTATCCCTGGCTTACGGGCGGCACGATTTCGATAGGCGGCAATTCCAAGGCACCCACCAACCTCAAGTCTTTTTGCGGCGGTTTCGTGAATATGGTGTTCATGGTGTCGAGCATGCTCAGCGGCGCTTGCGCCACGCCCGAATTCCTGATGTACATGAACTATTTTATCGGACTCGAATACGGGGAGGATTATTACCTGCATGCCGACAAGGTGGTGGATCTTTCCAAGAAAGGCCGCACCTTGGACAAGGTGATTACCGATTGCTTCGAACAGATTGTGTATTCGATCAACCAGCCCACGGGCGCGCGCAACTACCAGGCGGTGTTCTGGAACATTTCGTATTACGACCGCTATTATTTCGAGAGCCTGTTCGGCAATTTCTATTTTCCCGACGGAAGCCGTCCCTGCTGGGAATCGCTCAGCTGGCTGCAGAAGCGTTTCATGAAATGGTTCAATGCCGAACGCCTGCGCACCGTGCTCACCTTTCCGGTGGAAACCATGGCGCTCCTGACCGAGAACGGCGATGCCAAAGACACCGAATACGGCGATTTTACGGCGCAGATGTATGCCGAAGGTCATTCTTTCTTTACCTACATGAGCGACAACGCCGATTCCTTGAGCAGTTGCTGCCGCCTGCGCAACGAGATTCAGGACAACGGTTTCAGCTATACCTTGGGGGCCGGCGGTGTTTCCACGGGTTCCAAGAGCGTGTTGACGGTGAACCTGAACCGCTGCATCCAGTATGCCGTGCGGCAGAATATGCCTTACCAGATGTTTTTGGAAGACATTGTGGATTTCTGCCACAAGGTTCAATTGGCCTATAACGAGAACCTCAAGTACATGCACGCCAAGGGTATGTTGCCCCTATTCGACGCGGGCTACATCAACTTGGGCAGGCAGTATCTCACGATAGGGGTCAACGGCTTGGTGGAGGCCGCCGAGTTCCTGGGTATCGAAATCAGCGACAATCCGCGTTACGAGAAGTTCGTGCAGGATGTGCTGGGGCTTATCGAAGACTGCAACCGGCGGTACCGCACCAAGGATGTGATGTTTAACTGCGAGATGATTCCGGCCGAGAACGTGGGTGTGAAACATGCCAAATGGGACAGGCAGGATGGCTATGTTGTGCCGAGGGATTGCTACAACAGTTATTTCTACGTTGTGGAAGACGACAAGCTCAACATTGTGGATAAATTCCGTCTGCATGGACGCAAATATATCGAGCACCTTACCGGCGGCTCTGCCCTGCACATGAACCTGAACGAGCATCTGAGCCAGGAACAGTACCGCCATCTGCTCCGTGTGGCGACGCAGGAGGGCTGCAATTACTTTACCTTTAATATTCCCAACACGGTCTGCAACGACTGCGGGCATATCGACAAGCGCAACCTTAAGGAATGCCCGGAATGCAAGAGCCGCAACCTCGATTATCTGACCCGTATCATCGGCTACATGAAGCGGGTCAGCAATTTCTCCCAAGCCCGGCAGAAGGAGGCCGCCCAACGCCATTATGCTACGGTTGGCCAGTTATGACATCGTTTTTCAGGAGATTCCCGGCGAGGTTACCTTGGCGGTGAACCTTTCCAACTGCCCCAATGCCTGCAAGGGATGCCACAGTCCGCATCTGCGGGAGGACATCGGGGAGGTGCTGGATGAGGCGGCGATTGCTGCCTTGTTGAAGGAATACGGCCAATCCGTGAGTTGTTTCTGCTTTATGGGTGGGGATGCCGATCCGGTGGCGGTGGAGCGGAGCGCGGCGCTGGTAAAACGGCTTTCCGGCGGAAAGCTCAAGACGGCCTGGTATTCGGGCAGGGATGAACTGGCTCCCGGCATCCATGCGGAGAGTTTCGACTATATCAAGATAGGCTCGTACCAAGAAGCCTTGGGCGGTCTTGCTTCGCCCTCCACCAACCAACGGCTCTATAAGGTGGAAAACGGCAGGCTGCACGATATAACCAACGTTTTTTGGCGGGATTGGCGTACCTTTGCGCCCGGAACCGTAAAACATGACCGATGAACCTTCATTTCGACATAAGCCAGATTTCCACCACCTTTATGGTGTTGTTTGCCGTTATCGACATTACCGGTTCCATTCCCATCATTGTGGGACTGAACGGATCGGGCAAGAAAGTGCACGCGGGCAAGGTGGCGGGGATCTCGCTGGCTATTCTGGTGGCTTTTCTTTTTGTAGGGGAACGCCTGTTGCAACTGTTCAACATCGATGTGGAATCCTTTGCCGTGGCGGGATCGTTGGTGCTGTTCGCCCTGGCGGTGGAAATGACGTTCAACGTGGAGTTATTCAAGAACGACGGCACGGCGGGGCAGGCTTCGCTGATTCCGGTGGTCTTTCCTTTGGTGGCCGGGCCGGGAACGCTCACCACGGCGCTGTCGTTGCGGGCGGAGTATTCGGCCGAGAATATCCTGCTGGCGATGTTGCTGAATATGGTGATCGTTTATTTCGTGATACGGAAAATCGATGTGGTGGAGCGGCTTATCGGCAGGAACGGGATTTATATTTCGCGGCGGTTCTTCGGGGTGATTCTTTTGGCGATGGCAGTGAAGTTGTTTGCTTCTAATGTGCATAATTTGATTTAAGGGGGAATGGACCTGTTCCCCTGATTTCATAGAGTTTGTCTGCGAGATGCTTGCTCCGTTGGGAGAGGTGCGCAGCCGCAAGATGATGGGCGTTGTCCCTGCGGTTGCGCCATCACATTCTTCTGCAATCCCTCCAAGCCGGCGCGCAGGATGGCGGAATCGCCGAATGTGTTGTTGAATTCTTTCTGCTTCATGGCAAGTACTTTCTCTTCGGTAAGAGCCAGCACGGTTTGCGAGGCACGGAAGTCCGCGTGTCCCGGACGGGCGATGGAACGGTTGGCAGGGCAGGCCTTTTGGCATCGGTCGCAGCCGAACCAGCCGGCGGGCAGGAGAGGGCGTTCCCCTTTGTGTTCAATTGTGAGGTAGGAGAGGCAGCGGTTGGCATCCAGGCCGTTTTGCAGGCACGTATCTAAGCCCTTTTGCAAAGCCCCTGTAGGACAGGCTTCCACGCAATGTTGGCAGTCTGCGCAAGGATGTGTGAAACCAGACGTTTCGTATAGCGGACGGTC
>CAYTCD010000083.1:0-4760 GCA_964436335.1 uncultured Bacteroidaceae bacterium
TTGTCCATGTTCTCCTTGATCTTGTGCATGGGCACGTGGCCGGGGCCTTCGATAAACACCTGCACGTTGTGTTCCCAGGCCCGTTGCGCCAAGGCGCCTATGGTTTCCAACTCGCCGAACTGCGCTTCGTCGTTGGCGTCGAAGATGCTGCCGGGACGCAACCCGTCGCCCAAGGAAAGGGCGGTGTCGTAGCGCGCCACCAATTCGCAGATTTCGTCGAAATGGGTGTAGATGAAGTTCTCCTGATTGTGATGCTGGCACCAGCTTGCCATAATGGAGCCGCCTCGGCTCACGATACCCGTGAGGCGTTTTTTCGCCATAGGGATATACTTGAGCAGAACCCCGGCGTGAATGGTGAAATAGTCCACGCCCTGTTCGCATTGCTCGATGAGCGTGTCGCGGAAGATTTCCCACGTGAGGTCTTCGGCCTTGCCGTTCACTTTCTCCAAAGCCTGGTAGATAGGCACCGTGCCCACGGGAACGGGGCAGTTGCGGATAATCCATTCGCGCGTTTCGTGGATATGCGCGCCCGTGGAGAGATCCATGAGCGTGTCGCCGCCCCAGCGGCAGCTCCACACGGCTTTTTCCACCTCTTCCTCTATGCCCGACGAGGTGGCCGAATTGCCGATGTTGGTGTTGATTTTGGTGAGGAAGTTGCGGCCTATAATCATAGGCTCGCATTCCACATGGTTGATGTTGGCCGGAAGCACGGCACGGCCCGCGGCAATCTCCTCGCGCACGAATTCGGGTGTGATGCGGGTCTTGATGCCGCACTGCTCGGCGTTTTGGTTCTCGCGGATGGCCACATATTCCATTTCTTCGGTGATGATGCCTTGGCGGGCGTAGTACATCTGCGAGAGCTGGTGTCCGTCTTTGGCGCGGAGAGGCTTGCGGATATGCTCGAAGCGGAGGGCGTCGAGGCTCTTGTCGTTCAGACGCGCCTGGCCGTATTCGGAGGTCATTCCGGAGAGCCTTTCGGCATCGCCCCGGCGTTCAATCCACGGGGTGCGGATGTCCTTGAGGCCTTTGAGGAGGTCGATTTCGGAGGAGGGGTCGGAATAGGCACCGCTGGTGTCGTATACATAGACCGGCGCGTTGGGCGTATGCACGGGCTTGCCGTCTTGCATCGTCACGGTGTCCACAAGGTTAATCTTGCGCATGGGCACCTCTATGGGAAAGAGTTTCCCCTTTACATATACTTTTTCCGAACCGGGAAAGGGTTTGCGGGTGATGAGCCCCTCTTGGGGCTTTCTGTCGGTTTTATTCATGACTTTTGTATTCTAATTCAAAAACGATGTGAGCGGACTGCTGGCCTCGGCCACGAAACGTGCGGCGGCGGGAGAGGCTTCGTAGGCCATGCGGCCGGCCTCGATGGCCAGCTTGAAGGCCTTGGCCATCTGCACGGGGTCGCCCGCAATGGCAGCGGCGGTGTTGAGCATCACCGCGTCGGCACCCATTTCCATGGCTTCGGCGGCATGCGAGGGCAGGCCTATGCCGGCGTCCACCACCACGGGAACGCGGCTTTGGCGGATGATGATTTCGAGCATGTCGCGGTTACGGATGCCGAGGTTGCTGCCGATAGGGGCGGCGAGGGGCATCACCGTGGCCACGCCCACTTCTTCGAGCAACTTGCAGAGCACGGGGTCGGCCTGCACATAGGGCAATACCACAAAACCTTGCTTCACCAGTTCTTCGGCGGCCTTGAGCGTTTCCACCGGGTCGGGCAGCAGGTATTTGGGGTCGGGGTGGATTTCGAGCTTCACCCAGTTTGTTCCCAAGGCTTCCTTGGCCAGTTGCGCGGCCAAGACGGCTTCTTCGGCGGTACGCGCGCCGGAGGTGTTGGGCAGGAAAGTTACATGGCAGTTCCGGATGTGCGCCATCATGTCGTCCTGTTCATTCGAAGTGTCGATGCGCTTGAGCGCGGCGGTTACCATTTGCGCTCCCGAAGCCTTGATGGCATCTTCCATCAGTTGGTTGGAACTGTATTTGCCCGTGCCCATGATGAGGCGGGAGGAAAACTCCTTGCCCGCAATCACTAAATTCTGCATATAGGTAGTGTTTTTATTCCGTTGCAAGGAAAAAAGAGGCGACAGGCGAAAGCGCCAAGAGAGAATCCCTTCGTCGGCATTATCCGAATCAGGTTCAACGGGTCTGATCTCAGCCTTGCGGCACCCCTTTTTCCGATACCGCGAAGGTATAAAAAATAACGTTACAAGGAGAGGAAAGGTTGAAGCAGGCGGGCGACTTCCTCTTGGGGAGCGGGAGATTGCAGGAGGGCGGAGCTCACGGCAATGCCCTGCACACCGGCTTGTTTGAGGGCGGGGGCGTCCTGCCCGGTGATGCCCCCTATGGCGTGGACGGGGAGGATGATACCCGCTTGGCGCGCTTCGCGCATCAATCGCTCATAGCCTTCCACGCCCAAAACGGGGCTGAGTTTTTCTTTGGTGCGGGTAAAGCGGAACGGCCCCAGCCCGATATAGTCGCCTCCCTGCGCCTGAATGCGCATCATGTCTTGGAGGGTGTTGGCCGTGCCGCCGATAAGGAAACGTGCGCCCAAAATGCGGCGGGCTTCCTCCACGGGCATGTCGTTCTTGCCCAAATGCACGCCGTCGGCGCCGATTTCGCGCGCCAGCTCCACATCGTCGTCCACCACAAAGAGCGCGTGATGCTGCTTGCAAAGTTGTTGCACGCAAAGGGCCTGTTCGCGCATCCATGCGGCGCTTTGCGGCGTCTTGCATCGGAACTGCACCCACTTAACGCCGCACGAGAGCGCTTTTTCCGCGCTTTCCACCAACGTACACGCTGCCGTTTCGTGCATAATGAATTGTAAGGCCGGTAAAGTCATCGTTTCCTTTCTTTCCGACAAAAATACGGCTTCTTTTTTATTCATGAAACCCTTGTGTTTTTCAATTTTTATTAATATATTTGTACAGAATTTTAAACTACAAAATATGCGAGTTATTCTTCTATCGGGCGCTGAAAGCTGTGGAAAGACCACAAGCTTGAACCTGCTTTTTAACCGTATCAAGGAATCCTCAGGGGTGGAGGTTTTGGATACAATACCTATAAATGCAGCGAAAAACGACTTTATGTGGAAATTGATTTATCCAGACGGAAAAAAGTTGGCGATTATTGCACAGGGTGATTATGGGAATGAGATTGAAGAGTATCGTAAAGATTTTGAAGACTGCGATATTTTGGTCTGCGCCTGCAACAAAAAGTTTATGAGGAGCCGTAAGGTGAAACCTTTTGATATGGTAACGGATTACGACCCGTTGACCACGATTGTCTTGAAAAAGAAGTATGAGCCTGCCGAAGAAGAAACTTGTAAGAAGGCCAACGAGGCCTGTGTGGAACATCTTCTCGACCTTATAGAGATTATTCGCAAACAGATAAAGTAAACCCATGAAAAAAGTTGTTTTACTCCTGCTCCTGTTGGCAGGATTTTTCTCCTTGGCCTTCCCGCAACAGAGTGGTACATGTGGGGACAATGTTGTGTGGACCTACTCCTACTCTGATCGCACGCTTACCATAAGACCTGCTGAAGGAACACAGGGAGGTCCGATGGAGGACTATTATGGTGATGTCGCTCATAGACCTTGGGCTACTAGGAACCTTAATATTTCAAAAGTGATAATAGAAGAAGGTGTGACCTCTATCGGATCTTCCGCTTTTTGGGATTATAGAGGCTTGATCTCGGTGACGATACCAGAGGGTGTGACATCTATTGGGGAGTGTGCTTTTGAGGATTGTAGCGGCTTGACCTCGGTAACGATACCGGAGAGTGTGACTTCTATAGGAGATGATGCTTTTAGAGGTACTGCCATCAAGAGCCCTTTGTACAACAGCACGGTGTTTGCCTATATGCCCTCCGATTACAGCGGCGCTTATACGATACCTTCCGGCACTCAATCCATAGCGGGAGGTGCATTTGCTTACTGTAGCGGCTTGACCTCGGTAACGATACCGGAGAGTGTGGCCTTTATAGGAGGGTATGCATTTAGCGAATGTAGCAGCTTGACCTCGATAACGATACCAGAGGGTGTGACTTCTATAGGGGATAATGCTTTTAGAGGTACTGCCATCAAGAGTCTTTTGTACAGCAGTACGGTGTTTGCCTATATACCCTCCGATTACAGCGGCGCTTATACGATACCTTCCGGCACTCAATCCATAGCGGGAGGTGCATTTGCTTACTGTAGCGGCTTGACCTCGGTAACGATACCGGAGAGTGTGACCTTTATAGGAGATTATGCTTTTCGAAATTGTATAGGCTTGAAGGAGGTTATAAACTATCGACGTGATCCACCATATCAGAAGTATACTCAGCCTTTTTTTGACGTAGATGCCAGTAAAGTTCAATTACTGGTGCCTGCAGGGAGTAGGCTTGCGTATCGGAACCGAGAGATATGGTATGCATTTCAAATTGTAGAGATAATGGACGCTCCTGAATTTTCGGAAAGAGAGAACGTACTTACTTGCGGCACAAGGGTTTCGATTGCTAGTGCATCTTCCGATGCGGAGATTTATTATGGCATAGGGAAAGATGCCTATCCCGCTTTGCGGTATGAAGGAAGTATCGCCGTTACGGACACAACGTATATCTGCGCCTTTGCACAACGCGACGGTGAAAGATCGGTGGTGGTACGTGCTACGTATTTTGCCAACCATGCTTCTTCTTTAATGGCTCACGAAGCGGTGGCATCTACTTGCACCGAAGAGGGTAGGGAAGCTTATTGGGAATGCGGTCGGTGTGAAAA
>CAYTCD010000083.1:4860-7766 GCA_964436335.1 uncultured Bacteroidaceae bacterium
TGCGGTCGGTGTGAAAAGTTATTCAGCGATGCGGAGGCGACCACCGAAATTGCCGAACCTGAGGTAATCGAGGCCTTGGGGCATGATTTAACCGCCCACGAAGCGGTGGCGGCCACTTGTACTGAAGAAGGTAGGGAGGCTTATTGGGAATGCGGTCGGTGTGAAAAGTTATTCAGTGACGCGGAGGCGACCACCGAAATTGCCGAACCCGTGAAAATTGCGGCTCAAGGACATGCCTACGGTCAACCGGTATGGGCATGGACGGAAGACTATCAGGCAAGCGTCACCTTTATCTGTACCCGTTGTTCCCATGAGGAAAATCCGGAAGTGACGGTAAGAAGTGAAATCACTCGTCCCGCCACCGCGACTATGGAGGGGGAGAGAACCTATACGGCTACCGTTGTTTTTGAGGGCGAAATCTATACCGATACGAAAACGGAAGTTATTGAGGCAGAGCAAACCGCCTCGGAAGCAACCTCTTTGGTTCGGGGTGTAAAAATCTATCCCAATCCCTCGCGGGGCGAATTCAAGGTGGAACTTCCCGTGGATGTGCAAGTGGAGATTTTCGATGCTTCGGGCCGAAAAGTGCTTGCGCAGCCCCGTTCTGCCGGAACGCACGGCTTCAGCCTTGCCCAGACTGGTATGTATGTGCTGAAGGTTTCTACGAGTGGACAACAGGCCGTATTCAGAATTGTAGTGCGGTAAAATGCGTATGGCATAACAAAGCAGGCTTGGCCAAAGGTCAAGCCTGCTTTGTTTATATCCACGGCTTTCCGTCAATCTTGTTGAAAAGGTTCTTTAGATGTGCGCTGAACCGGTCTAAATCGGGGTTCTGCTTGTAGTATTCCCAGATTTCGCCCAACATGGCCGCCCCGCCGAAGCCCCATTGCCGGAGCATCGGGATATATTTGGCGCGCACGCCGCCCAAGGCAAAGACTTTTTGATCTATGATGCCGTCTTTGGCGGCTTCCGAAAGCGCTTCGGGCGAGAATTTGCCGGTATAGCCTTGCTTGGAGATGCTGTCGAATATCGGGCTGAGAAATACGTAATCGCAGTTTCTTTTGTGTTCCATCACTTCCCCTAGATTGTGGCAGCTGGCGCTCATCGAGCGGATGTTTGCCGGCGGAGTAGGGTGGCGATGGTTGAGGTGAACGCCTTGTAGCCCATATTCCCCGCATAGTTCAAAGTGGTCATGCAGGCGGATTTTCCTCCTTAATTCCATCGGAAGGGCTTCTATCAGCAGACGCAATTCGTTTTCGCTATAGTCGGGTTTACGCAGATGCAGCGCGCATACCTTGGGTATATTGCCCACAATCCGCAAAGCGTGGGCTTCTTCGGGCAGTCTTTCGGGATAGGTGATAACGGCAAGACGGAACATTATTTTTCTTTTATCGGATGAATCCGGAAATAACAGTAATTCCGCTCCGGGTTTTTGACAAAGATAACAAATACTTTTTGGATTTTAAGTTTCTTGTAAATTGGTGATTGTCAGGAGTTACGAAAATAAAATTGTTTTTGATCAAGTACAATTCATCAAATTGTTCTCACGAAAGAACAATTTGATGAGTCGGTTCTATTTTCCCGCTTTCTGTTTATTCTTGTCTATAATAACTTAACCGTCAAGAGTATTGATAAAATTTTTACAACAAATACGGATGAAAAAGATAGGATGGAATGATTTTGAGCTCTTGTCGTTCGGGCATCTCTTTTCTTTTTCAGGGAGGCTTTTAGCAAGCAATCTTCCATTTTTTTTACAAACCCTATTTTTTTTCATGAAAAATTTTTTTTTTTGCAATGTGATTCTCTTGCATCTGAATTTAATGGTAATGTGTTATTGCTTTATTTATAGATAGATGCAGGAGATAAAAGGGTTGTAAATATTACGGATATGGCAACAAAGAAGAATGCCCCCAAGGCGGCGAAAGGAAAAGCGGCGGTGCCGGCAAAAAAGAAGCCGGATACGTTGAAAAAAGAAACCAAAACGGCGGTAAAGAAAACGGCGGCCCAAACCTCTGTTAAAACGGTTACAAAGAGTGCCAAGCCTGTGGCGAAAGCAATTAAATCCGTTGCCAAATCAACGAAAGCTGTGGCCCCAATCTCCAAACCTGCGGTCAAGGCGCCTGCGAAAGCGACGGCAAAGAGCCTCAAGCCAGTGTCGAAAGTGAGTGAATCCGTTGCCAAATCGACGAAACCCGTAGCGAAGGCAACCAAACCTGCAGCCAAAGTTTCTGTGAAAGCGGCCGCTAAGAGTGCAAAACCTGTGGCCAAAGCCTCCAATCCCGTAGCGAAAGCAACCAAAACCATGGCTAAAACGCCGGTGAAAGCAGCAACCCAGAGTGCCAAACCGGAGGAGAAATCCTCACGGCCTATGGCGAAACCGGCTCATAGCGAAAGCAACCAAGTTGCGGGGAAAACTCCATCCCGACCGGCCGTTGCAACGGCATCTGCGGGAAAGAAACTCTGCCGGATTATCAGTTACGATAAGATGACACCTGAAATCAAGGCATTGTTCGATGCCCGCTATCCTGATGGCTACACCGATGCAGTGATGCGCTATCCTAAACCGAGTGGCGAGTCTTTCTATGCGGTGGGTTTATACACCAAGGATGCCGATTATCTGATCAAGGTGGATGTGGACGTGGATATGTCTGCGCTCGAGGAAGATTACGGCTCGGAAGAAGCCAATATGGAAGAAGTGGAAGGTGAAAGCTCCAACGACGGTCAGGGAAGCCCTGATGTCAACGATCTTGCCGATTCCTTGGCCGATGAGACTTCCGATCCGGTATAATCAATATACGGGAAGTATCAGCGGATTGTTGCTCAAGTTGTGTCTGCCTATACAGATGGTAGAACCGTAGTTTTCTTCCAGTATTTCCTTTTTTAGAATGTTTTATATATTACCCTGC
>CAYTCD010000084.1:0-7480 GCA_964436335.1 uncultured Bacteroidaceae bacterium
AGGCCGCCGCACAGCCGGTTTCCCGATAGTGTTATCAAATAATAAAGAAAAACTACATCGTAGCCGGTGATGAAAGTAACACGAATATTTACCGCCGTTTTTTCCTGCTTTGCCTTTTGTGCGGTTGCTTCCGCGCAAGGCAAGTTCGAGGAAGTGCTGGGGCGGGGTACACTCTCGGGAAACATACAGATTGATGCCCAGATGTATTTCAAAGACTCCCTGATCGGAGCCCCGGAAGTTCCCGAAAAATTCCGCAGCAACAGTTTCGCCTATCTGCAATACACCAACGGCAAGTTTTCGTTGGGTGCCCGGTTCGAAGGCTATTTTAAGCCGATGCTGGGTTATGACGCCCGTTTGGACGGTTATGGTGTGCCTTATTATTTTGCCCGTTTCAGCGGCGACATCATCGACGTTACCGCCGGTTCGTTCTACGAACAGTTCGGTTCGGGCATGATTCTGCGTGCCTATCAGGATTGGAACCTCGGTATCGACAATGCCATCAGCGGGGTCCGTGCCATTATCCGCCCCTACAAGGGCATCACGATTAAAGGTTTGGTGGGAACCCAGCGGCATTTCTGGGATCATGTGGGCTTGATTCGCGGTGTGGATTTGGATTTGGCGTTCAACGATTTTATCAAACCCATGGAAGAGTGGGAGACCCGTATCACTTTGGGCGGTAGTTTTGTTTCCAAATATCAGGATGAACAGACCGTTACGGTAATGCGTCAGGAAGACGACGGTATGCACCAGTACAAGGTGGGTTTACCCAAAAACGTGGGGTCGGCTGCGGCGCGTCTGAATTTAGAAAGCCATGGCTTTACCTTTGGCGGCGAATACGTATATAAGGCTAACGATCCTTCTGGTGAAAACGGCTATATCTTCCGCAACGGTCAGGCTTTGTTGCTCAATGCCGGTTACTCCATGCGTGGTTTCGGCATTTTGTTGCAGGCCAAGAGCGTGGATAATATGAGTTATCGCGGGGATCGTCAGGAATTAGGCAATTTTGGTTTCATCAATTATATGCCGGCGCTTACCCGTCAGCATGCCTATAGCCTGGCCTCGCTTTATCCGTATGCCTGCCAGTCGCTGGGCGAAGTGGCGTTTCAGGCCGATGTGCAGTATAAATTCAAACGCGGAACGGCTTTGGGCGGCAAATACGGCACGGATTTGAAATTGAACGCCAGTGTGGCTTTCGCACCCGAAAGAACGGACATTACCGGAGAGACGGCGGGTTCCACTACGCCTATGGTCGGTTCTTACGGATACAAGACCAAAATGTTCCACATGGATGCCGACCAGGTGTATTTTATCGACGCCAATCTGGAGATAGCCCATAAGTTCAACAAGCATTTCAAGATGACCTTGATGTATATGTTTGAACGCTACAATCAGGAAGTGGTGGAAGGCCATGGTGAACCGAAAGCGTTTATCCACACCGTGGTGGGCGACTTTACCTACATGTTCCTTAAAAAACACGCCTTGCGTCTGGAATTACAATACCTGCACACCAAGCAGATCGATCAGGATTGGCTGATGGGAACGCTCGAATACACATTTGCGCCCACGTGGTTCGTATCTGTTTCAGACCAGTGGAATGTGGGTAACAATGACAAAAACCTGCGTCTGCATTATTACTACGTATCGGCCGGTTATATTCACGATGCCACCCGTATTTCGCTTTCTTACGGCAAAATCCGTCAAGGTATCATGTGTGCCGGCGGGGTATGCCGCGAAATGCCGGCCTCCAACGGGGTAATGCTTACTATCAGTTCCTCTTTCTAATCTAAAAAAGTCAACTTTCATGAAAACGATAAAATATATCAGCGGGTCTGTTTTAGCCGGTTTTTTGATGGCATTCGTATCTTGCGACACCATCAAGGAAAGCGAGCGTTTGGTGGATCAAGGCGTGATAGAGATAACGGGTGAACGTTGTATCTTGTTGGAAGACTATACGGGAGTGAGATGCGTGAACTGTCCCAATGCTGCGGAAGAGATAAGTGTGTTGCAGGCCGCATATGGAAAGAATTTGGTAGTGGTGGGTCTTCATCCTATGAACAATGGATTGACGGCTCCATATAATAGTAATGATGAGGATTTGCGTACGGAAGAGGCGCGGGCATACGCAGAATACTATCAAATTACCGACCTTCCCAAAGGTATGGTGAACCGCAAGAGCGGTGTGTTGGATGATTTTCGGACGTGGGGAGGTGTTGTCAAGGAAGTATTGGACGATACCGCAACCGATTATGTGAATTTGACGGTTTCGGCAAAATTGAGCAATGCCGACATGCAGGTGGATATCTCCGGAAAATTCAAGAAAGATTATCCGGCCGACGGTATCATCAATGTGATAGCGATGATTGTGGAAGACAATATCCAGGTAAGGCAAAATACGCATTCAGGTATAGATAAAGAATACATTCACAACCATGTGTTGCGTAAGGTAATCAGCGATGACATTTGGGGTGATAAAATTCTGGATGCCCGTCCGGTACAGGGAAAAGATTTTTCTAAACAATATACGGCAAGTCTCAATGAACAGTGGAAAACGCAAGACCTTGCCATCGTGGTGACGGTGGTGAACGCTTCCACAAAAGAAGTGTTGCAAGCCGCCTACGCGCATCTTCAGTAATACGACATAAAACAAAACAAAAGATGAGAAAAATAGTTTTTTTGATGATTTCGGTTATTCTCGGTATGGGAATGACGAAGGCACAAACCTTTAAGTTCGAAGCCGGTAATACCGTAATTACCGAAGGTATGACATTGGAGGTTACGGGGTCGGTGGATTTCGAAGACACGTATGGCATTACCCAGTACTTTACGATGTACAATCTTACGGAATCCGAAATGAACGTACGGATCGACTTTACCCGTAACGATTTGCCCGAAGGGGCCTCGCTGATGATCTGCGGTTTTGGCGGATGCCGTACCGATGATTTTGTGGAAGGCAAGATAGCGGCCGGCGGCATAGGCGGTACCGCAATGGATCCCTTAGATCTTACCTACACCTCTGATGAAGCCCGTACGCCCTATACCACAGAAGTAAAGGTAACGGACAAGACTTCCGGAGAAACCTTGAATTTTACCATGCGTTTTGTTCCTAAAGCACCTGTTACCACTTTCAGATTTGAAGCCGGCCGTACCGTTATTACCGAAGGTATGACATTGGAGGTTACGGAGTCGGTGGATTTCGAAGACACGTATGGCATTGCCCAGTACTTTACGATGTACAATCTTACGGAATCCGAAATGAACGTACGGATCGACTTTACCCGTAACGATTTGCCCGAAGGGGCCTCGCTGATGATCTGCGGTTTTGGCGGATGCCGTACCGATGATTTTGTGGAAGGCAAGATAGCGGCCGGCGGCATAGGCGGTACCGCAATGGATCCCTTAGATCTTACCTACACCTCTGATGAAGCCCGTACGCCCTATACCACAGAAGTAAAGGTAACGGACAAGACTTCCGGAGAAACCTTGCTGTTTAAGATCCGTTTTGTCCCCACTGACCCGACAGCCAACGAAATGTTAACCAAAGCCACCATTGCCGCGTATCCCAATCCGGCTTCCGGTCAGGTCCGTTTCAAGTTGGATAACGTGAAGGCCAACACCCGCGTGCTTTTGCGCGACCTTGCCGGAAAGGTGGTTCGTGCCATGAATGTGAAGGGTATGGATGAACTGACCATGAATTTGAACGGTCTTGCTTCCGGTCTGTATATCTACAGCGTTGAAGAAAACGGTACCGGCGTGGCCGTAGGAAAATTGATGGTCCGCTAATCGTCTTTTAACCGGGCAGGCTGCCGGACAGGCGGCTTGCCCGATTTTTTCCATTCACAAAAAAATGCTATCTTTGCCGCCCAAAACATTACAGAAGTGGTGTTTTTCGGGATGTAGCGCAGTTGGTAGCGTGCAACGTTCGGGACGTTGAGGTCGCAAGTTCGAATCTTGTCATCCCGACCAAAAGCCTCGTTAGCTCAGCGGTAGAGCAGCTCACTCGTAATGAGCAGGTCGAGAGTTCAAATCTCTTGCGAGGCTCTCCAATCGGAAAAAGAAAAACGTCGGATCATGTCCGGCGTTTTTTGTATAGGTCCGGCAGAGAAATCACAGGCATGCGTTATCCGGCTTTTCTTTTATTATTGTTTCTCGTATTGCCGCTTTCGGCGCAAACCTTGCCATTCGGTATGGAAACACAACCGTCTGTATGTAAGGAGGGGCGCTGGTTGCCTTTTCCTTGGACAGGCGGCATGAACGCCTGCCATTTCGCCGCCCTTGATTTAGATGGAGACGGAAAGGACGACTATATCGCTTTTGACCGTACGGGTGGCCGTATCTCTTGTTTCTCTTCCGATTGGGAACCTTTCCCTGTAGGTGCTTTTGCTTTGCCGCCGCTGCATTCCTGGGTGCAGACACACGATTACAACGGCGATGGCCGCAAGGATCTTTTTACTTTCAACGGCATATCGGGTATCTCCGTTTACCGCAACGAGTCTTTTCGGAATGCGGACGGCTATCATCTGCGTTTCGTGTTGGCGGATAAAGGGCTTCCGGCACTGATGTTCGGCCAATCCACGCCGGTTTACTGCACCGATACCGATTATCCGGTAATCGCCGATATAGATGGTGACGGAGATTTGGATATACTCAATTTCTGGGTGCCATCCTCGGGCGATTTTTTGCTCTACTACCGCAATTTCGCCATGGAAGAACAGGGGCGTGCCGACACTTTCTGTCTGAAGATCGAAGACTGGAGCTGGGGTTGTTTTGTGGAAAACGAAGAATCAAACGAAGTGCTGCTCGACAGTTGCAGTTCGCGCAATGGGTCTTTGTCGGTGAAAGTATCGGGCGATAGCGCCAAGAATGCCGCCAAACATGCGGGTTCCACGATGTTTGCCCTTAAAAATGCCCGTACCGGTCTATACGATCTGGTGCTGGGAGATGTGGGATATCCGGATTTGTTTTACCTTCAGAACGGGGGAACACCTCAAAATGCCCGGATTACACGTTACGATACTGTTTTTCCGCTCACCGAACCGGTCCGGCTGTATAATTTTCCGGTGCTGTCGCCGGTTCACTACCGCGACAGCCTTTCGTATATCCTGTCGCCTTTTGAAACCGATCCCTTTCATGCCGAGGGATACCGGAGCCTTTGGCGCTATGCCGATACAGGCGGTGGCGCAGTTTACGGACAGTTGCGGCAAAAAGATTTCCTGCAGCGGGATATGTTGGATTTCGGTTCGGGTGCGGTGGCCGTAGCCTACGACTACAATGACGACGGTAAGCCGGATTTGGTGGTGGGCAATTACGGCAACCGCACGGAGGCCACTTTTGCGGGTGGGAGTTGGAAGACCCAAATGCGGGCTTCGTTGAGTTTGTTGGAGAATATCGGTACCGCCACAGAACCTGTTTTTGAATGGAAAACCGATGATTATTTAGGTTTGTCGGCTTTTAATTTACGCGCGTTGCATCCGGCTTTTGCCGATTTGGATGGCGACGGGCACCACGAGATGGTGTTGGGTATGGAAGACGGCAGACTGTGGCTTTTCCGCCTTTCTGAAAACGGCATGGAAGCCACTTTGTTGGATTCGGCCTTTCTGGATGTGTCCGCGAGCGGTTTTTCGGCACCTGTACTTTTCGATTTGAACGGCGATGGTCTTACGGACCTCATTGTGGGGGAACGGCAGCGTGTGTGGGGTGCTTCGCCACGGCGTATCACCAAGGGCAGTCTGTGTTACTTTGAGAACACGGGAAAGATGGCCGAGGGTAAATCGGGCGTTTTCCCGGTCTTTATCTTGAAAACCGATAGTTTGGGCGGCGTGGATGTGATAGACCGTGATTTTTCGAATTTCGGCTATTCCCGGCCAAGTTTTTTTAGACATGGCAACGGGTCGGTTTATTTGGCCTGCGGCAGTGAGAACGGGGAAGTCTGGCTGTACGACAGTATTGCCGGCAATCTGTCGGGAAAATTCCGTTACAGAGGGCGGGCGGCGGTCTCTTCGGATGCGGAAAACATGGAAATCTTGCATGTGGGAATTCATGCCGCTCCTTTGCTGTTTGACTGGAACGGTGACGGAGAGCCCGAACTGATGGTGGGTAACCAATGCGGAGGCTTGCAGTATTTCGACGGGCATGCGTGGGAGGCGGCGCCGCAAACGGCGGTGGAAAAACGCGATGAAACTTCGGGCGCCGCCTGCTGCCGTCTGTATCCCAACCCGGCCCGGGATGGTTTCTACGTGACCTTGGCCACACCCGGACACTGCACACTGCTTGATGTGCGCGGCAAAACCTTACGGCGTTTTGTATGGCAGGACGGCAAGTATTATGTGGATGTACGCGGTTTGCCTGCCGGTGTCTATATCTGGCAATACAGAGGAAAAGACGGCTTTGAGAGCCATAAAGTGATTAAACGTTGACATGGAAGATTCATCGCCCTTACGGCTTTGCACGGCGTATATGCCGCCGCTCGATTACTTCGCCGCTTTGTTGAAGGCCGGTTCGTTTATGGTGGATGTGCGTGAAACCTACCGTAAACAGACTTTCCGCAACCGGGCACTGATTGTTACCTCGCAGGGTGTGCAGACACTTTCGGTTCCCTGCATCAAGACATCGGGCAACCACACACCGGTGGGAGAAGTGGCGGTGGATGGCGGCAGAAAATGGCGGCAAAACCATTGGCGGAGCATCTGTACCGCCTATAACCGGTCGCCTTTTTTTCTTTACTATCGGGATGAACTGGAGGCGATTCTGTATCGCCCGTGGCACACCTTGCCGGAGTTGAACGAAGCACTTACCGATTTCTTTATCGCCAAACTGAAACTGCCGGTAAAACGGGTTCAGGCACCGGAACAACAGGCATACTCACTGCCGCTCGATTTTACGGATAAGACACCGCCGCGATACTGTTTCGACAGTTATTTGCAAACCTTTCCTTCGCCCGCACCCTCAGGGCATCTGAGTGTGCTCGACTTACTGTTCAACACCGGGCCCGAAGCGGCTTTGTTTCTTGCAGGCGCCCGTCTTGCCGAGACTGTCGGTTTATCTTGAGGACATGTCATAAAGACCGTTCAGGCAGGGTAAAATTTACAAGAGAGAAAAAGAGGGAGAAAACCAAAAGCCCGAATCCGATACAGCGGATTCGGGCTTTTGAATTTATGGCGGTTCGCCGGATGGTATGTGTTTTATTGCAGTTTGGCCACGGCCTCCTTGATGCGTCTGGCGCTTTCGCGCAGTTTGTCTTCGCTTGTGGCGTAAGAAATACGGATACTTTCGGGATCGCCGAAGGAATCACCGCCCACTAAGGCCACATGCGCTTCGTCCAGCAGAAAGTTTGCCAAATCATCGCCGCAAGTGATTTTCTTGCCGTTGAATTGTTTTCCAATCAAACCTTTGATATTCGGGAAAATGTAGAACGCACCTGTGGGAACGTTAACTTTTAGGCCCGGAATTTCGCGAAGGAGGTCAAGCATCATGTCGCGGCGTT
>CAYTCD010000085.1:0-7462 GCA_964436335.1 uncultured Bacteroidaceae bacterium
ATTGTTTTACAGCCAAGTAAATGGCATGATCGTTGAGTTCGGCATTTACGATGCTATCGGCAATCTGCACCTTTCTCCCGGTTTCCTTTCCGGCAGTGTTGAAAACTGTTAACTCCATCTTTCTAATTTTAAAAATGAACCTTTAGGACCGGGTACGGAACCCTTGACCAAGATCAAATTCTTTTCCAAAATAACCTTTACCACTTCGAGGTTGATGCTTTTTCTTCTGACGTTGCCAGTTTGGCCGGCCATACGCAGACCTTTGAACAAACGAGAAGGATAAGAGGATGCACCTACCGAACCGGGGGCTCTGAGGCGGTTGTGCTGACCGTGAGTGCTTTGTCCAACACCGCCGAAACCGTGTCTGCCTACCACACCTTGAAAACCGTGCCCTTTGGTGATGCCGGCTACATCAATGAATTCGCCTTCGGTAAAGACATCCACATAGAGGCTTTCGCCGAACTGTTTGCGGTGTCCTTCTTCAAAACGGGTAAATTCCATGGTGACCTGCTTGGGCGTGGTGTTTGCCTTGGCAAAATGGCCTTTCAAAGCCTTGGGGGTATGTTTCTCCTTACGTTCTCCGAACGCCAGCTGAATGGCGTCGTAGCCGTCTTTCTCTTTTGTTTTTACTTGCGTTACCACACAAGGACCAGCTTCTATGACTGTGCACGGCACATTGCGACCGGAGGCATCCCAGATGCTAGTCATTCCGATTTTTCTTCCAATTAATCCGGACATTACTTTGCTTGTTAATGGTTGTTACTTGTTTTTTTTTCTGACCGTTTCTACGGCGGTCTGCGTCTTCAGAAAGGGAAAGGAGAATCAGACTTTGATTTCAACTTCCACGCCGCTGGGCAATTCCAGTTTCATCAAGGCATCGATGGTTTTGGAACTGCTGCTGTGGATATCCAGCAGACGTTTGTACGAAGACAATTCAAACTGCTCGCGCGACTTCTTGTTGACGAAGGTGGAGCGGTTCACAGTGAAGATTTTCTTGTTGGTGGGCAAGGGGATAGGTCCGCTCACCATGGCACCGGTCATCTTCACGGTCTTGACGATTTTCTCGGCGGATTTGTCCACCAAGTTGTAGTCGTAAGACTTTAACTTGATTCTGATTTTTTGTTGACTCACGGTATTAAACGTTTAAATTATTTTGTAGCTTGTTTAATAACTTCGGCGGTGATGTTGGCGGGCGCTTCGGCGTGGTGCGAGTATTCCATTGTGGAGCTGGCACGGCCGGAGGTCAACGTACGCAAAGCCGTTACATAACCGAACATTTCGGCCAAGGGCACCTTGGCGCGGATGGCTTGTCCGCCGGGTTTGGCTTCGATGCCTTCCATGATACCGCGGCGACGGTTCAAGTCGCTCGAAACATCCCCCACGTTTTGGTCGGGCGTTTCGATTTCTACCGACATGATAGGTTCGAGAAGAATCGACTTGGCCTTGCGGCAGGCTTCGCGGAAACCCATCTTGGCGCAAACTTCGAACGAAAGCGCATCGGAGTCAACCGGGTGGAAAGAACCGTCAAGAAGGCGGACCTTAAGGCTTTCGAGCGGATAACCGGCCAAAACACCGTTTTCCAGAGAAGCCTTGAAGCCTTTTTCGACCGAAGGGATAAACTCCTTGGGAACGTTACCGCCCTTGACTTCGTTGATGAATTGGAGGCCTTTGACACCTTCGTCGGCGGGAGAGATTTCGAACAGGATATCGGCAAACTTACCGCGGCCACCGGTCTGTTTCTTATAGACTTCGCGGTGTTCCACCGTAGAGCAGATGGCTTCTTTGTAAGCCACTTGCGGACGGCCTTGGTTACATTCCACCTTGAATTCGCGTTTGAGGCGGTCCAAAAGGATATCCAAGTGCAACTCGCCCATACCGCTGATAATCGTCTGACCCGAGTTTTCATCGCTCTTGACGCGGAAAGTGGGGTCTTCTTCGGCCAGTTTCATCAGACCGTTCGACAATTTGTCAACATCTTGCTGGGAAACGGGTTCGATGGCGATACTGATAACCGGTTCGGGGAAGGTCATCGATTCGAGGATGATCGGGTGGTTTTCATCGCAAAGCGTGTTACCCGTCTTGATTTCCTTGAAACCGACAGCCGCGCCGATATCACCGGCTTCGATACGGTCGAGAGGTTGCTGTTTGTTGGCGTGCATCTGGAGGATACGCGAGATACGTTCCTTCTTGCCCGTGGAGGCGTTCAACACATAAGAGCCGGCATCAAGAGAACCGGAATATACACGGAAGAACGCGATACGGCCCACAAAGGGGTCGGTGGCAATCTTGAACGCAAGTGCGGCGAAAGGTTCTTTCGCATCCACCTTACGGTCGCATTCTTCGCCCGTTTCGGGGTTGGTACCCACCACAGCTTCTACGTCCAGCGGACTGGGCAGATAGCGCACGATGGCGTCCAACAGCGGTTGAACGGCCTTGTTTTTGATGGCCGAACCGCAGAGAACGGGATTGATATGCATGGCGATGGTGCCTTTGCGGATAGCGGCTACGATTTCGGCTTCGGAGATGGAAGAAGGATCTTCAAAGAACTTTTCCATCAACTTTTCGTCTTCTTCGGCAGCGGCTTCCACCAATTTGTTGTGGTATTCTTCCACTTGGTCGGCCATGTCGGCGGGACTGGGGATCTCTTCGTGTTCGATACCCTTTTCGTCGGACCATCTGTAGGCCTTCTTGGTGATAAGGTCGATAACGCCGACAAAGGAATCTTCCTGCCCGATAGGCAACTGCATAACCACAGGGTGGGCGTGAAGGCGTTCCGAAATCTGGCTCACCACATTGTAGAAATCGGCACCGGTACGGTCCATCTTGTTGACGAAGCAGATACGGGGAACCTTGTATTTGGTGGCCTGACGCCAAACCGTTTCGGATTGGGGCTGAACGCCGCCTACGGCGCAGAAGAGGGCGACCGCACCGTCCAACACGCGGAGCGAGCGTTCCACTTCTACCGTAAAGTCAACGTGACCCGGGGTATCGATAAGGTTGATCTTGAAACTCTTGTTGTCGTAATTCCAAAAAACGGTGGTGGCGGCGGAGGTAATGGTGATGCCTCGTTCCTGTTCCTGCGCCATCCAGTCCATGGTGGCGGTACCTTCGTGGGTTTCGCCAATCTTATGGGTCTTTCCGGTATAGAAAAGAATACGCTCGGAACAGGTGGTCTTTCCGGCATCGATATGCGCCATAATCCCGATATTCCGGGTCTGGGATAAATATTGTGCCATTGTCTGTACTAGAATTTAAAGTGGGAGAAAGCTTTGTTTGCTTCGTCCATTCTGAGAATGTCTTCCTTACGTTTGAAAGCGGCGCCTTCTTCTTTATAAGCGGCCATGATTTCGGCGGCCAGTTTGTTGGCCATCGATTTTTCATTGCGCTTGCGGGCATAAGAAATCAGTGATTTCATACCGAGCGACTGCTTTCTTTCGGGACGGATTTCCGAAGGAATCTGAAAGGTGGCCCCGCCCACACGACGGCTTCTTACTTCTACCGAAGGTGTAACATTGGCAAGTGCCTTTTTCCAGATTTCCAAGCCGTTTTCTTTCGTCTTGGCCGAAACTTCATCGATAGCATTGTAGAAAATTTCGTGTGCAATGCTCTTTTTACCTTTCAGCATGATGTTATTGATGAACTTTGTTACCAATACATCATTATATTTGGGGTCAGGTAAAATCTCTCTCTTTTTCGGAGTTGTCTTTCTCATGATGGTATGCAGTTATTTTATTTCTTCTTGGGACGTTTGGTACCGTACTTGGAACGACGTTGGTTGCGGCCTTCCACACCGGAGGTATCCAACGCGCCGCGGATGATATGGTATCTTACACCGGGAAGGTCCTTTACACGACCGCCGCGGATCATCACAATGGAGTGTTCCTGAAGGTTGTGACCTTCGCCGGGAATGTAAGCGTTCACTTCTTTCTGGTTGGTCAAACGCACACGGGCTACGTTCCGCATCGCCGAGTTAGGCTTCTTGGGCGTGGTGGTATATACACGCACACAAACGCCGCGGCGTTGCGGACAGGAATCTAATGCCGGGGACTTGCTCTTGTCTGTCAATTTCTGCCGTCCCTTACGAACTAACTGTTGGATTGTTGGCATGTTATTGTTTTTGTAATGTTATTGTTTCTGTATTAGTTATGCGCTTTGACAGCTTGGTCTAAAGCGGACGGCAAAGATATATGCTTTTTTTAAAAAAAACAACCTTGCCGAAAAAAATTGATACATAAACTTTCTTTTTGTGAAAAGCGGGAGTTGTCAACAATGGGGTGTTGAAGGTTGCCGGATGTGATTCCGAGGGGTGAATTCGCAGAACAGGAGCGGCCTTTGGAAGAAAAGCGGCGTTTTGAAAGGGGATATTTTATATATTTGCAGGATTTTGAGGTATCCTTCTTTGTTCGAAGAAGGGTATTGTGGATGTTTAAACGTTTGGATAGCATGAAGATAACGATTGTTGGAACGGGGTATGTGGGGTTGGTTACGGGCGCATGTTTCGCCGAAATCGGAACGGAGGTCTGTTGTGTGGATATCGATGCGGCGAAGATAGAACGCCTGCAACGGGGGGAATCTCCGATTTATGAACCGGGCTTGGATAAGATGCTGCTCCATAATATAAAGGAGGACAGGCTTCATTTCACCACCTCCTTGTCCGAGGGAATAAAAGGCGCGGAGGCTGTTTTTATTGCGGTGGGAACCCCGCCCGATGAAGACGGAAGCGCGGATCTGCAATATGTACTGAATGTGGCCTCCGAAATAGGCAGGTGTATGGATGCGTATCTGTTGGTGGTGACCAAAAGTACCGTTCCTGTGGGAACATCGGCCAGGATACAGGCCACGATTGCGGCCGAACTTGAGAAACGTAAGGTGGAGATTCCCTTTGAGGTGGCTTCCAATCCTGAGTTCCTTAAGGAAGGTTCTGGCATTGATGATGTCAGGAAACCCGATAGGAGAGTGGGGGGAGTGAGCGGTGAGCGCGGCCGGTCGGTGATGGAACGGCTTTACCAACCTTTTATGGACAAAGACGTTCCCGTGCTGTTTATGGATATCGCTTCGGCGGAAATGACCAAATACGCGGCCAATTCGATGTTGGCCACCCGTATCAGTTTTATGAACGATATCGCAAACCTGTGTCAGTTGATAGGGGCGGATGTGAATAAGGTGCGGGCGGGAATCGGCAGTGACTCCCGTATCGGGAAAAAATTTCTTTATCCGGGTATCGGATATGGCGGATCCTGCTTTCCCAAAGACGTGAAGGCTTTGATAAAGACGGCGCAGAAAAACGGTTATCCGATGCGGGTGCTACAGGCGGTGGAAGATGTGAACGAAAATCAGAAATATTTGATGTTCCGCAAGATGCAGGAGCATTTCGACAACCGGTTGGCCGGAAAGACGGTAGCCCTTTGGGGGCTTTCTTTCAAGCCAGAGACGGACGATATGCGGGAAGCACCTTCGCTTGTGATGATAGACAGATTGGTGGCGGCCGGCTGTACGGTACGGGTCTATGATCCGGTGGCGATGAAAGAATGTCGGCGCAGGGTGGGCGATAAGGTGGTGTATTGCAAGGATATGTATGAGGCGGTGAGAGGGGCGGACGCCTTGTTTCTGATTACCGAATGGGCACAGTTTACCCGTCCTGATTGGAATAAAGTGAAAGAGGCCCTCTCTTGCGCGGTGATCTTTGATGGAAGGAACCTTTATGACAGGGAAGCCTTGCGCAAGGCGGGTTTTGTGTATTATGGCGTGGGCTTAAGGTAGAAAAGATTGTGGGGGTGCATGGTTTAATGAAAAAACATGTCGGATATGCTGACGGTATTGATAACGGGTTGTAACGGGCAATTGGGCTCGGAGTTGAGACGCCTGTCGAAAGATTCCCGTTGTGCGTTTTGCCGTTTCCTGTTTGTGGATAGGGATGTGTTGGATATCTGCAATCGGGCGGAAGTGCAGAATTACATGAAGCTGAACAAGGTGGATGTGGTTGTGAACGCGGCGGCCTATACGGCGGTGGAGAAGGCTGAGACCGAAGATACCGAACTGGCTTTTGCCGTGAATCGGGATGGCGTTTCGGTGTTGTCGGAATGCTGTGTGGAAAACAACGCCTTTTTGATACACGTTTCAACGGATTATGTTTTTGACGGGACGGCCCATGAACCCTATAAAGAAAACGATCCGGTGGCGCCGGTGGGAGTATATGGACGTTCCAAACGGGCGGGTGAGGAAGTGATGAAGAAAAAAGGCGTGCATGGCATGATAATCCGCACGGCATGGCTTTATTCTGCCTTTGGCAACAATTTTGTAAAGACGATGTTGCGGCTGGGTGAAGAAAAGACGCAGGTGATGGTGGTGGCCGACCAGCACGGTACGCCGACTTGGGCGGCCGATCTGGCGGGCGCGATTATCGAGATTCTTGTGCGGACCGACTTTTCGAAGCGGCAGGGGGTGGAAGTGTATCATTATACCAACGAGGGAGAATGCTCATGGTTTGAATTCGCCTCATTGATTATGAAACTGGCCGGGAAAAACTGTGAGGTGATTCCCATCAGCACGTCGGAATATCCTTCTTCCTGTCAAAGACCGGCCTATAGCGTGTTGGACAAAACCAAAATCAAGAATACCTTTCAACTCAACATTCCCGAATGGGAAGATTCTTTGCAGAAGATGCTGGCTGAAATGTCGGCTGCTTCTGCAAATGTGGATTAAATGTGTAATTTTTAGAAAATATGCCTGTAAAGAAAGCGGTGGACAAGGTACGTAAAACATCGTCCGCCACGAAAACGAAGCCCCTCGGATTGGATTTGAATTTGGTGGAGTGTATCGCCGAAGCCATGAGCGAGAAAAAGGGGGAACATATAGTAAGTATGGATTTGCGGGAAGTGCACGGTGCCTCTTTCGATTTTTTTGTGGTCTGTCAGGCTACCTCAGGACCGCAGGTGCGTGCTATCGCAGACGAAATAGGCGAGCAGGTTTATAAAAGGTTCAAGGAAGATCCCTTGCATATGGAAGGTTATGCCAATGCCGAATGGGTATTGTTGGATTTTGGAGGTGTGGTGGCCCATGTGTTTTTGGATACCGTGCGCGAACACTATCGCCTGGAAGAACTTTGGGGAGATTCGGTAATGAAGCACTTCAAGGAATTGGAAGAACGTTAAAAGCAGAGATCAGTAATGAACAATACGAATATGCCGGATCAGAAAAAAATGAACATGTCCGGAGGAAAGAAGTTCCGTTTCAATATCTATTGGATATACGGCATAATATTGATGGTGTTCCTTTACTTACAGTTTACTTCGGTCAAAGAAGGACGCAAGACTTACGACGCCACACTGTATGAGGTGGAGCAGATGCTTAAGAAGCAGGACGTGGCCCGTATTGTGGTGGTGAACAGGGAATTTGCCGAAGTGTTTGTGAAAACAGACCGGATTTACGCCGACACGGCTTACACAAAGTTGCGCAGCGAGGA
>CAYTCD010000086.1:0-7369 GCA_964436335.1 uncultured Bacteroidaceae bacterium
ACCATAACGGGATCAATGATGCAGGGACAGGGGTATCGCTTAAGGATTTTCGCAAGCGGTCCGGCTAAAGCAGGATCGGGCAGCATACTGATTTTTATTGCATTCGGGTGAATGTCGCTGCACACAGCCTCTACTTGTCGGCATACGATATCGGCGGGAACGGGAAAAACCGCTTCAACCCCCCGGGTATTCTGTACCGTAACGGCACTGACGGCCGTGGCGGCATATCCCCCCAAAGCCGATATGGTTTTGATGTCGGCCTGCAGTCCGGCACCGCCTCCGCTGTCGGAGCCGGCAATACTCAAAATGCGGACCGGTTGCCAAAACGGTTGACTTGAAGATGAGAAACTTTTCATAAGGCAAAAGAAAAGTTTTGGGAAGAAAAAACGCAAAGAAAAAGAAAGGAAGTGAACCCGAGGGGAGTCGAACCCCTATCGTCAGAACCGGAATCTGAAATTCTATCCATTGAACTACGGGTCCCTGATTTGGAACGCGAAAGTACAAAAAAAAATCCATCTGCGGGATTTCCGTTAATTTTGTACGTCTGCGGTGTGCATTTTCATTCAAGCGTACCGTATTAAAACCCATAAAAGATGGAAAACAAGAAAACAGAAGACAACTTTCGCTATACGATAGACCGATTTGCCGATTTAAAAGTGATGCGTTACCGTGTACCGGATTGGGAAAAACTTTCTCTACGGCAAAAAGAACATCTGTATTATCTGAGTCAGGCTGCCAATGCGGGACGGGATATTCTCTACGCACAGAATTACAGGTATAATATTTTGATAAAGCGAACATTGGAAGCTGTTTATAGGACTTATACGGGAAATCGGACTACGGCGGCATTCAAGGAATTCGAGGTGTATCTGAAACGATTCTGGTTCAGCAACGGTATCCATCACCATTATGCATGTGACAAGTTTTTGCCTGGATTCGCACCGGAATATCTGCAAGAATTGTTGGAAAATTCTGATTTGAGTCTGGTTTTTGCGCAGTTGGCCGCCTGTGCCATGCCGGAATATAGGTTACGGAATACAGTGGATTTGCAGACGTTTTTGAAGCCGTTGTTGTTCAATGCGGAAGTGGCGGGAAAACGGATTAACCTCAATCCTGAAAAGGGGTTGGTGGAGACTTCGGCTTGTAATTATTACGCAGGGGTATCTACTTTGGAGGCGGAAGATTTTTATGCGAGGCAGAAAATCGGATATGAAAAAGCGAATCCGCAGGCAAAAACGCATCCTTTGTCTTATGGCTTAAACAGTCGTTTGGTGAAAAACGGTGAAAAGGTGGAAGAGCAGGTTTGTCGGGTAGGTGGTTTATATTCTGAAGCACTCGAAAAAATTGTGTTTTGGCTGGAAAAGGCGGTTGGAACGGCAGAGTCGGACAGACAGCGGGCTCATATCGAGATGCTGATAAGTTATTATAAAAGCGGAAACCTTGCCTTGTGGGATACTTACAATGTGCTGTGGGTTGAAGATGCGGACAGTTTTACCGATTATAACAACGGTTTTATTGAAACCTATGGTGATCCGCTTGGAATCAAGGCCAGTTGGGAAGCTATCGCGGATTTTTGCAATGAAGAAGCCACGCGTCGGACCCGTATCATCAGTGGAAACGCACAGTGGTTCGAAGATCATTCGCCGGTGGATGATCGTTTTAAGAAAGACAAGGTAAAGGGAGTGAGCGCCAAGGTGATTACGGTGGTGCAACTAGGCGGTGATTGTTTTCCCACACCACCCATCGGTATCAACCTGCCTAATGCGGATTGGATTCGCCATGAACATGGTTCCAAATCGGTAACGATAGAAAACCTTACCGATGCCTACGACAAGAGTGCCAGGGAACTGGGTGGGATGTTGGAGGAATTTGCATTCGATGAGGCTGAGATTTCCCGTGCCCGCAAGTATTCTTCTGTGGGAGGCAACCTACATACGGACTTGCATGAATGTTTGGGGCATGGTTCGGGTAGGATTCTTCCGGGTGTTTCGCCGGATGCGCTTAAAAATTACGCTTCCACTTTGGAGGAAGCCAGAGCGGATTTGTTCGCCCTTTATTATTTGGCCGATCCCAAAATGCAGGCGTTGGGATTGGTGGAAGATGAAGAAGTTTATAGGTCCGAATACGATGCGTATGTGCGCAACGGACTGATGACCCAATTGGTGCGGGTGGAATTGGGTAAGGATATAGAGGAAGCACATATGCGCAACCGTAGCCTGATCGCGCATTGGGTCTATGAGAAGGGTAGGACGGACAAGGTTGTGGAACGTATTGAGCGGAATGGGAAAACGTATTTCCGTATCAACGACTATGAACGCTTGCGCGCTTTGTTTGCTGAATTATTGGCAGAGGTGCAGCGCATCAAATCGGAAGGCGATTATATGGCGGGCAGTGCCTTGGTTGAAACTTACGGTATCAAGGTGGATGCCGCTTTACACAAGGAAGTGCTGGAACGTTATGAACGATTGAATCTTGCACCTTACGGCGGTTTTGTAAATCCGGAATTGCATCCTGTTTACGATAGGACAGGAAAATTGCAGGACGTGGCGATTTCCTATCCTGATGATTTTGCGGAACAGATGATGGCTTATGCGGAACGATATTCGAGCCTGCCGATTCTGTAAGTTTGGGGAATATGTTTTTTTGTTGATCCAAGTGCATGCTGTTGGGCGGCACCGCATCAACGGTGTTCTTTATTTTGAAATCTTTCGTTATCGGTTAAAAGTATAAAGAGGGGTGAGCCGTAGGTAACCAATCCTGCACCTGAAGCCAACACTCTTTTTTTATTTCCATGCTATATCATCGAACTGTTCGTAAAACGGTGGATGGAGAAATTCGTTTTGCTTTCTTTATTCAATAATTTGTTATAATATTGTAGGCGGATTTTTAACACACCATTGAAATCCTGATAATGATAGTTTAACCATAAAATAAAACAAAGATGAAAAAAGCATTTTCAATTTTGACGGGCTTGGCTCTGTCGTTGGCATTGTTAACAAGTTGCGAGAAAAATCCCGAAACGGATTCCAACAACGGTATAAGCGATGCAGGTGCCATTACCGGTATGCTGAAAGATGTTGAAACCGGGAAAACCCTATCTAATAAATTCATAACTTTATCTACTAGCACTGGAGCATCTTTGAAGCTATCAACCAAGACGGATGCAGAAGGCAGATTTTTGTTCGGGCATATACCACCAAGTTTAGATTATACCATTTACAAGGTATGTGATGAAGAATATTTTTATGATGTAGTTTATTTGTCCGTAGACGGAAAAGTACGGAATCTCACGGGGATTGATGATGAAGATGATGCTAATGAAACTATCTATTATAAAGATAAGTACCAATACTTTTCGATTAAAGCAGGGCAAATCCGGGAAGTGGAAATCCGGGTAAAAAAAAGACATTTACGAGGAAGAAGACTAATATTGAATGCCGTACCGGCAGGTTAAATAGTATTTGCCTGTCGGTACGGATTAAAATACAATATCGTGAAAAAGGAATTAAGGGAATGGGCGGAGAAATATGTGCCCCAATTCAATGAATTAGCTCAGAAATACAATACATGTTATTACACGCAGTCGCCCTTAGATAAAGTGGAAACCTCGCCGGAATTGATGGTTATCGGCATCAATCCTGCCGGCACTTTCGGCGGAGGGGTGGATGTGAAAGATGCCGATACTTTCATGAAAGGAAATCCGTGTTGGAGTCAACGATTCACCGCAGAAGGAAGAATGGCTGCAGATTGGGAAAGGTTTTTATGGAATGCACGTCTCTTTTTAGGATTTGGGGAAAGATATAAGGTTAGTCCGATAGACGACGATAGCAAAACGGTATGGACCAATCTCACGCCTTTTCCTTCACCCAAAGGTTCCAAAGATTTAAAGAGCGAGGTATTGACCGTGGGGATAGAAAGCACCTTGGAATTGATAACGGTACTCAAACCCAAGAGAATTGTATTTATGGGCGTTGGAGATTTCAAGGTATTGGATAATTGTTGTCAGAATATGGGACACGCGATAGAGCATCTCCGTATCGTGGATAGTTATAGTTTGGAAATAGGAAGTCTCGACAATATTCCTTTTGCGGTCATTCCTCATCCATGTTCCTCCAAATGGCCTTTGAGCCACAAATTCACTTCTGCTTTTGTTCTCACTCACAAACTTTCCGCTATCGAGGTAAAAGGAAAGATGAGACCACTTAAAGAGGTGGCAAAAGTCATGAAAGATGAACTTCGCGCATGGAAAAAGATTCCTATCGAATAAAGAAACGTTCAGAATGCATTAAAAAGGACGGCCTTGCGGTCGTCCTTTTTTTGTTCTCGTTGCTCGGTATCAGCAACATCGGTAAGGCGCATCTTGCCGTCGGCGGCGTGCATTTTCAAACCGTGACAATCCGTCACGGTTTCAATGGAAACAATCCCCAAAACTCCGTACCTTTACGAGTTCTCAAAGGCAAGATATGGACTATAAATTTTCGTTTGCACCCTTGGTGGGGGAAGACGCCCGCGTGCTGGTGCTCGGGTCGATTCCGGGCGACCGCTCATTGGCCTTGAACGAGTATTACGGGCATCCGCAGAACCGTTTTTGGCGTGTCGTAGCGAGGCTTTGCGAACAGGAGGTTCCGCGCACATACCCCGAAAAAAGGGAAATGTTGCGCCAAAACGGCATCGCCCTTTGGGACGTGGCGCACCAGGCCGTCCGTCCGGGCAGCATGGACAGCGATATCCGCGATGAAAAGCCCAACGATATTCCCGCTTTGGCGGCATCCCTGCCGCAACTGCACACGATAGCGTTCAACGGAAAGACGGCGGAACGCCTCCACGACAAATATTTTTCCCGCGCCGCGAACCTGCGGTATCTTTCGATGCCCAGCACCAGCCCCGCCAACGCCGCCTTCTCATTGGAGAAGCTCTGCGAACATTGGGGGAGGATACTGTTTTAAACTATTTTTTGAGCCGCACAACAAAGCTTTCCTCAAAACAAATTCCTATTTTTGCCCTGAATAGGATTGCTTCTATGGAAAATTTGGAAGTTTTCGATTGTGCGAACACCTTTATCGCCAGTTATTTTACGGATGACCGCGGGTGTGCCCATTGTTGCCGGGAACATACGCTCATTTACCTGCATTCCGGGGAACTGGAAATTACAGACAGCAACCGCAAGACCATTCTACATTCCGGCGATTGTGCTTTCATGCGCCGAGACAACAACCTCTGGCTTCAGAAACGGGTCAAGGACGGAACGCCCTATCATTCCATCGTGCTGAAATTCAATCGTGAGCTCCTTCATGATTTTTACCGCACGCTCAACCGCAAGGACTTACCCACAGAAGCCATCCGAAACAAACGCAGTCTTTATGTAATGCCCCCACATCGTGCAGACATAAAGACACTGTTCGCATCCATTCTGCCTTGCTTTGAAACGGGATTCCAACCATCGGAAGAATGGCTCAAACACAAAATGACAGAAGGAATACAGACCGTACTCCATACCGACATCAACCTCTATGCTTCGCTATTCGATTTCATCGACCCGTGGAAAATAGACTTGATGGATTTCATGGAGAACAACTATATGAAAGACCTTTCCTTGACCGAAATGGCTTATTATACAGGCAGAAGTTTATCGACATTCAAGCGGGATTTCAAGAAATACTCGGATCTCACGCCCGAGAAATGGTTGATCCGCCGCCGGCTCTCCGCCGCACGGGAGTTGATAAGGAACGGCCATCGGCACGTATCGCAAGCGTGTTTCGATGTGGGTTTCCGCAATCTGTCCCATTTTTCAAAGATCTACAAGGAAACCTTCGGCCTTGCACCGACCGCAGAATTTGAACCGCACAACAAAGCATATATGGCTTAAACCGTATACTTTTGCACTCGAACTCAATGGACGCTATTATGAAAGATATTTTTGAAAAAGACCGTAGCGGTGAAATGGTATCGCCGCATGAACCCGGCTATGAAGCTTTGATAGCCGATATTTTCACCACGATGAAACTGGCGACCGAAATGAATGACGGTTATAAAACGCCGCAGGAGGTACACAACTACATGAACCGCATTCTCGGTCAACCGCTTCCCGAAAGCACAACGGTATTACCGCCGTTTTACATTGATTACGGTAAACCCGTTTCCATCGGCGAACGGTGCTTTATTCAGCAGTGCTGCACTTTCTTTGGACGGGGCGGCATCATCATCGGCAACGATGTTTTTATCGGCCCCAAATGCAATCTCATTACAATCAACCACGACCCGAATCCCGACAACCGTAGTGCCACCTACGGTCGTCCTATCGTGATTGAAGACAAGGTTTGGATAGGCATCAACGCTACGATTCTTCCCGGCGTGAAGATTGGATACGGGGCGATTGTAGGCGCGCAGAGTGTCGTCACACACGATGTTCCCCCTATGACCGTGGTGGGGGGCAACCCGGCTCGCATCATTAAAAAGATTGAACTATGAACAATGAGCGCAATATCAGTCGCCGCGGATTCCTTAAAACGGCAGTAGCCGTAGGCTCAGCCTTGAGTCTGCAACCGACGCTCGATAAGGTAAAAGCAGCGAATAGGGTATTGGATGCCCCGGTATCTTCCGACCCAAAGATAGGACTACCCATCCGCCGGTTGGGAAACGGGCGCGCCGCCCTTGAGGTCTCCGCCCTTGGATTCGGCTGTATGGGACTGAACTACAACCGCTCCCAATCGCCCGACCGTCAAGCGTGCATCCGTCTTATCCGTGAGGCGGTGGAACAGGGCGTGACGCTTTTCGACACGGCCATTATCTACGGGCCTTTGCGAAACGAGATATTGGCGGGGGAAGCCTTGGCTCCCTACAAAGACCGCGTGATACTCACCACCAAATTCGGCCACGAAGTTGTTGACGGCAAGGGAACGGGGCGGCAGGACAGCAGCCGCGCCACCGTCCGCCGCTATTGTGAGGAGTCTTTACAGCGACTGCATCTCGATTCCATCCCCTTGTTCTACCAACACCGTTACGATCCCCATACCCCGATTGAAGAAGTAGCCGAGACTATCGGAGAACTCATCCGGGAAGGAAAAGTGCAACGCTGGGGGCTGTGCGAGGTGAGCGCCGACACCATTCGCCGCGCCCATGCCGTGCAACCGCTTACCGCCATACAGAGCGAATATCATCTGATGCACCGGCTTGTGGAGGAAAACGGCGTGCTCGACACCTGCCGTGAACTGGGTATCGGCTTTGTGCCTTACAGCCCGATAAACCGCGGCTTTCTGGGCGGTTGCATCAACGAATACACGGTTTTTGACGCAAACAACGACAACCGTCAGACGCTGCCCCGTTTCCAACCTGAAGCTATAAGGACCAACACTCGGATTGTAAACGCCTT
>CAYTCD010000087.1:0-7170 GCA_964436335.1 uncultured Bacteroidaceae bacterium
GGGAAATCGGTCAAGATAAAATATATAACCCAACTTCCCGGTACATATCCGATTTTTGTGTTTTTCTGTAATCTGCCGCAATATGTAAAGGAACCCTACAAGCGTTTTGTGGAAAACCAGTTGCGGCGGCTGTGGAATTTTTCGGGTGTTCCGATGAAGGTCTTTTTCCGCGATAAGTCCAAATAAGATTTATCCTTTTCCTGCAATTTGGTTGCAGAGAGGATTATGTATTTTTGCGGTCTTAAATTCCGATACCATGGCCGTGAAAACAGATAAGTCCACCTATCCTTTACTTAAGTTGCATTGCGCGGGATGTGCGCAACGTGCTGAAAACATCGCTTCCGCCCAAAAAGGGGTGATAAAGGCTTCGGCTAATTTCGCCGCCGGTCTTCTGCATGTGGAACATAACGGTGATTTTGATGCTGAGGCTTTGCAGAAAACCATACGTGAAGCGGGTTACGACCTGATTATCGATAGCCGGGATCCTTTTACCGAGCAGGAAAAGGAAAACCGTCGCCTGTATGCGGTCCTGAAAAAAAAGGTGGTGATCGTGTGGGTAATGGCTTTACCGTTGATGGTGTTGGGTATGGCGCACGGCTGGTATTTTCCGGGAAAGGACATACTCATGATGTGGCTGGCTTTCTTTATCCTCTACATAGGTGGCCGCGATTTTATCCGTAACGCTTTCCGTTTGGCGCGACAATGGAGTGCCAACATGGATACCTTGGTGGCGGTGAGTACCTTGGTTTCGTTTGTTTTCAGTGTGTTTACGCTTTGTTTTCCGGATTTCTGGCGCGAAAAAGGCTTGGGTGTGCATGTGTATTTTGAGGCTTCGGGCATGATTATCGCTTTTGTGCTGTTGGGTAAGTTGATGGAGGGAAGAGCCGGTAACGGTACTTCGGCGGCCTTGCGTGAGTTGATGCACCTGCAACCCGACACGGCGTTCCTGATATCGGAAGACGGCGAGAAGGAAGTTCCTGTTTCGCAACTTCGGCAAGGCGACAGGGTAAGCGTACATCCCGGTTCACAACTGCCTGTTGACGGAGTGGTGCTGAGCGGGGAATCTTATGTGGATGAAAGCATGATAACGGGAGAACCGGTTCCGGTGCTCAAACGGAAAGAAAGTCGTGTGGTGGCCGGTACCATCAATCAGAAAGGCAGTTTGGAGGTGGAGATTACAGGTGCGGGGCAAAATACGGTTTTGGCCGGTATCGTGCGTATGGTAAGGGAAGCGCAGGGCAGCAAGGCACCCGCCCAACGGATTGCCGATAAGGTGGCGGCCGTGTTCGTGCCGGTTATCCTGTTGCTGTCGGTGCTTACATTTGTGCTTTGGCTGGCGATTGGCGGTACGGTCTATTTCAATCAGGCGTTGCTTTGCGCCCTTTCGGTACTGGTGATAGCTTGTCCGTGCGCCCTTGGTCTTGCCACACCCACAGCTTTGATGGTGGGCATGGGACGTGCGGCGCGGAACCATATTCTGATTAAAGACGCGGCAGCCTTGGAGAACCTCTCCCATATAGATGCCGTGGTGCTGGATAAAACCGGTACGCTAACTTGCGGAAAACCGGTGGTAAGCGATGTCTTTATACCCGAAAATGTCTGTTTGCAAGATTGGATAGGTTTGTTCCGCACGGCAGAGGAAAAAAGCGAACATCCCTTGGCACAGGCTGCCGTGCAATGGGCGGACACTTTGAAAGAAATCCCGGAGATGCCATCCTCAACGGAAGTTTTTCGGCAGATGGAGAATTTTGAAACCTTGACCGGAAAAGGCTTGAGATTTGTTTACCAAAAAGAATCCTATTGGATTGGCGGCTTGTCAATGTTGGAAGAACAGGCGTGCCTTGTTGCAGACAATGTGCGGCACTTGTTCGCCCGGTGGCAGGAAAACGCATACAGTTTTATCGTTTTCGGCAAGAATAACGAGTTGCTGTTAGCCTTGGGCATTTCGGACGAAGTAAAACCTTGTGCCGAAGAGATGGTGAAGCGTTTGCAGAAAATGGGCGTGGAGGTGCATGTGCTTACCGGCGACCATGAAAAGGCTGCTTCGGTTTTGGCTGGCCGGCTCGGCATAGGTTATTATCGTGCCGGTATGTTGCCTGGTCAAAAGGAAGATTATATCAGGGAACTTCAAGAAAAAGGCCATAAAGTGGCTATGGTGGGAGATGGCATCAACGACAGTCAGGCGTTGGCGCGGGCTGATGTAAGCATGGCGTTGAAACGTGGCACGGATATCGCGGCCAATGTGGCTTCGGTGGTGCTTATCGGAAACGAAAAAACGGATATCGCCGCCATTCCGAAAGCCATTCTTCTTTCCCGAAAGACTTACGGTATTATCAAAGGCAACCTTTTTTGGGCTTTTATCTACAATGTGGCGGGCATCGTTTTTGCCAGCGGTTTGTTGTATCCTTTCCTCGGTTGGACGCTCAACCCAATGATAGCAAGTGCGGCCATGGCGTTCAGTTCCGTATCGGTGGTCAGCAACAGCCTGCGGCTCAGATGGAGCCGGATCGATTGAGCGGAAAAGTGTTATTCGAGGCGTTTTATCTGCCGTTGCAGAATCACCAGCGTAATCAGGATGGAGAAAAAATCCGCCACGGGTGTGGCCGCCCATACACCGTTTAAGCCCCAAAGGCCGGAGCAGATATAGAGGGCTGGAATCAAAAACAGCACTTGTCGGGTCAGACTCAGAAAAATAGACAGGTGCACCTTGCCCAAAGACTGAAAGAAATTACTGGTTACGATTTGGAATCCCACAAAAGGGAAAAGCAGGAAAACGAAGCGGAGTCCGGTTTTGGTGATGGCGATCAAATCCTTGTCGGTTGTAAACACCTTGGCCGCCGTTTCGGGAAAGATTTCCAACAATAGAAATCCGAAAGCGGTGATGAGTGTTCCCACCTTTATGGAAAGGTAAAGCGTTTGTTTGGAGCGCTTCAGTTTTTTGGCACCATAGTTGTAGCCCACTATGGGTTGCATACCTTGGCAAAGTCCGATAACGAACATCACGCAAAGGATACCGTAACTATTGATGATTCCGTAGGCACCTACGGCGAGATCACCTCCATGCTTGAAAAGACGGCTGTTGAGGATAATGGCCACCACACTGGCGGCGATGTTCATGAGGAAAGGCGACATGCCAATGGAGAGGATGTTGCGGACGATGGTTTTCTTCAGTTTCAACGTGGAGCGGGTAAAGCGGATATAGGCACCGGGTCTGAGAAAATGATACATAGTGAAGATAGAGGTGGCGAACATCGAGAGTACCGTAGCGATGGCCGCTCCCTGTATGCCCATCTTGAAACCGAAAATGAACAGCGGGTCGAGAATCAGGTTCACACCCACACCGACGAGCATGATGGTCATTGATTTTCCGGGGGCGCCCGAAGCGCGTATGATGTTGCAGAAACTATAGGCGAGATTGCTGAATATATAGCCCGGAATGATGATGGCAAGATAGTTCACGGCATAAGGAATCGTGTTTTCACTACCGCCGAAAGTGGTGAGTAGCGGATGCAGCAATGCTAGGCAGAATATCGAGAGAAAAGCCCAAATGATGAGCGTAAGGATCAAAGCGTTGCCTAAGATACGTTCTGCCCAGTCTCTGTCGTGCATTCCCAACACGATAGAAACGCGGGTGGATGCGCCCACGCCTATCAGTGTGCCGAAAGCCTGAAGGAGATTCATGATTGGCAGACTCAGGGCCAGACCCGAAATAGCCATGGCTCCTGCGCCCTGTCCGATGAACACCCGGTCGATGAGGTTGTAGAGCGAGGTGGTCAAAGTTGTGATGATAGCCGGCAGCGCATATTTCCAAAGCAATTTGGGAATAGGTTCTGTCTCTAATAGATGTGGGTCGGTGGAAGCAGTCATGGGCTGATTTTGGCGCGCCAAATATACCAAGATAATTTCGTTTGTATCTTTTGCTACGCAGAAGATACGGCGTCTCGGCATAGCCAACTCGAAAGCGGGGCTTTCGGTTGTCTCTGCTCTCGACTTTTTGTATCTTTGAAATGATGATACCTGCTTTTTTTGATCAGATAACCCGTTACGGAAGTCTTTCGGTGGTCGGTATGGCCAAAAACGTAGGAAAGACCGTCTGTCTGCGTGCGCTTCTGCACCGTTACCGCACGCCCGAGAAAGCCGCCATGCTGTCGGTAACCTCTATCGGCACGGACGGAGAATCGACAGATATCGTTTCGCAAACCGCCAAACCCGAACTTGATTTTTATCCGGGTATGGTGGTGCAGACGGCCGAACAATATTTTTTTAAGCGGCATCTCTCCGCCGAAATATTGAATGTGAGCCGGGAAAGTACCGCTTGCGGCAGGTTGGTCACGGCACGGGTCAAAACGCCGGGAAAACTCATCATATCGGGTTATACCCATACGCAGGGTTTGCGGGAGTATATCCGTCAGGCGCACGGACTGGGAGTAAAGACGGCCATCATAGATGGGGCATTGTCGCGCATGAGCCTGGCTTCTCCTTTTGTTTCGGAAGCCATGATTCTCTGCACGGGAGCGGCTTTATCCAAAAACATGGACGAATTGGTGAGGCAGACGGATTTCCGCTACCGATTGATGAATATGCCGCTTTTTGAAAGTGTGGACGGCGAAAGAAAAGCTTTGTTCGAAAATCTGAAAACGGGTGTACACGGCATGGATACCGAAGGAGAAATACGTAATCTTGAGATACCCACGCTTTTGCAGATAGACCGTTATCGGGAAAAAATAGAACCTTATTGCAAATCGGGTGCTTTTCTCTATATCGCCGGTCTGCTGAACGATTCTTTTCTTGAGTTCCTTTCCTCAAAGCGGCAACGGCCTGACCTTATCGTGAGCGATTTTACCAAATTCTTTTTTTCGGATGCCGCTTATCGCCGGTTTTTGCGTGCCGGTTCCCGGATATGGGTGTTGCAGCAGCCCCGGATATTGGGCGTATGCGTCAATCCTTTCGCTCCAGACGGATATCGTTTCAATTCGGCCGAACTGCGCGAAAAGATGAGTGCCGCCCTCGACAGGGAAGTATATGATATTTTGGCAACCGAGCCGTAAATGAAAAAGCGTTACCTTTGTAGGTTATGCGGATAGACGAGGCAAAACGGAAGATAAGCGGATTCGAATATATGTTGAACAGGCTCGACATACGGTCGGGCGTGGGAAGGGAATCTCTTTCCGGGCAGCCTTGGTTCGCACCGGGTCAGGAAGATGCGTTACAGGTGGAATTGCAACGTGTGGAGAGGCTCAGATCTTTTATCGGAGAGGGAAAGACTGCGGTTGTAGAAAAATTGCAGTTGAAGTTTTCTCAGGTGTTGGATATCCGCGGAACTTTTGCATTGCTCGAAAAAGAGGCTGTGGATGATGTACAGCTTTTTGAACTAAAACGCTTTTCTCTTTTGGTGCGCGAGGCGGCGGCCTATGTAAAGGAATTGGTAAAGGTCTGTGCCTTTCATCCGGCTCCGGTCGGCTTTCCCGATCTTTCGGCGGTGGTTTCTATTTTGGATCCGAACAAGGAAGGTTTGCCCACGTTTTATATCTACGATGAGTATGATGCCGAATTGGCGCGGAAACGCAAGGAAATACGCCGTATGGAAGCCGAGAGACAACCGGAGGATTCCATATCGGAGACTGTTTCCCGTTTGCAGGCCGAATGCGAGGAGATAGAACGGCGGGTTCGCGAAATCTTGGCCGAACGCCTTCGTCCGCATCTTTGCGCGTTGAAAGAAGCCATGCAGTGTGTGGCTTATTGGGATTTATTGCTTGCCAAGGCCGTTTTGGCACATGAAACGGTACTTGTGCCGCCCGTTTTGCAAAAAAACGTGTGGAACGAGAATACGCAGCCTCGGTTGCGATACAAAGGACTGTTCAACCCAATGGTAAAACAAGCTTTGGAAAGCAGTCATCACCGTTATCAAGTTGTGGATATCGCCTTGCAGAAAGGCACATGCCTGCTTACCGGTGCCAATATGAGCGGTAAGACAGTCTTGCTTAAAAGTCTTGCACTTTCGCAGTGCCTGTTGCAGTTCGGTTTTCCGATTCCCGCTGAAGAAGCCACCTTGTTTTTATTCGACGGAATAGAACTTCTGGTGCAGGACGAACAGAACGAAACGCGCGGTCTTTCTTCTTTTGGGGCGGAAATGCAACGGCTCAATACGGTGTTGGAATCGCTCCGCCAAGGTGCCCGCCTGTTGCTGTTTATCGATGAGTTGGCCAGGACCACTAATCCCGACGAAGGAAAAGCCATCGTGAGCGCGGTGTTGGAATGTCTGGAAAACGCTTCCTGCGTCAGTATGGTAAGCACGCACTACGGTTCTATTCCCAATCCGGTTCGGCGGCTCCGCATACGGGGTTTTCGCGAAGACTGGAATACCGTTGCGGCAGAAAACGGAAGGGAAAAAAATGCGAAGACATTTGATATCTCGCGCATACAGGCCTGCATGGATTATTCGGTGGAAGAAGAAACCGCACAGGGCCATCCGCCCGCCGAAGCCTTGCGCATAGCCCGTTTGCTGGGCTTTGACGCCGAGGTGCTGGAACGTGCGGAAAAATACTATGGAACATCAGAAAAAAACAATAAAGCATAAGATGAACCAAACAAAAAGCAAATTAGGCCTTGATTTTGACAAGGTGAAGCAAGCGCGGACAGCCGCCGGCAATATTGCGGCGCAAGTGCAGCGTTTTGTGGACGGTTACACCACTGTGGCCACGGAAAGGACGATTGCCCGCCTGTTGGGGATAGACGGCGTGACCGAAGACGGCGTGCCTTATCCCAACGTGGTGGTGGATGCCCTCAAGAATGCCGGATTGCTGGGAGAAGGCATCATGTTCGTGATGGGTAATGCCGTGAGCGATACGGGCAAGACCCCGCAACAGATTGCCGAAATGGTGGGCGCGGGCCAATACGATTTGGGCAAGACGCCTGTGGCCGCCGCCGAAAAGCGCCATGCCGCCCTGCAACCCTATATCGACGCTTCGATAAAGCGCATCCGTGACCGCAGGGCCCGCCGCGAGGAATACCTCCGCACGATTGGCGAAGGCCCCAAGCCCTATCTTTACGTGATTGTGGCCACCGGCAACATCTACGAAGACGTAACCCAGGCGCAGGCCGCCGCCCGTCAGGGAGCGGACATCATCGCCGTGATACGCACCACCGGACAAAGCTTGCTCGACTACGTGC
>CAYTCD010000088.1:0-4027 GCA_964436335.1 uncultured Bacteroidaceae bacterium
AGCGTGTCTGCCAGACGGCGTCCTTTGGAGAGCAGTTCCAAACTCTCGTCGGCAATGCCGCGTTCTTCGGTTACTTCACAATATACAAATACGTTGTTCATGTCTTTCTTCGATTTAAATTGCAGAAAACCTATCCAATGATATGCGAGTAAATAAGTTCCTGCATCAGTTCGTTCACAGCGTTGTCCGAACCGTCCATCACTTTGGCTTCCTTATGTACCAAAACCACGTTGTCGATTTTCTTTACCTTGGTGGGAGAACCGGCCATACCCAAACGTCCGGCGTCCGCATTCAAATCGGCGGCTGTCCATTCCTGAATCTGGAGGCGTTTGTCGGCGGCTACCTTAGCCTTGCGGTTTTCATCGGCGGTGGCCATTTCGGAAGGTGTACCGGCATATTTATACTGCATCACGCGGATGGCATGGCGCGGACGGCATTCCTTGGCCGAACCGTGAACGGTAATCAGGCACGGAAGCGGAGATTTGAGCGTTTCCACACCACGTTCCAAACGCCGTTTTATGGTAATCGACTTGGCGTCCACAGCCATAAGTTCTTCGGCATAGGTAATCTGCGGCATCGCCAATTTTTCGGCCGTCTGCGGGCCTACCTGCGCCGTGTCGCCGTCAATCGCCTGACGGCCGCAAAGCACCACATCAACCGGCGCAAGCTTACGCAAGGCCATAGACAAGGTATAGGAGGTGGCCAACGTATCGGCCCCCGCAAATTTCATATCACTGATCAGGCATCCGCCGTCAGCACCGCGATACATGGATTCGCGTACGATTTCAGAAGCCCGGCCTGGACCCATCGTGAGGACGATGATCTGCGCGTCTTCCACTTTTTCTTTGATCTGGATGGCCATCTCCAGGGCATTGAGATCTTCGGGATTGTAAATCGCCGGAAGCGCCGCCCGGTTTATCGTCCCGTCTTCCTTCATGGCATCTTTGCCCACATTGCGGGTGTCGGGAACCTGCTTGGCCAAAACTACGATTTTAAAGCTCATATTAACTTGTTTAACAGTTATTTACGAATAAACAAAGGATTAAACAGAGCCTTCGCCCATTGTTTTCTCCTTATAAGCGTAACTTGCAAAGGTAGCAAAAATCGGGGAAATAGCGATAGACCGCCATTTTGGCAGAACTCTGTTTTTTCGCTATCTTTGCGCCCCTTGCGTGCATTCCATTGCCCGCAGGGTCATTTACTCACCCTTTTGAAAAAAGACGAATGAGCAAACAAAGCATCCTTGGCTTAGTGTTAATGTTTGTCGTACTGCTTGGATTCTCCTATTGGCAGACTTCCAAGATGGAAAAACAACACCAAGCCGCAGCGACCGAACAGAACACCTCCGTTTCCCAAACCGACACTTTGACCACCACGGCCCGCCATCAATCGGAAACCCCGGTCAATTCCACCGCCCGCCCCGCCGCAGATCCGGCCCATCCGTTTTTTGCAGCCACAGAAGGAGAAAACCGTTATTTCTCGGTAGAGAACGAAGTGTTCACCATCAATTTCAACAACCGGGGCGGCCGTATCTCCGGCATCCGGCTCAAGGATTACCTCACTTATCAGAAAACGGATCTAGTGCTTTTCAATGAAGCCCTTTCCGACTTTTATCTGCAATTCTTCGCCAACAACCGCAGCGTACGCACCGACCAATACTATTTTGAATGCCTGATGCCGTTGCAGACTTCCGTAAAAGGAGAAGACAGCCTGCAGGTAAGGATGCGCCTCTATCCCTCCGTAATGGATGCCGACAACGAGCTCCGCCCCGACAAGGACCGCTACGTGGAGTTTGTCTATACTGTTTACGGCAACCGATACATGATGGGGTTCGATGTGAATTTCGTGCAGATGCAACACCTGATTGCCGCCAACACATCCTTTATCGACCTGGTGTGGAACGCGCGTCTGGAGCAGTTGGAGAAATCCCTGCAGATGGAAAGCATGAACACTGCCGTCTATTACAAGCCGCTCAACGACAAGGTACGCTATCTGAAAGAAACCCGGGATGACGCCAAATCGCTGACCACACCCAGTAAATGGATCTCGTTCAAGCAGCAATTCTTCAGCGTGAGCCTGATCGCGGACCAGGATTTTTCGAGTGCAGAGATCCGCAACTATACGCAAAAGAACGCACCGATAGGTTACCTGAAAGACCTGGAAGCCGTTATCGGACTGCCTTACGACGGGGTAGCGCAACAAAGCATCGGCATGAACATCTATGCCGGCCCCAACAAATACCGCACCCTGCGCGACTTTAATTTAGATCTGGAACGTCAGATTCCTCTGGGCTGGAGTTTCTTTCTGATGCAGTGGATAAACCGCGTGGCGGTAATTCCCACTTTCGACTTTCTCGAATCCAAAGGCGTTCATTACGGACTGATTATCCTTATCCTTACGATTCTGCTGAAAATCGTGATTTTTCCGCTCACTTACAAATCGTACGCTTCTTCGGCCAAAATGCGTGTAATCCAACCTGAAGTAGCCGAAATCAACAAGAAATACCCCAAACCCGAACAGGCCATGGACAAACAAAGGGCCACGATGAACCTTTACAAGAAAGCCGGCATCAGTCCCCTTTCGGGTTGTATTCCCATGCTGTTGCAGTTTCCCATCGTACTGGCCATGTTCCGCTTCTTTCCCGCCTCCATCGAACTGCGGCAGAAATCTTTTCTTTGGGCAAGCGACCTGTCGAGTTACGACAGTATCGCCACCCTACCGTTCAATATTCCTTTTTACGGCAATCATATCAGTCTGTTCGCCTTGCTGATGGCCGTTTCCAACCTGCTCTACACGCACATGACCATGAAACAACAGGCGCAGAGCAACCAAATGCCCGGCATGAAATTCATGATGTACTTCATGCCTGTCATGTTGCTCTGTTTTCTTAACAGTTATGCCTCGGGGCTCAACTACTACTACTGCCTGTCTATGTTCATCACTTTCCTGCAGATGTTCTTTATCCGCCGTATGATAGACGACCGGAAGGTTTTGGCTAAGATCCAAGAAAACAAAAAGAAGCCGATAAAGAAATCCAAGTTCCAGATACGTCTGGAAGAAATGGCCAAACGGCAGCAGGAAATTGCCCGTCAACAGACGCAACAGAGAAAAAGATAATTGTATAAACTTATAATACACATAAATACAATGGGAAGAGCATTTGAATACCGAAAAGCGCGCAAGTTCAAGCGTTGGGGCAATATGGCCCGTACCTTTACCCGCTTGGGCAAAGAAATCACGATTGCCGCCAAGAGCGGAAGCGATCCGGCCACCAACCCGCGCCTTCGTGCCATCATTCAAACGGCCAAGTCAGAAAACATGCCCAAAGACAATATCGAAAGGGCTATCAAACGTGCCACCGAAAAAGACCAGAAGGATTACAAGGAAATCGTATATGAAGGATACGGTCCGCACGGCATCGGCATCCTGATCGAGACCGCCACCGACAACCACCAGCGCACGGTGGCCAATATCCGTTCCTACTTTACCAAGGCCGGTTGCTCCTTAGGCGTTACCGGTTGCCTCACCTTTATGTTCGAACACAAATGCGTGTTCAACATCAAGCCCAAGGAAGGCGTGGGAATGGACGATTTGGAACTGGAACTGATCGACTGCGGCATGGAAGAGGTGTTTGTGGACGACGAAACCGGCAACATCACGATTTACGCGCCTTTCGAAGCCTACGGCGACATTCAGAAATACATCGAAAGCAACGGCTTTGAACTCGTGAGCGCCCGTTTTGACCGGATTCCCACCGACACCAAGGAACTTTCGGAAGCCGAGCAGGAAGACGTGCAGAAACTCGTTGACAGGATAGAGGAAGACGACGACGTACAGAACGTCTTCACCAATATGAAATAAACTGCAAGCCGAGAGCAAAAGCCAAATTTATTTGGATTCTGCCGAGGCGCCGCGTTTATTGCTTACAAATAAACTGCAAGCCGAGAGCAAAAGCCAAATTTATTTGGATTTTGCCGAGGCGCCGCGTTTATTGCTTACAAATAAACTGCAAGCCGAGAGCAAAAGC
>CAYTCD010000088.1:4127-6790 GCA_964436335.1 uncultured Bacteroidaceae bacterium
CTATGGATATCCAAAGCATCAAACAACGTTTCGGCATTATCGGCAATTCGCCCCTTCTCAACCGGGCCATCGATATCGCCATGCAGGTAGCTAACACCGACCTGAGTGTATTGATATTGGGTGAAAGCGGCGTAGGAAAGGAGTTCTTTCCCAAAATCATCCATGAACTGAGCGCACGCAAGCACAACAGTTACGTGGCCATCAACTGCGGGGCCATACCCGAAGGCACCATCGATTCTGAACTTTTCGGACACGAAAAAGGATCTTTTACCGACGCCCGCGAAGCACGCAAAGGTTATTTCGAAGAAGCCGACAAAGGAACGATTTTTCTGGACGAGGTAGCTGAACTGCCGCTGAGCACACAGGTTCGCCTGTTGCGGGTGTTGGAAACCGGTGAGTTTCTCAAAGTGGGTTCCTCCAAAGCGCAGAAAACCAATGTGCGCGTGGTGGCGGCCACCAACGTGAACGTACCCGAACAGATTCAAATAGGTAAATTCCGCGAAGACCTCTATTACCGGCTTAACGCGATTACGATTCAAGTGCCTTCGCTCAAACAGCGGCCGGAAGACATAGAGTTGCTTTTCCGCAAGTTTTCGACCGATATCAGTGAAAAGTACCGGATTCCGCCGCTTCAGCTCAGCGAAGAAGCCCGTCAGGTTCTGCTCTCTTATTCCTGGCCGGGCAATATCCGCGAACTGAAGAACATCAGCGAACAGCTCACTATCGTGGAGAAAGACCGTACCCTGTCGGCCGAAACCCTCAAACGCGCTTTACCCGACACCGATACAGGACGACTCCCCGTCTTGTTAGGGAAAAATACGCAGGCAGGTATGTCTGAAAGGGAAATTCTTTACAGCGTGCTGTTTGACATGCAGAAAGATATTCACCAACTCAAACAGGCAGTTTCCCGGATGGGCGAAGGCGGCCGCATCAACGAACCTATCGAAAGTAACGCCTATACCATTCTCTCCCCCGAAACGTCGGTAGCCCCCTACGCCACCGTTCCCGTTGTTTCTAATGTGGCACATGCGGAAATCCTCAATGAACCCGCTGCACACGAAGAGGATTTGAGTCTGGAAAAGCGGGAGAAAATGCTGATAGAAAAGGCGCTTGCCAAATACCACGGCAACCGGCGTAAGGCGGCCGCCGAATTAGGTATTTCGGAACGCACCATCTATCGGAAAATAAAGGAATTCAACATTCTTTTGGAAGACTGACCATGCGCATCCTAAAGCCTTTACTCCTCGTTCTTATGCTATGTCCGGTGTTGACCGCTTGCAAGATTTACTCGCTTTCGGGTGCTTCCATTCCTTCCGAGGCCAAAACCTTGAGCGTAGGATACTTCCGTAACCGCGCCCCTTCGGTGCAGCCCACCCTGAGTTCCGTCTTTACCGACCGGCTTAAAGAATACCTTATCTCCCAAAGCAATCTCGTGCTTGTGGATGGTTTCGCCGACCTGCAGTTTTCTGGCGAAATCGTAGGATACACGGTTGTGCCCGTATCTATACAAAGCAACGACAAAGCGGCTATGAACCGTCTCACCATCACCGTGCAGGCCCGCTACCAAAACCGCTTCGACGACAAAAGCAGTTTCTCCCAAAATTTTTCGCGTTACCGCGATTACGATGCCAACCTGAGTCTTTCTTCTGTAGAGTCTTCTCTAATAGAGGAAATTACAGAGGAATTAGTAGATGACATCTATCAACGCGCCTTTGTAAACTGGTAAATGTTCAATTGGGTATTCCCGTATTTTACATTAAATTTGCTTGTTTACATATATCTTTTTCAAAGATGAAAAGACTTCCTTGCCTTATACTGTTTTGTTTAGGCCTCCTTGCCGTTCCCGTTCAAGGGAAAGCCGTTTTCTTGCCCGATACCGCCGATACGGTTCACGCCCCGGTTCTGCCCGACAGCACGGCAAGCCAACCCAAGCAACAACGCAAGGAGAAGACAGAAGACACAAAGGAAGCAATCAAGAACGGGCGGGAAGATATCGAATCGGCAATATTGAATGCCGCCAACGATATCAAGGAAGATGTGAAGCAGGAGTTCAACGAGAAGAAAGAAACCCTGATAGACAATTTCAACCAAGCCAAAGAAAGCATCTCCGAATGGTTCAACGACAACATCAAGGCCAATACTGTCGGGGATTTTGCAGAACTTCAACGCCAGAACAACCAGGATTTTGCCGATTACCTGCGAACCGAATGGCAAAGTTTTCCCCTTGCCATAGACAACCGCCCCGTTTTGACGGACGGCAGCTTCTTTACAGAAAAAACATCGGCAGCCAAGGCGGACGCCCCTCATGCACGCCTTATCCAGGCCGACAGTTACATTACCCCACTGCCCGTTGTTTTCTCCCCTGTTCCCGAAAACTATACACATGGGGCGGGTACCGAAGCAGTAGCCGCTTCTTTGAACAAACAACACTTCCTGCCGCTTAAATTCTACGGCAAGGATATAAATATCCATTATGCGCCTTCCCTACGCAACATCGGTCTGGGAAAAGGAACCGGAAAACATCTCTCCAAATTCTGGCAATACCTTTCCGACCAAGAATTCAACCCCGTACTCTTTCAATTGTACCAATACAAAGAAGAACTTGCATTAAACGACTACCAATATTATATGATGGTAAGCCTGTTCGACGAAAGCCTCTTTTC
>CAYTCD010000088.1:6800-7141 GCA_964436335.1 uncultured Bacteroidaceae bacterium
GAACCCTTGCTGTTTACCGTTTTCATGCTCAACCAAACTGGTTACGACGCCCGCATCGCCAGACTGAACAGCTACGGTAAAAGCCGCTTGGTGATTCTCCTGCCGCTTTTCGAAGAAGCCTACGGCCTTCCTTACATTACCCTCGGCCACAATAAATACTATCTGACGGAAAACAACCTTTCCAAGAAAGATCTTCTAGGCAATATACAAGTGTATGAAAAGGCTTTCGCCACCGCCACTCACCCTGTTTCTTTCATGATCTACCACGCCATCTCCGGCATCAAACCCATTTACGGAAAATTTAAAGGATATACCTATAACTAAAGATTGGCACAGATGCA
>CAYTCD010000089.1:0-6870 GCA_964436335.1 uncultured Bacteroidaceae bacterium
CGCGGTATCAGATAATAGAAGCCGGAAGCGGAGGCCGATATCTTTTGATGGGTCTGGAACGCAACGGCTTCTTCTCCGGCAAAAGGAAGGGCGGAGAGATGAAGCGTCAGGAGATCTTCGGCATCGTTTATCGCGGTATCGTCAATTTCAAACAAGCCTTCTTCGGGAGAGAAGATAGCGAAGGGATAGTCTGTCTGGCCAATCTTGGGAATTATCCGGAAAGTGCGGCGTAAATCTTTCCGGTGAACCGTACCCGTAAAACATTCTAAATAGCGGCGTTCGTTAGACTCCAATTGGCGGTACATAAATTCCAGAGTACCGGCGGGATAGGGAACTTCTTGCAGACCGTAAAGCAGATTGGCTTTTTCGGAACGGATTTTGAAGATAAGATCCGCCATCTTCCGCGCCTGTTCGGAAAGGCTTTTTTCGTCTATGCGGGGACGCAGGATCTTTTCAATAATAAGGCTTGTATCGTTTTTCCGCTGGGTAACGATAGTATCGAACCGTGCCCGGATATTGAGGTCGGCCACCGGTACGAAAGAACCGTATACGCCAGGAAGTTCTCCGGCAGGCGCATCCTTGGCCTTTTGTGGGGGCTGCGGTTTGTCATGCGTTTTTCTATCCTGCATGCAAAACTTTTCAAAGGGCAGGTTCACACCCTTGAGAATACCATTCTTGTTTATCAAAAGAGCGGGAATCCGGCTGCCCTGCACGCAGAAAGTACGTTCTGGATCGGGATATGCTGTGTTGCGGATACGTACATCTTTTATTCTGTAGCTGGTGGTGTTTTCCTTGATGGCCGATAATTTGAGCAATTGTTCGGCATAGTCACTGTAGATACCCCGCTCAAGAGAGGTCTCTTCTATAATGAGGGTGATTTCGAAACCGTTTTGAGGCAGACTGTAAAAAATGCCTTTTTCAACGGCTTTTTCGGGGGCGGCATCAACCGGATAGACGGAGTATTGCGCTTGTAGGCGGCAAACAACCGCACTCAGCAATATGGCGGTAAGGATATAGATGCGTTTCATCTTGAGTTCTTGTGCTTGTTGCAAAAAGCAAAGTTAATTACTTTTTCTTTCGGTTGAAAACCAAGATCCCGCTTGGTTCATTTCCGCTGCACGCTATCCACGCGGTAGAGCTTGTCGCCCCGGTGCAGTTCGCTTTTGGTCTTGAACGAACAATAGGTGCCCTGCACGGTTTCTTCCACCTTTTGGTCGTCCATGCGGATTTCGGAAACCACGTCTTCATAGACCCCGGTGGTGTGTCCGATCACCACAAAACGGTCGCCAATCTTGAGGTTGGAGGCTTCCACCTTGAGTTCGGCCACGCAGGGGCGGTCAAAATAATTGGTAATCTTGCCCACGTAGGTTTTCTGCGTGGTCGCGCTCGAGCCGTATTTGGGCGTCCATTCGCCCATCTTTTGGCCCAGGTAGTAGCCGCTCCAGAAGCCCCGGTTATAGACGGTAAGCAGACGCTCGTTCCATTTGGCGATATTCTCGCGGGTGTATTCGCCCTTGCGCCATGCTTCCACGGCTTCTTTATAGACACCGGTAACGGTCTTCACGTAGTCCGCGCTCCGGCCGCGTCCTTCAATTTTGAGCACGCTCACGCCCGCTTCCAGAATCTTGTCGAGAAAATCAACGGTCTTGAGGTCTTTTGGAGAGAGCAGGTATTCGTGATCCACGGCGATTTCCACGTCTTGGTCGCCGTCGGTCTGACTCAGTTTGTAGGGGCGGCGGCACAGTTGCAGACACGAACCCCGGTTGGCGGAAGAATTGTAATAGTCGAGGCTCAGGTAGCATTTGCCCGAAACGGCCATGCACAACGCGCCGTGGGCAAAGATTTCTATCTGCACGGGCTTGCCGGAGGGGCCGCAGATGTTTTCGGCCTTGATGCGCCGCACAATGGCGGCCACCTGTTCCAGACTCAGTTCGCGCGCGGCCACCATCACGTCGGCATATTGGGCGTAAAAGCGCACGGCCTCGATGTTGGTAACGTTGCACTGGGTGGAGATATGCACTTCCACGCCGATTTGGCGTGCGTAGGAGATAACCGCCCAGTCGGAAGAAATCACGGCGCAGATACCGGCATCCTTGGCCAAGTCGAGCACACGGTAACATTCTTCCAGCTCGTTGTCATAGACCACCGTGTTGAGGGTAAGGTAAGTGCGTGTGCCGTGTTCGCGGCAGAGCCGGGCTATCTCGTGCAGGTCTTCGGGCTGGAAGTTGACCGCCGCCCGTGCCCGCATGTTCAGTTGCCCCACGCCGAAATAGACGGCATCCGCTCCGGCCTGCAAGGCGGCCTGCAAAGCCGGGAACGAGCCTACGGGAGCCATGATTTCTATCGGATTTTTCGGAGATTCCATATCGATTTTCTTAAAGCCACAAAAGTACGTACATTTGCCTTGAAATGGATTCCCAAACCGCATTTATTCATTATATCGAGGCGGAAAAACGTTATTCGCCCTGCACGGTAAAGGCCTATTCTTCTGATTTGGCGGAGTTTGCAAATTATCTTAAGGAGCATTACCAAACGGAGCTGCCGGAGGCCACCCAGCCGGAGATACGCTCGTATGTAGTGGATCTGGTGGATTTGAAGTTTTCGGCCAGCAGCATCCACCGCAAGATGTCGGTGCTCAAATCGTACTATAAATACCTGCAACGGAACGGAAGGGTACGGGTCAATCCCGCCAGCCAAGTGCCTCTGCCCAAGATTCCCAAGCGGCTTCCGGTGTTTGTGGAGGAGAGCCGCATGGAGAACATCGAGGCCGCCGAAGTGAACGGCGAGGATTTTACCGCCTACCGCGATTACCTGATTATCGAGATGTTTTACGGCACGGGCGTGCGTCTGGCGGAACTGATCGGCATGGCGGACGAGGATATAGATACCGCCAACAAACGGGTCAAGGTGCTGGGAAAACGCAACAAGGAACGCATCATTCCCCTCACGGAAAGCCTTTCGACAGAGATAGAACACTACCGGAGACTGCGTGCGGCCAAAGCCGTGCCCGGACAGAACGCCTTTTTCATTACCGAAAAGGGGATGCCCATGCCGCGCCGTACGGTCTATCTGATTGTGAAGAACTGCCTGCACCTCTATACTGACTTGGCCAAATGCAGCCCGCACGTGTTGCGCCACACCTTTGCCACCCACCTGCTCAATCAGGGGGCCGACCTGAATGCGGTCAAGGAACTGTTGGGGCACAGCTCGCTGGCATCCACGCAGGTATATACGCACAACACGATAGAAAAGCTCAAGAAAGACTACGCTTCGGCCCATCCGCGACGGTAAGGCGGCTTTTTCCGAAAAAAATCGTAACTTAGGCTCGGTTTTGAACCCGGTGGATGCCGGTGGGAAAAGCTTAATATTAACCGTTCCGAGGGCAGGGCAGCGCCCGGCTTGGGGAACATAAAAACGTTTTGCTATGGAAATATCTGTCAATGCGGTCAAATTCAAGGCTGCCGAATCGTTGCTGGAATTTATCGACAAGAAAGTGGGCAAGGTGGAAACCCTGTTGCCGCAGGCCATCAAGGCAGACGTAACGCTCAAGGTCGATAAGGATCAATCGGAAATGAACAAGATTGCCGAAGTGCGCGTGGCGGTGAGCGGCGACGAGCTGTTTGCCTCCAAGCAATGCGATACTTTTGAAGAAGCCGTGGATTCTTGCGTGGATGCACTCAAGAAACAGGTGGAAAAACTCAAGACCCGTTATCAGAAATAATCTTCCTTTATCTATGGATGATTGCATTTGTGCCACCGCGACCCCGATGGGAAACGGTGGCATTAGTGTTATAAGGCTCAGCGGCCGGGATGCGGTGGCGATTGCCGAAAAGGTGACCCGTTGCCGCAAGGGAAGCCTTTCGGAAATGAAGTCGCACCGTTTGAAGTTCGCCGAATTTGTAGCCCAAGATGCCAAGGGTACGGAGGTGCTGGACGAAGGGGTGGTGGGGCTTTTCTTGGCGCCTCATTCCTATACGGGCGAGGATGTGGTGGAATTTTCGTGCCATGCTTCGCCTTATATCGTGCGCCGTCTGCTGGAGGCTTTGGTGACCGCCGGGGCGCGTATGGCCGAACCGGGTGAGTTCACCCAACGGGCTTTCCTCAACGGCAAGATGGATTTGAGCCAGGCCGAGGCGGTGGCGGACTTGATTGCGGGCGAAAGTCGGGCGGTGCATGATATCGCCCTCCGTCAGCTGCGGGGCGGATTCTCTTCGGAAATAGAGGAATTGCGGCAGAAACTGCTCGATTTCGTGGCCTTGGTGGAATTGGAACTGGATTTCAGCGAGGAAGATGTGGAGTTTGCCGATCGCGGGCGTTTGCGGGAACTCTTGCAGGCCATAGCGGACAAGGTGGATGCCTTGCGGCGGTCTTTCCAGACGGGAAACGCGCTCAAGGAAGGCATACGGGTGGCCATCGTGGGCAAACCCAATGCGGGCAAAAGTACCTTGCTGAACGCGCTGCTGCACGAGGAAAGGGCCTTGGTGAGCGATATTCCGGGCACCACGCGCGATACGATAGAGGAGGTTTGGCAGATAGCGGGCGTGAAGTTCCGCTTTATGGATACGGCGGGTTTGCGTCAGGGACAGGACGAGGTGGAACGCATGGGCATTGGGCGTACCTTGGAGAAGATGCGGCAGGCGCAGGCCTGGCTGTATCTGTTCGATATGGAAACGATGACGTTGGAGGCGGCGCGGCAGGAGGTGGAGACGTGGAAACAAGGCTTGGGTGCGGATGCCGGTGGGGAGGATACGAATATGATGGGCAACATAAAGGTGATTTTTGTGGCGAACAAGGTGGATGCCGTGGGGCGCGGCGAGGAACGGAAGGGCGATACGGTGTATCTCTCGGCGCGGGAACGCCTGGGCATGGATTTATTGGAGGATACCTTGCGGGAACTGATTCCTGAGATGCCAGATGCCAACGCGGTGGTGCTGACCAATGCGCGTCACTACGAGGCCTTGGGTTTGGTAAAGGAAGACCTGGGGCGTATCTCGGAGGGAATGGAAAGCGGTCTGCCAGGTGATCTGCTCGCGATGGATATCCGCTCGGCCATCGACCATCTGGGTCTCATTACAGGAAAGATTCTGACCGACGATGTGCTGGGAAATGTTTTCTCGAGGTTCTGCATCGGGAAGTAGGGGATAAGTTAATGTGTAGTCACAGCATTTTTTAATATAAAATCGTCAATGATTCGTTGATGGTTTTGTGGTAAGGGAATTTCTATGAAAATCGTGGTGATAAACGGAACGGAAAAAAAGGGGGTGACCTATCGGCTGAAGGAAGCGTTTTTGGAGCCGTTCAGGGCTTTTGCCGAGATAACGGAATATGTGTTGCCCAAGGATTGCCCGGCCTTCTGTCAGGGTTGCACAAGCTGTTTCGCGAAGGGCGAAGCCACCTGTAAAGACCGTGCTTATGTGGAGGTGATTGAGAAGTCGCTTTTGGAGTCCGATTTAATTGTGATGACTTCTCCGACCTATGTCAAGCATGTGACGGGGGCGATGAAGTCTCTATTGGATCACTTCGGCTACCGTTGGATTTCTCACCGCCCGGCGGCGGAAATGTTCGGGAAACGCGCCGTTATTATTACGCAATGCTTGGGCGGCGGTTCACGCACCACCGCCAAGGACATCAAACACAGCCTGTCTTGGTGGGGCATCTCCGAAATAGGCGTGTTCAGCGGCACTCTCTACGGGAATGTCGTTTGGGAATGTCTTTCGGAACAGCGGCGGAAGAAACTGCTTGCCGGCGTTGCGAAACTGTCTCGCGCCTACGCCAAAAAAGACTATACCCGTCCTGCCCGTACTCGTCTGATAGTCAAACTCCGCTTCCTGTTCAGCCGTTGGTTGCAGAAGCGCCTGCACCGCAGCATTCCCGAAACGCTCGATTGGCGCTACTGGCAGGAAAAAGGCTGGTTGGATGCCGCCCGCCCGTGGAGGAAGTATAGCTCTTCTTACACTATCGCTAAGATTTCCATGAATTAGGACATGGAGAAGGTTTCCTATTGTTATATTTCTTCAGTGATTTTTCATCCGGTTTTATATCGTTTCGCACAAACCGATAATGACGATTAAGCCAGTGATCTAAATCCTGATCTTCTCCGTCAAACTTTGCATTCAATGATTTTGCTCTGTCCGCCTTTTTAGCATCATCAATAGGATAATGTCGTTCCTCGGCGACTATGTTTTCGGCGGCTATGGGTTTGACACCTTCAATGGGTCTGTGTATCAAATAGGGATATTCAGATAGAGCGGGTTTTTCTAACGCATTAAAATTATCCCATAAATGGTCTACGCATTTCATAGGGCCTAAAATGAACGTCTTGTCGTCCATCTGTCTTAGGGCGCGAATCAAAATACCCCCAAAATAACTTTTTTGTGAATCGATTTTTCCATTGATTTCTTCAATGTGGCTTTTGAAGGTGATATCCAAGCCGCTTTGATGAAAGAAGAAGCGGCCGCCATCCATATGCCGTTTGTAAACGGTTATGTCTGGATGTGAAGGGGAATAATAGTAGAATTCGGCTTCTATGATTTCATACTCTTTGTCTCCTTTCGTGATGACATAATTTAACATCAGATTGGAGACAATCTCTTTCGCCATATCTTCGGTTGGAGTTTCATTGAAGGGCAATTCCAATAGTTTCTTTAATTCGTCCATGGTTAATCACCAGTTTTATTGTTACAGAGACAAAATTATAGAAATCAATCAAGACATTCTAATAATTGTTTGTTTTTTGTTTTACGCTCAATAAAGATTTGCCGTTTTGAATACAATGTGTAGGCGAAAGTGATTTTAGTTTTGCAGCGTTGAACATGAACACTGCAAGCAATGAGAACAAAACATTACTTTTCGCCCTGGCTTAAAAACCTT
>CAYTCD010000090.1:0-6862 GCA_964436335.1 uncultured Bacteroidaceae bacterium
TGTCCAAAGCCGATTTGGAAAAGATCATGAAGACCGAAAACATGGTCAACCCCGTGAAGCTGGATATCAAGCCCGCCAAGAAATAGTCGGGAAATAGTTTGATTGAGAAGGGGAATTTGCCGTAAGGCAGGTTCCCCTTTGTTAATCCCAAAAAAAATACTACCTTTGCACTCCTATTCAGAATACCTAAAATAGTTAGAAACCATGGGAAAGAAGAACAAAGAGGCACGCGTTCAGGTGATTTTGGAATGCACCGAACACAAAGCCAGCGGTATGCCGGGCACTTCCCGTTATATTACCACGAAGAATAAGAAAAACACGCCCGACAGATTGGAATTGAAGAAGTACAACCCTATCCTGAAGAGGGTAACGGTTCATAAAGAAATCAAATAATTGATCAGCCATGGCAAAGAAAGTAGTTGCAACCCTGAAAACCGGTACCGGCAAAGATTTTGCCAAGGTAGTGAAGGTGGTAAAGTCTCCCAAGACGGGTGCTTATACCTTCAAGGAAGAAATTATTGCTAACGACAAGGTTAAGGAATATTTCGCCAATAAAGCCTAATCTGGTTCAGACCGGCTTTTCCGTGCGGTTTTTTTCCGTCGGAGATTTTGCATAGAGGTTCACCGGCAGTTGCCTGTGGACCTTTATGTGTTTGTATGAGACCGTAATCGGATGTTCCGGTCGGAACAGCATAAACAACAATATGTAACATGGGAATTTTTTCGTTTCTCTCCCGAAGCAAGACTGCCGAACAAGCACAGGAAGAGCGGGTTGATCTTGAAAAAGGATTGGATAAGACCAAAGAGAGTGTTTTTAAGAAGCTCACACGCGCCGTTGCCGGAAAATCCTCTGTCGATGATGAGGTGTTGGACAATCTGGAAGAAGCCTTGGTTACGTCCGATGTGGGTGTGGAGACCACCTTGCAGATTATAGAGCGGCTTCAGGAAAGGGTCAGACGCGACAAATACTTAGGAACGGACGAACTCAACAAGGTGTTGCGCGAAGAAATCGTGGCCCTGTTGTCTGGCAATGCACCTGAGGCCGAACCTTGGTTACAGGAGGGTAAAAAACCTTATGTGATCATGGTGGTGGGGGTGAACGGCGTGGGCAAGACCACCACGATAGGTAAACTGGCCTATAAGTTTAAGCAGAATGGTGCCAATGTAGTGTTGGGCGCGGCCGATACATTCCGTGCGGCGGCAGTAGAGCAGTTGCAGGAATGGGGACGGCGCACGGAGGTGCCGGTGGTGGCGCAGGCCATGGGGGCAGACCCGGCCTCGGTGGCTTTCGATACACTTAAATCGGCGGTGGCCAAGGCGGCCGATGTGGTGATTATCGATACCGCCGGACGTCTGCACAACAAGGTGGGGCTCATGAATGAACTTTCGAAAATCAAGAATGTGATGAAAAAGGTGGTGCCCGATGCCCCGCACGAAGTGTTGTTGGTGTTGGATGCCTCCACAGGACAGAACGCCATTGAACAGGCGCGGCAGTTTACGGCCGCTACCGAGGTCAATGCCCTTGCCCTTACCAAATTGGACGGAACGGCCAAAGGCGGTGTGGCAATCGGCATTTCAGCCGAGTTCAATATCCCCATCCGTTACATCGGTGTGGGGGAAAAAATTACCGATTTGCAATTTTTTGACAAGCAGTCCTTTGTGGATTCGCTTTTTGCATAGAAAGATTAAGTGATGCCCTCGTTGAAGCTTATCAGTCTGGGATGTTCCAAGAACACGGTTGATTCGGAAGTGATTCTCGGCAATATCCGGAAGGCAGGCTGGACACTGATCCACGAAGAAAGTCCGCGTACGGCCGATGTGGTGTTGATTAATACCTGTGGCTTTATATTGGATGCCAAACAAGAATCAATAGATACGATACTTGCTGAAGTGGCGCGCAAGAACCGCCGGAAAAAAGGGAAGGTTTTTGTAATGGGCTGTCTGGTGAAGCGGCATGGAGAAGAACTCAGAAAGGAAATTCCCGATGTGGATGCCTGGCTGGGTGTGAATGACACGCAGTCGGTTGTGCAGGAAATATTGCAGACCGCAGTGGCGGCAGACGATACTTTGCGGAATTTGACCACGCCTTCTCATTATGCCTATCTCAAGGTGTCGGAAGGATGCGACCGTCAATGCGCATTTTGTGCCATTCCGTTGATTCGGGGCAGGCATATTTCCCGTCCGAAGGAAGAAATCCTGAAAGAAGCCCGTATTTTGGCCGGAAACGGCGTAAAGGAACTAATTCTTGTGGCGCAGGATTTAACTTGCTATGGCTTGGATTTGTATGGCAAACGGGTTATTGCCGACCTTGTACGCGATCTCTGCCGCATCGACGGCCTCCATTGGGTACGCCTGCAATACCTCTATCCCCATGCGTTCCCCAAAGACTTGCTGGAAGTGATGCGTACCGAACCCAAGGTCTGCCGCTACGTGGACATTCCCCTGCAGCATATCGATACCCCCATTTTAAAAAGCATGTTGCGGAACACTACCCAAGAACAGACGCTCTCCCTGTTGGAAGATTTCCGTAAGACCTTGCCCGACGCGGTTTTCCGCACCACGCTGATTGTGGGGTTTCCCGGCGAGGACGAAGCGGCCTTTTCGCGCTTGAAAGCCTTCGTGCAGTCGTTCCGCTTTGACCGCCTGGGCGTTTTTCCGTATTCGCGCGAGGAGGGCACGCCTGCCTATCCCTTGGGCGATACCGTTCCGGAAGAGGAAAAGGAACGTCGCGCGCAGGAAATCATGGATATGCAGGAAGAAATCTCCTACGAGGCGAACCAAGCCAGGATCGGGCAAGTTTACGAAGTGCTGATAGACCGCCTCGAAGGGGAGTTCTACGTAGGCCGCACCCAATACGATTCACCCGAGGTGGATAACGAAGTGCTGATCCGGGCCGACAGCGCCGAACTGGCCCCCGGCAACTTCTACCCGATAAGGATTGTTTCCGCCGAAGCCTTCGACTTATACGGCGAAGTGGCTCAGTCACCGGGCATAGTTGAATAGGCTGTTGACGAGAGAAAATAAAAAAGCCCGTTGATGCAAATCAACGGGCTTTTTCTTTGCCGCTTGAGCGGCAGGAGCCAAATCCTATTTGTTCACCTGGAACTTGGTTACACCGTTCTTGATGAAGTCAACGATTTGGTTGGCGGCGGCCAGACCGGCGTTGATATTGGCTTCGGCAGTTTCGGCACCCATCTTTTTGGGCGTGGAGAAATAACGGGTGGGGAACTTTTCGGCCAGTTCATCGTGGTTACCGGGCTTGATGTCGGTAACGTAACGGAAATCGGGACGGTCGTTGAGCAGACGAACCATGTCGGCTTCGTGAATCACTTCCTTGCGGGCGGTGTTCACCAGCATGGCGCCTTTGGGCATACGGTTCACGAGGTCGTAGTTGATGGAGTCGATGGTTTCTTTCGTGGCCGGGATATGCAGGGAAACCACATGGCAGGTGCTGTAGAGTTCTTCTACGGAAGCTACCGCCTTTACACCGTCTTTTTCGATCACTTCCTTGGGGCAGAAAGCGTCGAAAGCGTAGATGTCCATGCCCAGGCCCTTGGCCACGCGGGCTACGTTGCGGCCTACGTTTCCGTAAGCGTGGATACCCAGTTTCTTGCCTTTCAATTCAGAACCCGTACCGGGGTTGAACAGGTTGCGGTTCATATAGACCATCAGACCGGCGGCCAATTCAGCCACGGCGTTGGAGTTCTGACCGGGCGTGTTCATGGCCACAATCTTGCGTTCGGTGCAGGCGGCCAAATCGAGGTTATCGAAACCGGCGCCGGCGCGAACCACAATCTTGAGGTTCTTGGCGTGGTCGATCACTTCTTTGGTAACTTTGTCGGAACGCACGATGAGCGCGTCGGCATCGGCAACGGCTTTATAGAAGTCGTTCACGTCGGTGTATTTTTCCAAAAGGGCGAGTTCGAAACCCGCAGCTTCCACAATCTGACGGATACCGTCAACGGCGGCTTTGGCAAAGGGTTTTTCGGTGGCTACTAATACTTTCATTTCGTTTCTTTTTACGGCGCGTTATCATGGGGCATCTGCTTTGTTGAACAACTTTCGCCATTTCGGTCTCGTACGTAAGCACTCCCTCAGGTCTAAGATTGTCCGCCTTGCATCCTACCCGTTCTGACGCACCTTTTGTTTTATACTATTTTTTATAACAAAGGAGGGAACAATATGCTGTCCCCTCCTTCTCTTGCTTAATCGGATGGATTAGGCGTTTTTCTTGGCGTATTCCTGCATGCAGTTGATCAAGGCCTGAACGCTTTCTTTCGGGCAGGCGTTGTAGATGGAGGCGCGGAAACCGCCCGTGGAGCGGTGACCCTTGATGCCCACCATACCGGCGGCCTTGGCGTATTCGAGGAAGTCGGCTTCCTTGTCTTTGTATTTGTCTTCCATCACAAAGCAAACGTTCATTCTCGAACGGTCGGCCTTGTCGATAATCGTACCCTTGAACATGGGGTTGCTGTCGATTTCGTTGTAGAGCATATCGGATTTTTCGATATTCATCTTTTCGATAACCTTCAGGCCGCCCACGCTCTTGATCCACTTGAGGGTTTCGTGCATGATGAAGATGGGGAACACAGGAGGCGTATTGAACATCGAACCGTCTTTGATATGCGTGCGGTAGTCAACCATCGTGGGCAGCGGACGTTCCACCTTGCCCAGGATGTCTTCGCGAACGATAACCACGGTAACGCCGGCAGGGCCTACGTTTTTCTGGGCACCGCCGTAAATCAGACCGTATTTGCTCACGTCAACGGGACGGCTCATGAAATCGGACGACATATCGGCCACCAAGGTGATGGGGCAATCCATGTCTTCCTTGATTTCGGTACCGTAGAGGGTGTTGTTGGTCGTGATGTGGAAATAGTCGGCATCCGTGGGAACTTTCCAGCCTTTGGGAATGTGGTTGTAGGTGGTTTCTTTGGAAGAAGCCACGATTTCCACTTCACCGAAATATTTGGCTTCCTTGGCGGCCTTGGATGCCCAACCACCGGTTTCCAGATAAGCGGCTTTCTTGTTGAGCAGGTTGAAAGGCACATAGAGGAACTGCGTGCTGGCGCCACCACCCAAGAAAAGAACGTGATAGCCTTCGGGAATGTTGTAGAGTTCCTTCCACAAGGCAACCGTTTCATCCATAATGTTCTGCCATTCCTTGCTGCGGTGCGATACCTCAATCACACCCATGCCGGTGCCGGCAAAATCCTTCAAAGCTTCGATACCGGCTTGCATGGCAGGCTTCGGTAAAACGCAGGGACCTGCGTTAAAATTATGTGCTACTTTCATAACAACTAAATGTTTTAAATGTTTTCTTATGCGATACTTTGGCGGAACCGGGGAACACATCCCGCCCGCCAAACACGGCAAAGTTAGCCCCAATTTTCTAATTGGCAAAATACAAGAAAGCGTGAAAATTCCGGAATTGCAAAAAATGGGTTATTTTTGTACACAAGTGCGGCGGACAAGGCGGACAAGAAAAAATACCCGCCGTGTTTAATGGTCGGAAAAAAACGGAAAATGCAGAGGACAACAGAAATCATATTGAGTATGCTTATAGCGATGACGCTCTTTATGGGCGTGCCGGTAAAGGCCCAGAACGCTTTCCGGATGTCGCAGTTTTCGGCAGACGAAGACTTGAAGCACGAAGTGGTTTTGTCTGCCGGGCCGGCTATACCCTTGGGTAACACCCGTAGTTACGTTCCTGCCGGAACCGGTTCTTCGGATCCCATTCCGCATGGGGCAGGTATGGGCGGAAGCGTCAGGTTGGGGTATGACTATTTTCTGTTGCGTCAGCTTTGCATAGGTGTTTCGACTACCGGACACTGGTATGCCTACGACTATAAAGCATTCGATTATTCTTCTGCCGACAGGGTGATTCATTCGGGCTGGAGCATGTATGCTGTTTCGGCACTTGTGGGGACCCGTCTACCGCTTGGACTCTACGGCCTATATTTCCGTGCCGATGTGCAGGTCGGCTACGCTCTGATGCGTTCTCCCTCTATACGGGCTATTTATTCCAGTCCCACCATAGGCGATACCGAGCATCGTCTCTTAACGGCAACAACCAAAGGCAACTTCTATCTTGCAGGAGGAGTGGGCGTGCAATATCGCTTTTATGGCCGTTGGCTCTGTCAGTTAAATCTCGATTATACGTATATGCCTTCTGCCGGGTGGGGGGGCGATAAGGCGGTGCAGCGGGAAAACGGCAAAATCCTGCAACTCAAATTATCCTCTTTTGTGGTTAGTGCAGGTATCGCTTATTCGTTCTAAAAAATCGATTATGAAAAGGGGCATCCTTTCAGGAATATTGTTTTTGTCTGTCTTGCTGTTCGGTTTACCGCTTTATGCGGGGGCAGACAAGTTGAAACGCGCCGAATTTGAACTTCATGTGGGGCCTGGCTTCCCCTTGGGAAAATTCGGACAGAAAGCCTTTTCGGCTTATGAAAAGAGGCAGGGAAAACCGGCGGAGTTGACCTATCACGGTGCGAAAATAGGGGTCAATTACGGGCTTGCCTTTCAATTTTACGCAGCACCCAACTGGGGAGTGCTTTTGTTATTCAATGGCCATTCCAATGGTGTGAACGCGGGTTCGTTTTCTTCCTTTAATCCCGATTCGAAGTGGACAACCACCAGCAAGGGAAAATGGACCGAATTTATGGCCATGGCGGGGACTGCCTATCGTTGCATGCTCTCTGATCGTTTTGTTTTTGCGGCAAGGGCTTATATAGGGTATGCCCATCTGATTGCGCCCTACTACAGTTCGGAGGCAAAGGTCAATAACCTGATAAAATATACGTATCAACTTCGGTCCGCTTCGGACGCCAATTTCGGCTATGGAGTGGGGATCGCGTTA
>CAYTCD010000091.1:0-6838 GCA_964436335.1 uncultured Bacteroidaceae bacterium
CTGAAATCGTATTCCATAATCGTTATGCTATGCGGCTTCCGTCTGTTTTCGGGTGAACCCTAAGTCGGAAACCGCTACAAATTTAATCAAAAACTCGTTTGAACCTCGGAGGTTGGAAAGGCTACGGCTGCAGGCAACCGATAAAAAATGTAAAAATCGCCATTTGAGCCATCGTTTGGGGCTGTACGGAGTCTATTTTTTCGCTCATAATTTGAGTTGAAAGCAACTCTGCATCAAATCGCAAAAACAATAGCTTCTATCCGTCCCTTGCCCGCCCGCATAGTTGAATGTGACAGGTACGCTGTCATGAAAAACGCAAAAATAAATCCTTTATCCTATTGATAACTTTTTTTGAAAGCTTTGTGGCCTTAAAAATACAGGTATCCAGCTATGGTGAGCCAGTAGAGGAGGGGAAGAAGCCGTTGGAGCAAGGGGCGCGCCGGTTTCTGCCAGGCGCGGTGCAAGAAAGGGAAAAGGCTGCCGAGCAGAACAGGTAGGGAGTAGTGCTGCACGGATTTTTGTGCGGTGTAGAGCGCACGGCTGTCGTAAAAGGCGGTGGCAAAGAGCAGCAGGGCCGTAACGATATAAAAAGGCAGGGGCAGGGATGCCGTGGCGGAAAGCGGTGCGGCGACACCCGTATGCCAAAAGAACAGGATGCCGAGCAGGGCGGAGGCGATTTCCCCCAAGGCGATAAAGCGCAGCGGCCATACGATAAGCAAGCCTGCAATCCAGGCCAGAATCCAAAGGATTTGATGGAAGGTGTCGGCACTCGGGAACCAAAAGCCGCTCAACAGCAGGGAAAGCAGGATAAAAGCGCCGGCCAGTTTTTTGTTCTTTTCCTGCACGCCTTGCAGGGCAATAAAGAAGCAGACCCAGCTGAAAGCCAAGCTAAGTTGCAGCGAAAGATCCGGCGCGTCCATTCTCCCGATAGAGAGCAGAACACCACCGACAACGGCAAAAAGATAGGTTCTCATGGCGGCAAAGGTAAAGAGAAAACTTTTTTCAAATTCCGCTCTGCACATACGGTCGAAAACTATGTGAATTAATCAGTGCCAAAAGCCGGCTTCGACAGAGAAATGACAAGGCCTGCGCCATCGATGTGGCCTTTATGGACCGTAGGGAAAATGCGTTTTGAACTTTCGCGCCGCTATCGCCGCAAGGGAAATCAGGTACAACAACTGGTGCAGGTGAGTTATGATATCTTCTTAGACAGGTAAGCAAAAAAGAGTAAGTTTCCCTCAAAAGACCATAAAATAATTACTACCTTAGCCCCGCGCAAGAGCGAAGCGATTGCGCGCCCCCACGCCGAAGGCACCCCCCGTGCGGCAGCGAAGCGCACCCGCACTAATAAAACCGCCGGAGGCACCGACCGCAGCGTCGGACGCGCGTTCTGACGGGCGAAGCCCGGCAGTTATTCCATAGCGAGGGGCAGTGCGCAGGGTGCGCGCCAGCCTTGCGCCAAAGCGGCAACCTTATGCCGTCCGCTGAGGACCGCCGTCCGCGCAGGACGCGTTTCTTTTTTGGTTACTTTTTTCTTTGCAAGACAAAGAAAAAAGTAACATAAGGTAATAGGGCGCGAAGCGCCCTAAAAAAGAGAATAAGAGAGCTGGAGAAAAAAAAGAGAAAGAATAAGGAGAGAGAAAAAGAAAAAACCAAAATAAAATGAAATCAGACATAGAGATCGCAAGGGAAACTCCCTTGCACCCCATCTCGGCGATAGCCGAAAAAACAGGTATGGACCCCCATAAAATCCAACCCTACGGCCACTACATCGCCAAGGTGGATTTATCCCAGATAGACGAAGAAAAAATAAAGAAACATCATTTGATTTTAGTCACCGCCATCACCCCCAACAAAGCTGGGGTGGGCAAGACCACCGTCTCCATCGGCCTGGCCCTGGGGCTGAACAAAATCGGCAAGAACGCCATCGTGGCCTTGCGCGAACCCTCGCTCGGCCCTTGCTTCGGGATGAAAGGCGGGGCGGCCGGGGGCGGCTATGCCCAGGTGCTGCCCATGGAAAACATCAACCTGCACTTTACAGGCGACTTCCATGCCATCACCTCCGCGCATAACATGATTACCGCGCTCTTAGACAACTACGTCTATCAAAACCGCTACACCTGCAACGGCCTGCGCGAAATCCGTTGGAAACGGGTGTTGGACGTGAACGACCGCGGCCTGCGCAACATCATGACCGGCATGGGCGCCACCACCGACGGTGTGTTGCGGCAAACCGGCTTCGACATCACGGCGGCCTCCGAACTGATGGCGATACTCTGCCTCAGCCGCGACTTGGACGACCTCCGCTACCGTATCGAGAACCTGCTCTTAGGCTTCACCAACGACGGCAAGCACTTTACCGTCAAGGATCTCGGCGTGGCCGGTGCGATTACCGTGCTGCTCAAAGACGCCCTGCTGCCCAACTTGGTGCAGACTACCGAACATACGCCTGCCTTTATCCACGGCGGGCCCTTCGCCAATATCGCCCACGGCTGTAACTCGGTGCTCGCCACCAAGATGGCGCTCACCTTCGGCGATTACGCCATTACCGAAGCCGGATTCGGCGCGGATTTGGGCGCGGAAAAGTTCTTCGACATCAAATGCCGTCAGACAGGCCTGCAACCCAAACTGAGCGTGCTGGTAGTTACCGCCCGGAGCCTCAAGGTGCATGGCGGCATCTCCGAAAAAGATATCGCCAAACCCGATATGGAAGCCCTCTGGAAAGGCTTCGCCAACTTGGACCGCCAGGCGGCCATACTAAAGCACTTCAACCAGAGCGTGGTGGTGGCGTTCAACAAATACGCCGACGATTCGCAGGAAGAAATCGAGGCCGTAAGGGAACACTGCCGGCAGCTGGGTCTGGGCTTTGCCGTGAACGAAGCCTTTGCCAAGGGTGGGGAAGGCGCGGTGGAACTGGCCAGGACCGTGGTGGAAGCCATCGAGAAGAACCCTTCCGGAGAACTCAAATTCGCCTATGCCGACGATTGGAACGTCAAGGAAAAGATCTCCCGTCTGTGCCGCGACATCTACGGGGCGGCGGAGGTTTCTTATGCCAGTGTGGCGGAAAAGAAAATTAAACAGATCAACGAACTCGGCATCGCCCATTTCCCGATTTGCGTAGCCAAGACCCAGTATTCGTTTTCTTCCGACCCCAAGGCCTTCGGCGCTCCTTCGGGCTTCGAGCTTAAGGTACGCGACATCCAGATAAACTGCGGCTCGCAGATGCTGGTGGTCATTATGGGCGAGATGATGCGTATGCCCGGCTTGCCGGCCGAACCGCAGGCCCTGCATATCGACCTCGTGGATGGAAAAATCGAGGGATTGTCTTAGAACTTGTAACCCACACGCACATCGGTGCCGGGAGAAATGATTTTGCTTTCGGCACCGGTTTTGCGCAGTACCGCCACCAGGCGCATAATCTGATCAAAGCCCAGGTCTCGGGCGCAGAAAACGACTTCTCCGATACGGTGCACCTGCAATTGCTCCGACAGCAGGCTTTCGGCATCTTCCGGAAAAAGAAAATGGATATGCGCGGCCGAAACACCCTCTTTTTTCAGCAGCTTTTCCACCCGCGCGCTTTCTTCTTTCTCTCCGATAATCAGATAATGCTTGCGTTTGGGTGTGGCCAGCGGAAAACTCTTGCGGAACAGCCGGCCGGCCAAAAGGCGCAGCAAAAGCCCGATTCCTAGACAGAGCAATCCCCCTGCCACCGCCATAAAGCGGCTGAACTGCCATTGTGTACCCATCAAGGCGCCCAACAGCAGGAATGCCGCGATACCGGAGAGGAATCCTGCCGCCGCGCGTTTGAAAGACAAGGGGGTCTTGTAGGCTTTCCAGACAAAATTACCCGCCACCAACAGCAAGGCATAGACCGGCAGCACGCCGAGGCGGTAGATTTCGGGATAGAAAAAAGCGTTGTCGCGCATGAGGGCAGGCCATGCCAGCGACAGGAAAAACAGCACCAGATAACTCGCCGCCCCGTCTGCCAAGGGCAGGAACACGCGCCGGAACAGGCGGCTCAATACCGAAAGCGAGGCCCTGAACCAGATGGCAAGCCGCAGGATTGGAATGTAGAAACGGTACCGGCCTTTGGAAAAGTATTTTTCGGCAAAGATTTCCATGGCCTTATAGAAGACCAGCACATAGTTGAGGCTGCCTTTCTTGGTGCTTTCGCCCTTGTAGTGGATAATGCGCGTCTGGGGAAAATAAAAGTTTTTGTAGCCACCTAACAGAATACGGTAGGAGAGGTCGATGTCTTCGCCGTACATAAAGAAGGTTTCGTCCAGCAGCCCCACTTGGTTCAAGGTTTCCTGGCGCAGCAGCATGAAAGCCCCCGAAAGGATCTCCACCTCATGCACCTCTTCCGGGTCGAGATGTCCCATATAATATGAGGCGAAACGTTCCGAACGGGGAAACGCCCTGCACAGTCCGCTTATCTTGTAAAAGGCGGTGCGCGGCGTGGGCAGCCCCCGTTTGGATTCCTTGAGGAAACGCCCCTGGCCATCGATCATCTTTACGCCCAAACCGCCCGCTTCGCCGTGCGATTCCATAAAGTCGAGGCATTTCTTGAGCGTATCGGGTTCAACCAGCGTGTCGGGATTGAGCAACAGCACGTACCGGGCATCGCTTTGCCGGATGGCCTGATTGTTGGCCTTGGCGAACCCCAGGTTTTCCTTATTGGCGATAAGCCGTACCTGCGGAAACTCCTCGCGCAGCATCTCCACCGAACCGTCCGCCGAGCGGTTATCGACCACGAACACCTCAAAATCCTTGCCCCATTCCAAGCCCCGGCTTTGCGCCACGGATTGAAGGCATTGCTTGAGGAACGCCTTGACGTTGTAGTTGACGATGACGACAGAGAGCAGCATGGTATCAGGCATTTTGGCGGTATTCCCTTATCTTTCGCGCCACCGCTTCGGGCACGAAATCCGAAATATCTTCCCGGTACCGCAGAATATCGCGCACCACCGACGAGCTTACGCATTCCACCTTGGGGTCGGCGGCCAGAAAAACGGTTTCCACTCCGGGAAAGAGGCATTTGTTCGCCACGGCGATACCTTTTTCGTATTCCCAGTCGGCAACGGAACGCAGGCCGCGCAATATAAAGCGGGCGTTCACTTTCCGGCAGTAATCCACGGTAAGGGTCTCAAAAACATCCACCTGTATGCGGGCTTCTTCCCGATAGAGTTCCTCAATGAACGCCCGGCGCGCTTCGGGCGGGAACAACCCCCGTTTCTCCCCGTTCAGGCCGATAGCCACCACGATGCGGTCAAACAAAGGCAAGGCTCTGGCTATCAAATCCGCGTGTCCCTTGGTAAAAGGGTCGAAAGAGCCCGGAAAAACGGCGATTCTTTTAGCTGTTTCCATGATGGATGTTTTCTGAAAGCAACGGTAAAGATAGGAATATTTCGTGCAAGAAGCGGATTTTGTTAAAAAGCCTTGTTTTCTTTAAAGTTATTTATTAATATTGCAAAACTTTTCAACAAAAGGGGAAAAGTTTCAAGAATAAGTTTATTCATCTAAAAAAGAAGAACTATGAAACCGGAAACAATGCAGGCTTTTATGCTCAAAAACGGGGAATGTTTCGACAGCGCCATGATTTTTGACATTCAAACCAAGTTGGAACAGATTGACGATTCCAAAGCGATGGCTTTGCTGAGTCTCGATTTTCAGAAACCCACGTTTATCTTAATTATCGCCATTCTGTTGGGTTGGGAACGATTCTTTTTGGATGACATAGGCTTGGCGATTGTAAAGATCATTACCTGCTATGGTTGCGGTATATGGTGGTTGGTGGATATCTTCTCGGCCAAACGCCGAACCTACAGATACAACTATAAAAAATTCAACGAAGCCTTGATGGTGTGCCGCTAATCGATTTTGTGCGGGAAACTCGCCAAAAGTGTCAAATGCCGGAGAGGTGGAAGCGGATCCTATGGATGAGTGTCACCGGCTTCGGCATTTTGCTTTATTTCTGTTGGGATCCGGCGCATGTACCGGTATTTCCCCGCTGTCCGTTCTATCTGCTTACCGGCCTACAGTGTCCGGGGTGCGGAATACAACGGGCCTTGCATAGTTTGCTGCATTTAGATTTCAGGGCAGCCTGGCATTACAACGCGTTTTTTGCGGTGGCATTGTCGATGTGGGTTTTTATCGGTGTGGCAAGATTATTCAAAGATCGTTTTCCGTTTATCTTCAACCTGCTCCACAGCCGTTTTTTTACTTTCTTTTTTCTTTTTCTCTGCTTTGCCTGGTGGGTGGGGCGGAATCTGTTACCCTCTTTGTTTTAACGCTTTCTGTGTTTCAGTCGGCGTTCAACCAAATGAGGTCTTCTTGTTTTCGAAGCCAGGTAAGTTGACGTTTGGCATATCGGCGGGTGTTGGTCTTGATGTTCTCGACAGCCTGTTCCAACGGTATTTTTCCTTCGAAATAACCGAAAAGTTCGCGGTAGCCCACAGTCTGCAATGCGTTTAACGCACGTTGTGGATACAACGTTCTGGCTTCTTCCAAAAGACCTTGTTCCATCATTTGGTCAACCCTGAGATGGATACGTTGGTGCAGATCTTCTTTGGAACGGTTGAGCGCGTAGCGTTCAATGCGGAACGGGCGGGATTTCTTAGCGTTTGTACGGAAAGAAGAGTAGGGGCGTCCCGTAGTTATGCATACTTCGAGTGCACGGCGCAGGCGGGCCGGATTTTGCAGGTCTATGATTTCGTAAAATACGGGATCGAGCCGCCGTAGTTCTTCCTGTAGGGAAACCAAGCCTTCTTCTGCCAAGCGTTTCTTGAGCGTTTCCCGTAGTTGGGGCGTGGGGTCGGGTAAAGCATCGATACCGTTG
>CAYTCD010000092.1:0-6356 GCA_964436335.1 uncultured Bacteroidaceae bacterium
TGAGACTGAAATCCATGTTATATACTGTTAAATGTTTATTTTTCTACTCTTTGCAATTTTCCCTCGCCACGCCACGCAAGCCACAATGCGACCGAGGGCTACTGGTTGGGCATCAAAAGCGTAAAGATACAAAAAATAACGCACTACGCCGTTTCCCATACACCAAAAATATTCCATACCATAATTTTCAAACGGAGTTAACAATCTATATATCTTGTCAAACGGGTCAGCTCGCCAATCCATAATACGGCGGAGGTGCTGACAAAGAGGACCAGCCAATCGTATAAAGCCAGCGGTTGCACGTTGAACATTTCTCCACCTATGCTCACGATAAGGATCTGACCGATCCATACCAAAAGAACCACGGCGAGGAAAACCTTGGCCGCTCCCGTTTTATGGAAGGCCGACCGGTGGGTCATGAAGGCTTTGGCATTGAAAAGGTTCCAACCTTGCAGAAACACGAAAAAACTAAAGAAGACACTCTGTTCGTAGCGCGTGATGCCTTGGCCGGCCGGAACCCCGAAGTGGAGGAAATGCTTTAGATAGCTGTGCACCGAGAATTGGTGCAGGCTTTCGATGTCTTCGTATTTGAAATATTGCATAAGGCCGAACAGCACCAGCAGAAACAGTCCGCCGGTAACGATGATGTGGCTTTTCATGCGCCGGGAGAGAATAGGGTCGGAAATTCTTCGTGGCCGATCCTGCATCACTTTCGGGTCGGGCGGCAGGGAAGCCAGGGCCATGGCGGCGAAGGTATCCATGATGAGGTTGACCCACAGCATCTGTGTTACCGTGAGGGGAGAGGTGGTTCCCGAAAAAGAACCGATAAGCACCACAAGGCAGGCGATAAGGCTGATGGTGAGTTGGAAAAGAATGAACCGCTGTATGTTCCGGTAGAGGGAACGCCCCCAAAGAACGGCCGATACGATACTGCCGAAATCGTTGTCCATAATGGTGATGTCGCTGGCTTCTTTGGCCACCGAAGTACCGTCGCCCATTGAGAGCCCTACCTGTGCTGCGTTTAAAGCCGGTGCGTCGTTGGTGCCGTCGCCGGTTACAGCCACCACCTCGTTTTCTTCTTGCAGAAGCCGTACCAAACGTTCCTTGTCCAAGGGGCGGGCACGGGCAATGATCTTGATGCCTTTGAGTCTTTTATGCAGTTCCGTGTCGGAAAGACTTGCGAATTCAGGGCCGGTAATGCGGTTCAATTCATTGCAGTCCGAGGACCACAGGCCGATTTGTGTGGCGATTTCTGTGGCGGTGGCCGGGGTGTCGCCGGTAACGATCTTTATGTCGATGCCGGCATCGATACAGGATTTTACGGCAAAGGGCACATTCTCACGCACCGGATCCGAAATGCCCACAAAACCCATAAAGGCCAGTTTTATATCCTCTCTCAACAGACCTTTCTCAAAACAGGAGGTTTCTTTTTCCACTTCGGCACAGGCAAAGCCCAAGGTGCGCATGGCCTGTTGCTGAAAACCCTGCAGCGTGTTTTCGATTTCGGCTTTCCATGCGGAAACCTCTTGTGGTTGCCCGTTCAACAATACATGCGTGCAATGTGCCAGCACAATTTCGGGTGCCCCTTTCACATACAGCATCCGTTTGCCGGGAAACATGGCCGAATCGACCACGGTGGCCATGTATTTGCGTTCGGTGGAAAAGGTGAGCTGTTCCTTTATGGGAGTGCGGCGGCGCAGAGCGGCATAGTCTGTGTCCTGATCCCGCAACCAAAGCAGAAGCGCGCCTTCGGTAGGGTTGCCCACCACTTTGGGGATCTTTTCACTTTCATCTAAAAAGGCTGTGGTATTGCTGCAGATGCTCTCTTTTATCAGTTGCCCCATCGGGTCGTTTCCTAGATGCCAACGGTCGTCACCCTGATTGCCGGTGCATAGAAAGCGCGTGCGGCTGATCCGCATCTGATTACGCGTAAGGGTACCGGTTTTGTCGGTGCAGATTACCGTGCAGGCACCCATAGTTTCACAGGCATGCATCTTTCGCACCAAGTTGTGCGATTCCAACATCCGCCGCATGCTTAAGGCCAGCGAGAGCACTACGCTCATCGGAAGCCCTTCGGGAATGGTGGCTACCACCACAGCCACGGCCAACATAAAGGTGTTGAGGATCTCGGAAGCAAGTTGAGGCCAGGGAATATCTAAACCGGAAGCGGCCAACAGGGCCATTCTCCCCCCTACAATCAACAGGGCTACCGTATAGCTTATCCGCGTGATAAGGCGGCTTAATTTTTCCAGTTGGAGATGCAGCGGTGTTTTTATATCGTTTTCGATTTGGGCGCCGGTATAGACTTTGCCGTATTCGGTGGCGTCGCCCACGGTGTCGGTTTCCATGATGCCATAACCCTCTGCCACAGTGGTACCTCTCAACACACGGTTGCCCGGATAAGTGGCTTCAGGGTCGAGGTCGGCAGGGTCGGCGGTTTTTGAAACGATAGGTTCACCCGTAAGGGAGGATTCGTTCACTTGCAGGGAAACCGCTTGCAACAGATTGCCGTCTGCCGGAACTTCGTTGCCTGTTTCCAACAGCACGATATCGCCCACCACAAGTTCCCGGCGGGAAATCTCACGCACGTTTCCCTCACGCACCACCTTCACTTCCACCTCGTCGTTCACCTGATTGAGAAGGTCGAATTTTTGGTTCGCCTTGCACTCAAAGTAGAAACCTACGCCGGTGGCCAGCATGATGGCCACAAGAATACCCGCCGGTTCCAGAAATACACTGCCGCCTTCGTCTCCGCTCCAGAACTGGTAGAAGGATACAAGGAAAGAAAGCCCGAGGGCGACCAAAAGAATACGGATAACGGGGTCGGAAAATTTCTCCAAAAACAGTTTCCATGCCGGTGTTTTTTGGGGCGGCGTGAGCACATTTGCACCATGTTGTGTGCGGCTTTGCAATACCTCCTGGGCCGAAAGGCCGTTTTTGGGAAAACTATTTTCTGTGTGATAGGTCATTTTTTCTATGCGATGTTGTAACAGGGTAACGACAATTTGAAGCACGAACCTTTTCCGGGTATGCTTTCTACCGAAAGACTCCCGTTCATGCTTTCGGCCAGACGGCGGCAGATGGCCAATCCCAGGCCTGTTCCGGTGGAGCGGGTGGTGAAATGCGGTTCAAAAATGCGCTCCAGCTTTTCGGCCGCAATGCCAGGGCCGTTGTCGGCCACGTAGATCACCGTTTCCTGGGTCAGTTCCTGCGTAATACCGATACGGATTACCGCCTTCCGGTCCAAAGGTGGCATTTCTTCGAGAGCTTGCATGGCATTGCGTATAAGGTTGATAAGAATCTGTTCGGCAAATCCCGGGTCTGCGTTCACTTCCCGGTTTGTGGCCTGTGGGGGGATTTCGGTCCGGAACTCGATATGTTCGGATGCCTTGAAAAGTTCGGCGGCGTTCAAGATAAGTTTCGACACCCGAACTGCCTGTATCTGCGGTTGCTGCCATTGGGCGAACTTGGAGAAAGTTCCGGCTATCTCCGCCAACCGGTCTATCTGTTCGGTAAGCATGGCGGCGAACTTGTCCAGACGTTCGGAAAAATCTTCCCGCCCGTCTCTGTAGGCGCGTTGCAGCTGTTGCACCTGCAATTTCATTGGGGTGAGCGGGTTCTTGATTTCGTGCGCCACTTGCCGGGCCATTTCGCTCCAGGCGTTTTCCCGTTCGGATTCGGCCAGTTTGCGCGAACTTGTTTCCAGTTCATCTACCAACAGGTTGTATTGTTTTACGAGACCACCTATCTCATCGTTTCTTTTCCATGGAAGGTGTTCGTTTTTACGGGTCAGTTTGATACGCGCCACCATGCCGGTTATGAGTGACAGCGGTCGCGTGATGCGGCGGGCGAGAAGAGAGGATATGATGAAGGTGAGCAGACTGAAAAGCACCACGATATTGAGGTAGGTACCTACAAAGCGGCTCATCTCTCGGTTCTTTTCTCCTTCCGGCATATAGTAGGGGATGCAGAAGAATCCGGAAATCTCGTTGTAGATATTGCGCAGCGGCATAAAAGCCAACAAGGAGGAAGTATGGGCGTTGATCCGCTCCCGTCGGATAAGCATGTGGCTCTGTTCTTCCCGCATTTCTTCGATAATGTTGTAGGTAAGAAAGTCGGCTATCAGCCGGTTTCCCGAAGGACCGACCCTCCGTTGCCCGTCGGGCGAATAAAGGTAGATGTCGTTGCGGAACAGGGCCGAGAGATATTCGATATCTTTTTGCAAGGTGGCCTGCAGACTGTCGTTGTCGGCATTCCATAAACTTTCGGCGGACATCTCCCCGTAGCGGCTTTCTATTTCGGCCAAAATGGAGAGACTCTGTTGCCGCAGCAACTTGAGGTTTTCATTCAGGTAACTTTGCCGGATAAACACGATACCGGCGATGCCGAACACAACAAATACGAACAGAATAAGCATAAAAATCCCGATGCGGAGCTGGCGGGCATAGGTGCCGGCCGTACCCAGGAAATTCTTGTCGAAAACAGCCAACAAGATAAGTCCGCACAAGCCGAAAAGAAGAAAGAAAAACGAAAAATCGTGCAGGATAGCAGTCGGATGAGGTTCCGGTGTGCTTACAATCAGAAAACGTTGGTTTGTGAGCGGATAAACCAAATGACTGAATTGTTTACTGCTTACGAAATAGAGCGAATCAGATCGGATTTTAGAAATGGTAAGTGGATAGAGGAATGTTCCGTTGTGGCTCCAGAGGTTGTTTTCTCCATAAAAGGCATAAGAATAGGAGGGGGGCAGGTGCAATCCGGTTCCGTCGGGGTGATCCGAAAATTTCTTGCGTCCCATCTCCACATTCACCAGCAATGTGTCGTCAAGGCCAAGGGGAAGGGCTGTGCGGTAGAGATAGGCGTAGTATTCCACGCCGTAGTCCATTACCGTAAGGCCTTCTATTCCCGTATGTGTGCCGCTTTTGGCCTTTCTCTCAAAAAAACGGCGGCAGTTTTCGGGTTCGGTATCCACCAAAAGTTCTTCTTCGAGACCGCAGAAGGTAAAGAAATACTGGTATTCGGAAAAAACCGGCGCGAACAGTAGTTTTTTCAGGATAGCGGCAATCGAGTCTTTTTGTGCGGAAGAAACCTCTTTGGAGGAAAGAAGTTCGGGCAGACCTAAGTCGGTTTTTTCCGTGAGTTGTTTTCTGAAGCGTGTTTCGGCGGCTGTGTCCCGGCTAAAGGCTATTTTTTCGGCCCACTGCAAGCGGTGGTCATGCTCTTTCCGAATGCCGCTTTGGTAACAGAACACGGCACAGGCCAAACAATAGACAACAAGAAAAAGAACGCGAAATACCCCTTTTCCGACGCGGCGGGGTGAAGTATCCGCCGGTCGGTTCGGCAGAAAAAGTTTTTCAAAAAGCAAAAGCAAGCCGATGCCTGCCAAAAACAACACGCCGATGTAAACAACAGGCATGTCGGCTAAAAAAAAGAGCATGCTTCGGTTTTTTTTCTTTGGCGGGAGGTGTGGCCGGGGCCACAGAGGGGATTATTCTTTGTCTTTGCAACAGAATTCGGTAAGCACGCCATGGGTGGATTTGGGATGCAGAAAGCCGATATTGAGGTTTTCCGCACCTTTGCGGGGTGCTTTGTCAATCAGTTGCACCCCTTTTTCAGCCGCATCGTCCAAGGCTTTCTGTGTGTCTTCCACGGCAAAGGCGATATGGTGTATGCCTTCCCCTTTCTTTTCCACGAATTTTCCTACAGGACCTTCGGGATCTGTTGATTCCAAAAGTTCCAACTTTACTTCGCCAATCTTAAAAAAGGCGGTCCGCACCTTCTGGTCTTTCACTTCTTCGATATTGTAGCATTTCAGACCGAGTACGTCTTCGTAGTAACGGATGGATTCGTCGAGGTTTTTTACGGCGATACCCAAGTGTTCAATGTGAGAAGGTTTCATAGTAACGAAATTTTTACAAAGGTATATCTTTCTGAAGAATGTTAGGAAACGGTCTGTCATCATATACCTTCACGGACGGTTCCTTTGTCCGTAAAGGTTCGATATCTGCGGTATCTAGACCTATCGTCGTCATCATATACCTTTTCATTTATGTCTTTGTGGCTGCCGCCACTTTGTATCACGCCTTTTTTCTCTTTCTTGGTGCCGCCAAGAAAGAGAAAAAAGCCTTGGGTAAAAAAGAGAAAGAAGCGGAAAGCGCTCCGTTGGAGCGCCCGCCTGCCGGCGGCTTCTCTGATAGCACCTGTTTGAAATTAAAATTTACACTCGGAACGTTTTCTTAAGCCCAATACAAAAATTCTATAACCTAACGTTCAAGTTCTCTTTTTAACAAGATTTAACGTATCAAATCCCGATAATTTCGGTTTTGTGCGTTTATAAGAGAAAACCGATGTAATGA
>CAYTCD010000093.1:0-6157 GCA_964436335.1 uncultured Bacteroidaceae bacterium
ATTCCGAAAGGCGTAACCAATGCCGTTCCTACGCCGCCCAATTTTTTTCTGCTCGTCATCTTGTCTGTTTTTTCCACCGGCAGCACATCTCCCCTTAGTCCCGGTTGCCGTCAAAAAGGGGAAGATAGAGTTCCAACACCTTTATAAAGCCCCGCACATAATTATCTTCACTGCCATCGGGTAAAAGGCAGAGGTCATTCACCTTTACATTCCAATCTCCGTATTTACCCACTTTCATGCGAGCCCGGCAGGAAGCCATCACCGACACATCCACATAATGGAAATCAGGACTGAAATCCAACAAAAGGTCATATTCGGTATCCAAAAATTCATCCACCGCCAAATCCATTTCCCTGTGCGGGAACCAGCACCGGTCAAAATCTTTCCGACCGACCACGGCAAGTGAAAAACCGCTTGACTTCAGATTCAGCGTTTCCTTTTCTTCGGCATACACAAACAGCCTAACCCGTTTGTTCATCGTGCTCAACCTTTTGGCAAAGGCACACAGGCTCTCGTACTCGGATTCCGTACGATACCGGTAATATATCCCTATCGTGAATGCCCTGGCGAATCCAACCGGATCACGCCGTACGGTATTTCTCCGCAATACACCCCGCAACTTCCGTTGCCAACACCAATGTCTGAATCTTCCCTCCATACAGCCAAATTTCAACCCTTTCCTCTCGATATCAGGGCCTTTGTTCAAGTCGTATTCCACATAAATGAAAGCGCCATCACGCTTGTAAAGGTACAACAAAACAACTTATTTTTTTTTCATCCCAAAAGGATTAGTTAACAAAATGCAGTCAACAAAAAAAGGCCGGAAGGCCGCCGATACGGCGGCCTTCCGGCCTTAAAGCACGGAGAACGGTTTAGTACATGCCGTCCATGCCACCGGGCATAGCCGGAGCGGCGGGCTTATCTTCCTTGATTTCGGCCAACACACATTCGGTGGTGAGCAACATACCGGCAATCGAAGCGGCATTTTCCAAAGCCACACGGGTCACCTTGGCCGGGTCGATAACGCCCGTAGCCAAAAGGTGTTCGTAGGTTTCGGTGCGGGCATTGAAACCGTAGTCGTCTTTGCCGGCCTTTACCTTGTCAACGATTACCGAGCCGTCCAGACCGGCGTTGGTAACAATCTGACGAAGCGGTTCTTCGAGAGCGCGGCGGATAATTTCCACCCCTACCTTTTCGTCGTCGTTTTCCACTTTCATCTTGTCCAGAGCCGCCATGCAGCGCAAGTAGGCCACACCGCCGCCGGGCACGATACCTTCTTCAACGGCAGCACGCGTGGCGTGCAAAGCATCGTCGAAGCGGTCTTTCTTTTCCTTCATTTCCACTTCCGAAGCGGCACCCACATAAATCACCGCTACCCCGCCGGCCAACTTGGCCAGACGTTCCTGCAGTTTTTCGCGGTCGTAGTCGGAGGTGGTCTTTTCGATCTGCGCCTTGATCATGTTGACGCGATCCTGGATATCGGCTTTCTTGCCCTTGCCGTTCACAATCGTGGTGTTTTCCTTGTCAATCGTGATTTTTTCGGCCTGACCCAAGAAAGTGAGGTCGATATCTTCCAGCTTGAGGCCTTTTTCTTCGGAGATCACCGTACCGCCGGTCAAGGTGGCGATGTCTTCCATCATTTCCTTGCGGCGGTCGCCGAATCCGGGAGCCTTGACAGCGGCAATCTTGAGCGATCCGCGCAGACGGTTCACCACCAAGGTAGCCAAAGCTTCGCCGTCGATGTCTTCGGCAATCACCACCAAAGGCCGACCGGTCTGCACCGTCTTTTCGAGCACGGGCAGGAAATCTTTCATTACCGAAATCTTCTTGTCGTAGAGCAACACGAAAGGATTTTCCATCACCGCTTCCATCTTTTCGGTATCGGTAACAAAATAGGGAGAGATGTAACCACGGTCAAACTGCATGCCTTCCACCACCTTGACATTGGTTTCGGTGCCTTTGGCTTCTTCGATCGTGATCACGACTTCTTTCTTGACCTGCTTCATCGCTTCGTCAATCAGCTTACCGATATTGTTGTCGTTGTTGGCGGAGATGGTGGCCACCTGTTCGATTTTTTCAACGCTGTCGCCCACCTTGCGGCTCATCTTCTTGATTTGAGCCACTACTTCGGCCACGGCCTTGTCGATACCGCGCTTGAGGTCCATCGGGTTGGCGCCGGCGGTAACGTTCTTCAAGCCCGTGCGTACAATCGCCTGAGCCAAGATGGTAGCGGTCGTGGTACCGTCACCGGCCAGATCGTTGGTTTTGGAAGCCACTTCCTTCACCATCTGGGCACCCATGTTTTCTACGGTGTCTTTCAATTCTATTTCCTTGGCCACGCTCACACCGTCCTTGGTAACGTGGGGAGCGCCGAATTTACGGTCGATGATAACGTTGCGGCCCTTGGGTCCCAAGGTTACCTTTACGGCATCGCACAAGGCGTCAACGCCTTTCTTAAGACGGTTCTTAGCTTCCTGGTCGAAAAGGATTTCTTTTGCTGCCATGATATATGTTTCTTTTAAATTTTTAAACAATCAGTGAATTAAAGAATGGCGAAAATATCGCTTTCGCGCATGATGAGATAGTTGGTTCCGTCGATGTTGATTTCGGAACCGGAGTACTTGCCGTACAGGATTTTGTCGCCTGCCTTGACGCTCATCGGTTCGTCTTTCTTGCCGGGGCCTACGGCAACCACCACGCCTTGCTGGGGTTTTTCCTTGGCGGTATCGGGAATAATGATACCGGCAGCGGTTTTCTGTTCGGCTTCCATGGGTTCAACCAATACACGATCGGCTAAAGGTTTGATTTTAAGTTTCGACATGACTGTTTCTATTTTAGTTGTTTTTACTCTTTGGTCTTGCGCCCGCTTGGGGAACGCGGTGTGGAACTACGGCACAAAGCGTGCCAATCCCGCACCTCTGCCATTTTTGCAGACCCACATTTATCCATCTGCCAAACTGCGCTCCTCTTAGTGAAAAATTGGCGGAAATACGAAAAAAGAAGCCGTACGGCATTTCTATCCATACGGCTTCTACAGGAGGTTCACTCACCTAGGCTTACCACCATTTAATATTGTATGTAACCGGTTGCTGATTGTTTCCATAAGCCACCCCGATATCGCGCATGGCCTGGATATTTGCCTTCTGTAACTCCACCGCGTCACGCTGTTCTTTCACCTTCAAATTCCATTCCCGATCTTCCAGTTCCTTTAGCCTATTGTATTCCCGCTCATCCAATTCCCTGACCCGTTCCGATATGGCGGAAAGCAAGGCAGCCCCCTTTTCATACACACGGGAGGAGGGGTTTATTTCAGCCAATATCAAACCGGCCTGCATGCCGCCTTCCGCATTCTGAGAACTGGACCATAAAGCGGCCGCCCGTGCATACAGGGCTTCCACTTCTTTGTCGATTTTCGCCTGAAATAAAGTTTGAGCCTCTTCCATGCACTTGGCATAGCAATCTGCGCAGACTTCCGGCACAGACATAAACCTGAAGATTGCCTCGTCGTATTCCTGCCGCGCAGCATAGGACTTGGCTTCCTTGATGATAAAATCGCATTTAGCGTTATAATACTCCAGAATACGTTGCTTACCCTGTTCTATCATGGTTTTGAATGCCGTATTTCCCGGCTTGATGTTTTTCAGGGCCTTGATATAGGCATCGGCTTTGGTCTCTCCCAAACCCTTTATTTTTTGGGAGGCCGATGCGAACAAATTGCCCTCGATACCGTCTCCGACATAGAAATTAACCTGAAGTTCATATTGATAGAACGTGGCCGTAGTGGTTACGATATCTTCCGAAAGCACATCGACATTCGCCGTGAGGATAAAACGCCCGTTCTTTATGCCCGCCAAACCGTTGTCGGTCAGCAAGCGGTTGATTTTATTCATCAACTGACGGTTCACCTCGGCATTGAAATTCAAGTTTTCAGCAAGATACGGAGTCAGGGAGATTCGCGCCGCATCATCCGCCACCGCAGCTTCATTCTGTGAATAGGCGAAAGAAGTACACAACCCCAACAAACACAAAAGAAAAATCCGTTTCATAGCACTATTCTCCTATCATTAACTGCGCTTGTCCAAGTCCTCTCATCTTTACCTTACAGGGCACGCCTTTTTTCCTTAGGATTTTACGCAATTCGTTCAGCCACTGCTTGGCCTGATAAGGGCGCCCATTTTCGTCAAACAAAGGAATACGGGCAGCATCGTAATACATCATGCTTTCCGTAGCCGCTTTCTGATGGTTACGTCCCTGCACACAGTTCTCATGCATCCAGCTTTCCAGTATTTCGGTCAATTCCTTTCCTTCAATTTCGGTTTCAAGTCCGTCTTCCCAACCCGAAATACAATTGAAGCGAACACTTATTTCCCGGCCTTTTTCCTGCATATCCGTAAAATGCGCCATCAACTGGGAGTTAAACAAGTCTATATACTTCAACACCGCCGTTTCCAACATCACCATATCGGGAATACCGCTTTGCGGTGCGCTGCTACCGCTGGCCGAAGCAATCTGTTTGTTCGTATAGGCATCGAAAGCCGTCAGGTCAAAATACAAGGTTTTGCGCGGGCCTTGCTCCTCCACCCACCAATTCAGATGCATGGCGATATCCGGTCCGGCAGACTGCAGAATCATATCGTATGCCGATGAAGCCAAATCTTCATCGCCCGCATTATCCAACGCATTTTCCAAACGCTGGCTGGCCAATTGCGATTGCAGATCCAGCAAATCGAAACCGCGCTCTTTCATCATTTCCCCAATCTTATGCACGGCTTGTCCAAGTTCATTCTTTTCTACAAAGGCCTTTTCGTAATCGTAGGTCTTCTCCACCTTACCGTTGGCTTTCGTTACCTCAACCTCAAACCCGTTCTTGTGACACCAGTTGTTGCTGGGGAAAACCATCAACGACGGCTGCACGGCCTGCCCCGACACCCTTGCCACGAACAGGGAGCCCAAAACCGGCAATATCCATATCCATTTTTTCATGATTTCAAATTTTTAAAAATTAAAACATACTGTTCATGGCTTTGATGACGCCTGATTTTTCAAGATATTTCCGGAGTTCATCTTTACGCACCGAAACTTTCACACCAACTTTATACTCTTTTTTCAACTTAATGACATCGCCGGCTTCCAACGCGCCGTTGTTGACCTACGAAACGAACTGCTGAAAGTCACCTCCCGTTTGAAAAAAATCATTGAAAAAAGCGCGGTGCTTTTCATAAACCGTACCGTCCGAAGCCAAGGGTTTCTGTATTCCGTAGCCCTTGAACACCACCGCATGCACAGCATTTTTAGAAGCTTGCATCAGCGCGGCATCTTTCTTTTTGGCATATGTCCATACTTTGAACACCGCCGTTCCCTGTTTGCCGGTCTTGCCTATATCTTCCACTTCGTACCGCCATGCAAAAGTTTCCCTATCCACTTTCTTCTTAGCATGAAGCACTTGTATGGGAAAGCAGAGTAGCAATAAAAAAATGATATATCTTTTCATATCTCTTGCGCTTAAAAAATCAAGGCAGAACCAGTTGTACCCCGGACTACCCTGATTATTCATAATATCAATGTATTTTTTCGCTTTTTGTTTCTTTACACGCATACCGTTATTGGCATTCTTTACCGCCTTGAATTGTGTTCCCTGCAAAGCGTTTTCGTTATTATCCGCATTCAGGGCGTTGTCTATGTCTTCGTTGTCCCAAATTCCGCCTTTGATGGGTTTGGTAACGCCTACTTTTTTGTACTTCAGAATGCCTTTTTCGTTTACGTAAGGTTCATATACGTCAAAAACATCTTTCTCCGTAATGGATTCCTTTGTGCCCATATCGACAAGCATAACCTTGACAACAACATCCATAATCGGCATCATCGGCTTGAACTCTTCATAATTGTTCTGCAACAGGACAAGTTGTTTGTGGATATTCTTATGCATGGTCTTTTCCACCATAGACTTAGCATCCAGATTATCTTTGTTGGCCAACACAACGGTAGAACATTTATTTACCCCCATGTATTCCAACTCAAACGGAGTGGCGTTGAACTTCTGCATAACGAGCATCTGACCGTCAAAACAAGCAAAGAACTTTTCGGCTTCTTCTTCGTTCCATTTCAACTTATATAACAAAGTGGTGGTATAAGCGCTGAAACCATCCTTGGTCTTTTC
>CAYTCD010000094.1:0-6039 GCA_964436335.1 uncultured Bacteroidaceae bacterium
CGTATAGCCTGTCTGCGTTCCAAGCACATAGTTTTCGGCAAGCACTACCGTAAGTAGTGAAAACTCGTCTTTGATACCGGCAGGATAAAAATATTCCACCCGCACCTCTATTTTCCGTCTGAGCGTATCCAAAACGGCTTCCACATAGAGATTCACCTCAGCCGTGTCGTTGAGCAAAGACCTTGCAGCTTCGTACCAATAGGCACGGGAAATGGAATAGGCCGAATCACGCGAGGCCAGTTCTTCAAAACGATGCCTGTTCAGGTCTCCTGACGGCATGGCACTGCTGCCATGGGCGGCGAACCATAGTGGACCGAAATCCGTACGAAAATCCTGTTCATTGCCGCCGGGTGTGGCAAGATCGCTCACATGCACTGCCATTACCTGCAATCGGTTGCCCAAAACGTGGTGTAGGTTTTGAGCAATGGCATGTGCCTGTGGACAATAACTGCAATGAATGGCTGTAAATTCTTCCAGAAGTACATTACGTAACACGGGATGTGTTTCAACACTGCCCGTTTTTTTGTCCGCATGGGCGCAAGCCGTTGGAGAAGACAAGCCCAGCAATCCAATCATGCAGGCAACAACAGAAAATGAAAATCGTTTTACCTCTTTCATATCATTATCTCAAGAAATCCATCTTCTTGCAATAATAAAAATTTGAAAGAGAACTCATGCCACCTGCAACACTATTTGACTACAGCATTTTTATATCGTAGCGGAATCTCACTACGGCATTTTTATAAAACGAAAACAAATCAATATCTTAAACTGCTATAAAAAAGAAAGTACAAAATATCGAACTACATAAAAACGTAGTGAAAAGAACAAAAAAACATTCAAGAAAAAAACTAGAAACGGGAAAAAAACTCTATCAGATTCACTTCCGGACCCAAACCCATTTTTTTACGCAACCTGTTACGTGCACTTTCTACACTGCGCACTTCCTTGAAAGTGATGGCAGCTATTTCTTTGGACGAAAGCCCGAGACGCAAGAAAGAACACAATCGTAAATCTCTGTATGTCAATTCCGGATACGATTTTTGCAGACCTTCATAAAAAGATTGATACACTTGTTCGAAATAATATCTGAACTCTGCATAGGTACCTTCGTTGCCTTGGTTGCGAAGTTTAAGCAACATACGTTGGATATGTTCTTTCTTTGCTTTGTCTTTTGGATTGATTTCCAATAGCAATTGCTGCAATTCGCGATTGATGTCGAGAATATACTCGTTGTTTTTTACAATATGCAGCACTTTCGATGTAAGCTCCCTGTTCCGTAGTTCCAACGACTCCTGCAATTCCTGTTTTCTACGATTATTTATCTCATTTTCTTTATCATGTAACTCGGCTTGCTGCTTTGAAAGCAAGCTATCCCTTTTCCGTAGCCGCCTTTGATACACATACAATAGAACCACCACAATCAACACCACTACCATACCGCCGATCGCCATTATAAGGTACATTTGTCTATGACGCATCTGCAAATACTCTATGTCTCTTTCTTTCTGCTGAATATCTTTTACTTGCCGCTGACGCTCCGCCTCATAGGCAGCCTCCAGGTTTTCCATGCGCAAACGATTGTCTGCCGCCACCAAGGAATCCTGCAATAATTCCGTCCGTTCCAGTACCTGACAAGCCTCCTTGTAAAGCGCTTTATCGTGATACCATTCATACAGATTCTTCAACACCCTTATCTCCGCCTCCTTGTTGGAAAGAGAACGGGAAATATCCAGTGCACGCATCAAATAACGATAAGACGTATCCGGCGAAGTTGTCCTTTTTATATCAGCCATCAACAGATACACGGAAATAAGATCGAAACGCCTATCGTTCCGTTCCCAAAAATCAATTACCGAACGGGCCATCTCTTCTGCCACCGCCTTGCGTCCCTGACGGTTGTAAACTGTCGCCATATTCGTCCAGATCAGGTAATACAGATCCGGATCCTTTTCGTAGTTGACATACCCCAAAGCCTGAGAAAGAGCCGTAAGGGTCCGGAAATAGTCGGACTGCATGTAGTATAACCCGGAGAGGTTATTGTAATTGTTGACCAGTTCCTGTTTGTTCTCCAACCGCATATTGACCGTTATGGCCGAATCATACCAATATTTCGCTTTCTCATAATAACCCTGCTTGAAGTAGATATTGCCCATATTGTTACAAGCAGCCGCCTTGCGGTTGTCAAATTCCGTACCACACTCGTCAAGCGCCGCCATGTACAATTCCATCGCCTTGGCCCACAAGCCCATATCGGCATAAGCGGCACCCAACACCACCCGTATCGAGATCCTGAAACCACGGCCTTCCATACCGGGTGTATCGCCAAAATAAGCCAAAGCATCCTCAAACATCGCAATAGCCGACACATGCCGGCCTTTTGTCAATGCATCTTTTCCTATCTTGTCCGCCCGCCGGAACAGTATAGAATCCGACATCAGGCTTTCCTGCCCGTAAACCGAATCACTGCGTATCGCACCCGCGGTATCGACATAGGTTTCCAACATCCTGATATGCTCCAGAAAGGTCCGACGGCGGGAATTTTCAGCCTGCAATGGATACAACAGGCAAACTATCAGCACCACGCTTACCACAGGCCGAACGTGAAAAGCACATCGGGCCAGATCAAACATTAGTCGAAAAACACGGATTATCATCTCTCGCAATGGCATTGACGTTCTCAAAGATAAAAAAATCCTAGGATTCGTTTCAAAAAGTAGTCAAAGAAACACTTATCTTTGTCTTCCTTTCATTAAACGACAACGATCCCATGACAATGCACAGAGCCGGTTTTGTCAGCATAATCGGCAACCCCAACGCGGGAAAATCCACACTGATGAACGCCCTTCTGGAAGAAGAACTTTCCATCACTTCGCCCAAGGCGCAGACCACACGGGAAAAGGTGTTGGGAATCCTCAACGGGGAAGACTACCAAATTGTTTTTTCCGACACCCCGGGTATCCTTAACCCACATTACAGATTGCAGGAGAGCATGCTCAAAAGTATCGAAAACAGCCTGGACGATGCCGATATGTTCATCCTGATTACCGATGTGGGCGAGGATTTCAAAAACCCGGAAATAATCGCGCGGATCCAGCAAACCCATTTGCCTATTCTGCTGTTGATAAACAAAATCGATACGGTTACCCAGGAAATCGCAATGCAGAAGATAGACTACTGGCAGGAGAAGATTCCCACTGCCGAAGTAATTCCTGTTTCAGCCCTGCATAAATTCCAAATCCGAAAGGTTCTCGATGCCATCCTGCAACATTTGCCGGAAAATCCACCCTATTATCCCAAAGATGAACTTTCAGACCGCAACCTGCGTTTCTTTGCTGCCGAAACTGTGCGTAAACACATCTTATTGCAGTATCAACAGGAAATTCCATACTCGGTACAAGTGGAGATAGCCTCTTACAAGGAGATGACCAATCTAGACCGTATCGAAGCCGTGATTTATGTAGAGAAAGAAAGCCAGAAGGGTATCCTCATCGGAAAAGGCGGCATGGCCTTGAAACGGGTGGGAACCGATGCCCGCAAGGAATTCGAACGTTTTTTGGGAAAGAAAATCTTTCTTGATCTACGGGTAAAGGTACTTAAGAACTGGCGGAACGATGACAAGATGCTACAACGGTTCGGCTATGACCTATCCAAAAAGAACAACCGGCAGAACGAAAACTCCGCCGACCTCGTTTCGGAAGCCGAAGCCGCCCTGCAGGCAGAGATAAACCGTTTTTCCTCCGCATCCGAAAACGACAATCAGGATCAATAAACCATGAAAGCGAAGAAAACCATAATCCTTGTCTTAACCGTACTCGTAGCGGGCATGGCTGTTTTTTTGCTTTGGCCAGGCAACTATTACGTGCACCGCGCCCTTCTCCACACCTATCCCAAGATAGACCAATATCCTATCTTCGAAAACCGCGTGGTGAAAGCGGGCGATCCCTGTCCGCCAAGTTACACAGCCGGTGCTGCCAACCGAAAGATCGACGCATGTTTTGAAAAAGATTTTGCCTCATACGGCACCGTTGCCTTTTTGGTACTCAAAGACGGAAAGATACATGCCGAACAATATTGGGAAAACTACGGAGCGGCTTCGCACAGCAATTCTTTCTCGATGGCCAAGAGCATCGTTTCCCTTTTGGTGGGCTGCGCCATTGCCGACGGTTATATCCAAAGCGTGGAACAACCGGTAAGCGACTTTCTTCCCGAATGGGGTTCTTTTGACGGGCAGCCGTTGCTGATCCGTCATCTGCTTACCATGAGTGCCGGTGTGAAATGGGATGAAAGTTCCACCTCGCTTTTTTCAACTACCACCGAAGCCTATTACGGCAAAGACCTTTGGAGTCTTGCCAAACGCGAAACCTTAATCGAAACGCCGGGCAAATACTTCAACTACCAAAGCGGCGTTACACAGATTTTGGCTTTCCTGCTCAAAAAAGCCACCGGCAGAAATATCGCCGACTATGCTTCCGAAAAAATCTGGACTCCGATCCAAGCCGAAGAAGACGCCCTTTGGAGCCTTGACCGGAAAGACGGTATGGAAAAAGCCTATTGCTGCTTTAACAGCAACGCACGCGACTTTGCACGATTGGGTCAGCTTGTGTTGCAAAACGGTTATTGGCTGGATAAAAAAACCGCCACACGGGTATCGGTGGTAGATTCGGCCTATGTGGCCCAAGCCGTTACACCCGCCCGCTATCTCACAGCCCGTCTGCCGGATGGCACGGAAAGTGCCTGCACCATGTATGGCTACCAGTTCTGGATGCTCAACTACAAGGGATACGATGTAAAATATTTCCGTGGCATCCTGGGGCAATATATTCTGGTGATTCCCGACTTGAACGCCGTTATCGTACGCCTCGGACACAAACGTTCAACGGAATACGACCCCGTTTATGACTATCCCGTGGATATCAATCTTTGGTTAGATGCCGGATTGGCTTTATTGGAAAGGTAGTTTATGCGCATGCAAACACGGTTTTGGGGACTATGCCTATGTTTTTGCCTGGGTTTTGGAAAACTCGAGGCAGAACAGGTACCATCCATTTACAAGCAATTCCGTATGCCCGCAAACTTCTGGCTTTATCCTGAAGCCGTTCCGGTGAATCTTCTTGACAGCACATTGGCGCATAAGTTCATAGACACCCTACCCGAACGATATCTGCGGTATGTGCTTTACCGACAACCCCTTTCCGGCCTCAACCTTTCGGATTACTACGGCACGATCTGGAAACTTGACCGTTTCGGTCTCAAGAACCTCTACAAACCGCAGTTAGAACAGGTGTTTCGCAATCAGATTTACGGCTCCCGATGGGGTGTCAATCCCTACGAACCCTTTAGCCAAGTGCAAAACATGTTGAGCCTGCGTCATATCCGCGACACATCACTGCTCCGCAAACGGCGCGGGAAATATATCCGGCTAAAAGAAATCCGGCCTGTTCTCAAAACCGATATGGTTCAGGCAACAAATATCATCAAACCCGCCCGCAAACCGCTTATCAATCCCAAGGATTCCGTTAGACGATGGACCTTCGATATCACCACGGGCATCAATATGGCCCAATTGGCTCTAGTCAATTGGGCTGCCGGAGGTGAAAGTTCCGTATCGGGAAACGGTCGTTTCAAAATGAACATCGCCTATCGGAGAGGCGGACATAAGTGGGAAACCAAACTCCACACCGAATACGGACTTATTTATCGGAAAACAGACGGACTGAATAAAACCGTCGATAACCTCCTCGTTTCAACCCGCTACGGTTACGCCATTCCCGGCGGACGCTTTTATTATACAGTATTCGCTGAATTTCAGACCCAATACGACCGAGGTTACGCCAATATAGGCGACAAAGAATACATCTCCGCATTTCTTTCTCCCGCCTACCTCAACCTTTCGGTGGGGATGGAATATAAGTTAGCCAAATTGCTTTCTGTTTATCTTGCACCTCTGAATGGAAGAAATACAATTGTCAACGATGATTTTTTAGCCAGAAGGGGTGCTTTCGGCGTAGATTCGGGAAAACATGTCAAATGGGAAAT
>CAYTCD010000095.1:0-5744 GCA_964436335.1 uncultured Bacteroidaceae bacterium
TTGAGCGAGGAGTTATTGATGTCGTAGATGTCTTGCGCCGAGAGTTTCAATCCCAACTTGTGCATCTGTTCGATGTTCAGTTTCTGAACCAGAAACGGAAGCCACATTCCCTCATCGGCAACCGCCTTGAAAGGCATCAGCACGCAGAAAGCCGCGCACAGCGATAAAATCGTTCTTTTCATTGTATTTAAGTATGTCTGTTTTTAAATGTATTTCTCTCCTTTTTTGGAAGCGATGTCGGCCACAATCTGCCGCAACATCTGTTCTTCGCTGCGGCGGCAAATCAACAGGCTGTTGTTGTTTTCCACCACGATGCAGTCTTCCAGCCCCTGCAATACCACCAACTTGTCTTTGGGCACGTTCACAATGCAGCCCTTGGTATCGTAGGTAAGCACATTCTTGCCCTCGATGGCGTTCATGTACTTGTCTTTGGGGCGCAGGCCATAAAGCGAATCCCAGGTACCCACATCGCTCCAGCCGAAATCGCAGCCCAGCACATACACGTTGCGGGCCTTTTCCATCACGCCGTAGTCGATGGAAATGCTTTTGCAGACCAGATACACCTTTTCGATATATTCGGCTTCTTCGGGCGTGTCGTATTTGGTGATGCCGCTGGCAAAGAGCTCGTCCACTTCGGGCAGGTATTCCTTGAAAGCCTTCATCGAACTCTTGAGCGACCAAATGAAAAGACCGGCATTCCACAGGAATTCACCGCTTTCCACAAAAGTACGCGCCATTTCCAATTCGGGTTTTTCGGTAAAGAGCTTTACCTTCTTGATATCCTCGCAACCCTCTATCGATTCGCTGCCGAACTGTATGTAGCCGTAGCCCGTATTGGGATACGAGGGCTTGATGCCCAAAGTGATGAGGCAATCGTGGCGGGATGCCGCTAAGGCCGCCGTCTGGATGGCTTGGCTGAAAACGTCTTCCTTGAGCACCACATGGTCGGCGGGAGCCACCACTATCGTGGCGTCGGGATTGATGGCGTTTATCTTGTAGTTGGCGTAGGCGATGCAGGGGGCGGTATTCTTGCGGTGCGGCTCGCAAAGCACCCGGCTCGGCAGCATTTCGGGAAGCTGCTGCAACACCAGCTCGCGGTATGCCTTGCCCGTCACCACAAAGATGTTTTCGGGCGGACAGAAATTCCTGAAACGGGCATAGGTCTGCTGAAGCATCGTCTGCCCCGTGCCCACGATGTCTATGAACTGTTTGGGGCATGCGCTCGTGCTCATGGGCCAAAAGCGCGTTCCCACGCCGCCGGCCATAATCACTACGTAATAGTCTTTATTCATCGCTGTAGGTTATGCAACGTTAAAACGGAGATAGTGCAAACATGGGTTCGCACCCGGTCTGCACTATCTCGAATATGCGGAACAAATGTACAAAAAATCAACTGCAAAGACAACTGCAAGCTTGATTGCAGGTTGTCCCGCGATTTGCATCGGAATAAGCCAATCTTGTTTTCGAAACAACTCGAATATAGTAAAGCATAATTTATTTTATAGCGTATTTTAGCGCTTAAAATAAAGTTTACGATACTTACGGATAAATCTGGTTGGATGAGATGCCGTTTACAAAAGTATCTACCGCAACACCTTCCCGAAATTAGCGTAATTCAACAACTGTATCGCACTTTCGCTATTTTCGAGCGAACCGGCATAGACTACTGCACGACCCACCACCGGCTCTTTCACCCACTGGTCCATTTTTCTCAACGACTTTTCAAAATCCGTATGATAAGTCATTGACGACTTAATCTCCACCCCATAGAGCCCCGTGCCCTTTTGCAACAACAAGTCTATTTCATTCTGATTCGAATCCCGATAAAAATAGAGATTACTATCCTTGCCGTGATTATAACGGTATTTCAAGGCTTCCATTACAATAAAGTTTTCGAACAGCGCGCCCCGCATTTTATCACGTGCGAGTTGCGACGCCGACTCTATACCTAATAAATGACAAGCCAAACCCGTATCGGTAAAATAGAGTTTAGGAGATTTAGTCAACCTCTTGCGCGTGTTTGCGAAATAGGGAGGCAACAGGTTCACAATGTACGAAGCCTGCAACACCGACAACCAAGCCGTTATCGTGCGTGAACTGACACCGACCTCATTGGCCAATTCTGAGACATTGAAAATGGAACCGATACGACCGGCACAAAGTTTCAGAAAAGTATGGAACTGCATCATATCTTTTATCTGCAACAAATCCCGCACATCTTTATCAAGGTACGTGCGCAGATAGGCTGGATAAAGCAAATCCGCCCGGTTCCGTCCGCTCCATATTGCAGGATAGAAGCCGTCGAACAACAATTCATCCAAAGACTTGCTTTCAGCATCCTCACGTATTTCGGCATAGGACATGGGTATCAGTTCAAAAATCGCCGTACGACCTGCCAACGACTGCGTCACCTTTTTCAAGATAGCGAACTGTGAACTACCTGACAGTATGAACCGCCTATCGGGTTCGTCATCCACAATCCCTTGTATGTAAGACAACAAATCGGGAACGTTATGCACCTCGTCAAGTATCATTCCGTTCTTATGCTGCGTCAGAAATGCAACAGGGTCTTTCTCGGCAAAACTTCGCACCTCGAGATTTTCCAACGAATAGTAGGGCAAATGCGAAAACAGATGCCGAATCAATGTGGTCTTGCCGGACTGTCGCGGTCCCGTAACTGTGATAACAGGGAAATAGCGCGCAGCCTCTTCTATCGCGCCAGCCATCTCCCTCTGAATATACTTACGCTCCATAATGTTTTATGTAATTTGTGAAGTGCAAGTACAAAATTACATAAAATTATTGAGGTTTCTTAGGCTTTAACCGGCCAATCCTAATAGCCCAAGGTCTTCAACATCGCCTTGTGGATCTGTTTCTTGGCAGTAACACTGCAAGACGAATAACCTCTTCTCTTGAATATGCCGTCAACACTTTTTATAACTCACATCAGGAAATCCCTCAAATAACCGTCCTTTTCCTATGGGAATCCTTATCAATAATCAGTTGTATCGATGTTGCATATCTTTTCTTTATATTTTACCCCAGCAGACTGTCGTCGTTCATCAGAAAGTCATAGACATTCATAATCATGATGCCGTCGTCGTTCTGATAGGTCGGTGTAGGCGTTCCCACAATCACGAACTTGCGGAAACCATCATTGATTTTCTTGAGGGATTTGAACTCCTGCTCCATCTTATCCGATGAAGGCAAGGCATAGGCTGACTGAATATAATACCGCCTGTACCCTTGGTTGCAGACAAAATCAACTTCCAAAGCCGTCCGCTTGCGCTTGCCATCGACCTGCGTCTCCACAACCACCTGCCCCACATCCACCGAAAATCCACGCAAACGCAATTCATTGTATATCATATTCTCCAACAGATGCGTAAACTCCGTCTGACGGAACCCTATCCGTGCATTGCGCAAGCCCAGGTCTTCAAAATAATATTTGGACGGCGTGTCGATATACTTTTTCCCCTTGATGTCGTAGCGGACGGATTTCTCTATCAAAAAAGCATCCTGCAATAAATCCAAATAGGTTTTTATGGTATGCGCCGACAATTCTCTATGCTTAACCGACTTAAAAGCATTTTCCAACTTGATTGGATTGGTCAGACCGCCTATATTGGAAGCCAACAAACTGATCAGTTCCTCCAAATCGTCATCTTCCCGTATGTCATAACGCTCCTTGATATCTTTCAGGTAGGTGTGAACGAACAAGCCTTTCAAGTAATCGACTTTCTTAACAGCGTTATCGGTCAATACCACCTGCGGCATACCGCCGTAGGTCATGTATTCCAACAGCAACTGCTCTTGCATTCCCTCTCGAACCGAACAAAATTCCTTGAACGATAAAGGACGTATCCGTATTTCATCACCCCGACCGCGAAACTCCGTAATGATATCCTTAGACAAGAACTTGGCGTTACTGCCAGTCACATAGACATCCGCATTATCAACCTTCAGAAAGCTGTTCAACACATCTTCAAACTCCGCCACCAACTGAACTTCATCCAACAGGATATAATATCGTTCCTTGTCTTTCATCAAGTTGCGGATATGGTGCAACAACGCATCCGGATCGCGCAACGATTTATTCAAACGGTCTTCCAAATCTATGGTCAAAATATGGTCTTCCCGAACCCCATCTTCCAACAGATGCTTATAGAACAGCTTGAACAACAAATAGGATTTCCCCGACCTCCGAAGTCCGGTTATCACCTTAATCATGCCATTATGCTTACTGGCAATGATTTTATTCAAATGAATATCTCTCTGTATTTCAGACATAAACCTATTTTGTATTTCTTTTTTTTGTGTAGTTACACACTTTTAGGAAACAAAAATACGGTTTATCCCTCAAACCGGCAAACTTTAGTACCCCAATATCTTGAGCATCGACTTGTAGCTCTGTTCCTTGGCGAAGAGTTTGGTGGTGTATCCGCCGTCGGCGTCCTTGTCGATGATGATGTGCTTGGGAGCGGGAATCAGGCAGTGCTGAATGCCGCCGTAGCCGCCCAACGACTCCTGGTAGGCGCCCGTGTGAAAGAAACCTATATACATGGGCTCGCCGTCGGTAAGCTTGGGCATGAACACGGCGTTGGAATGCGCCTCGGTATTGTAGTAGTCCTGGCTGTCGCAGGTGAGGCCGCCGAGGAACACCCGTTGATATTCGTTGTCCCATTTGTTGATGGGCAGGAGGATGTAACGCTGGTTGATACCCCACGTATCGGGCAAGGTGGTGATGAAGGAACTGTCTATCATATACCAGCTTTCGCGGTCGTTCTGCTTCTTTTCGTTCACCACAGAATAGAGCGCCGCGCCGCTTTCGCCCACGGTAAACGACCCGAATTCGGTGAATATATCGGGATCGGGCACACCTTGTTGCCCGCAGATATTCTTAATCTGCGCCACAATTTCTTCGGCCATGTATTCGAAATCGTAGTCGAAATCCAAACGGTTCTTGATGGGGAATCCCCCGCCGATATTGATGGCATGGAGCGACGGGCAAATCTTCTTCAACTCGCAATAGAGGTTCACGCTCCGCGCCAGTTCATTCCAATAATAGGAGTTGTCCTTGATGCCTGTATTGATGAAGAAATGCAGCATCTTCAGGCTGAATTTCTTGTTTTTGGCGATTTTCTGCTTGTAGAAATCCACAATTTCGTCGCAACGGATGCCCAAGCGCGAGGTGTAGAAATCGAAACGGGGTTCTTCTTCGGAAGCGATGCGGATGCCCAGCTGACAAGACTTGGAGATGCACTTGTCCAAGTAGTCGAACTCGTCTTTGTTGTCCAACACGGGCGTGGTCTTGGAAAAGCCCTGGTTCACCAGTTCGGCGATATTCTCTATATATTGAGGACGCTTGAAGCCATTGCAGATAATGTAACGGTCTTTGTTCAACAGACCTTGCGCAAACAGTTCAAAAACAAGGTTGATGTCGAAGGCCGAGGAGGTTTCTATATGCACATCGTTCTTCAACACTTCCTCCAACACAAATTCAAAATGCGAACTTTTGGTGCAGTAGCAATAGTTATAGTCGCCCTGATAATCCACCTTGGCCATCGCCACATTGAAGAGCCTCTTTGCCCATTGAATCTGCGAGGATATTTTGGGCAGATAGGTGATTTTGAGCGGCGTTCCATATTGCTTGATGATATCCATCAACGGCACATCGTTAAAATACAATTCACCGTCAACCACCTTGAATTCATCTTTCGGAAACTCAAAGGTCTGATCAATCA
>CAYTCD010000096.1:0-2420 GCA_964436335.1 uncultured Bacteroidaceae bacterium
ACCACCAATATGATTGTTAATTCGTCTATCGGAAGTAACAAATACCGCATTCCGGCCGAGGTGTTGAAGGCGATTGTGGAGGGAACGCAGGAATTCTGCGAGAATATGGCCGCCGAACACATCGACATCACTTTTGCGGGAGGAGTGACCTCCGACATGGGCGACATCATCCGCACCATTGAGGTAGATGCCACGGTGAGTGCGCGTATGAAACGCAACGAAGTGATTTCGTGCGAGCGTATTCAGGACGGCGATGTGATTATAGGCGTGGCTTCGTCGGGCAAGGCCACCTACGAAGACCGCTATCACAGCGGTATCGGAAGCAGCGGCCACACATCGGCGCGGCACGATGTGCTCAAACACGAATATGCCGAAAAATATCCCGAGACTTTCGATGCACAGATGCCTGCCGAATTGGTGTATTCCGGCAGCAAGGACCTTACCGACCCCAGCGGTGTGGAAAATCTGACCGTGGGGCAGTTGTTGCTGTCGCCCACCCGCACCTATGCACCGGTGGTCAAGGCGGTATTGGACAACTACCGTCCCAGCATACACGGTATCATTCACTGCACGGGCGGCGGTCAGACAAAAGTGATGAACTTTGTAAACAATCTTCATGTGGTGAAGGACCATCTCTTCGATACCCCCGTTGTGTTCAAGATGATTCAGGGCGAAAGCAAGACTTCGTGGCAGGAAATGTTCCAAGTGTTCAACATGGGGCACCGCATGGAACTGTATGTAAAGGAAAGCATCGCCTCCGACATCATCAAGATTGCCCGCTACTTCAATCTCGATGCCAAGATAATCGGCCACTGCGAGAACAGTAGCAAGAAGATGTTGACGATAGAGTCCGAATACGGAACGTTCACGTATTAGTTTCCCAAGTATTTCGGTCAAAAAGCTGCGGGTTGGCGATTTGTATGCAAATTGCTGATTCGTAGCTTTTTCTGTTATAATCAACATATTTTTGTTGAATTTTCAGCAAAAGCGTTCTTATTTTTTGAGAGCCGAGTGCATAGTTTTGTGCGTTTTGTTAGCCAGACAAGACATGCGAGAACCAAAGCCGACGGCATGAGAAAAACCGTACTGATTACTCTTCTTTCTGTGATTTTAATTCCGCTTGCTTCGTTGCAGGCGCAGAAATACTATGTGGTAAAGGGTCAAATCTATGATGTGAGCGACAAGATGACCCTTCCCCAGGCCCAAGTGGCGGTGGTGGGGGCGTCGGGTCTTGGAGCGGTGGCCGATATAGACGGCAACTATACCTTGGCTGTGGACCGCCCCGAATTTGAGCTCAATTTCCGTTATCTCGGCTATCAGGACAAGAAGGTGAAGGTGCAGTTCTCCAAAGGGGAGGAAGTGAAGGTGCTGAATGTGGGACTCGACACGCGGGCGCAGGAAATGCAGGAGGTGAAGATTCGCGGCGAGCGGTTGAAACGCGATGGTAAGACTTCCATACAGACGATGGAGGTAGTGGGGGTTGAAAGTTTAGTCAAAAACAATGTGACAACTTTGGATAGGGCACTCAAGGGTGTGGCGGGATTGGCCATTGTGGATAACGAGCCGCAGATGCGTGGCGGCAGTGGCTTCAGTTCGGGCATGGGAAGCCGCGTGATGTTGCTCTTGGATGATATGCCGATGTTGCGTGCCGATGCCGGCCGTCCGGCCTGGAACTTGGTTTCGATGGACGATGTGGAACAGATAGACGTGCTTAAAGGGGCGGCTTCGGTGCTGTATGGTTCGGCGGCTATCAACGGCGCGATAAACGTACATACTAAATATGCCTCCAGTTCTCCGATAAGTTCTATCAAGTTGTATGCCGGCATTTACGAAAAGCCAGATTGCGAATCAATGATTAAGCATCTTAGGTACAAAGAAACGGATTGGAATACAGGTGAATGGTCTTTGGTAGAAAAGGATGAAAAAGTAAAGGATTATTCATGGACACGGGGATGTCCTATCAAGACAGGGGTATCTCTCAGTCATTCCCGCCGGTTGGCCAAATGGTGGGATTTCAGTGCCAATGCGGATTATGCATATGATGATGGTTATCGTCTCGGTCCTGAACAAAATCCGGGCGATCGAGTGGAACCCGCAGAAAAAAGAGTCCGTGCTAGTATGGGGAATCGTTTTCATATCAATGACCGTTGGACATTTTCGCTCAATGCCAATTTTATGTATTCCGATAACCGAATGTATAACTTTTGGGCGAATGCTCTTGATGGTAAGTATCGGCCTTTCGGACATATGGATAAAAGTACGGGTAAATGGTCAACGACCTTGAGCCATTTCAAGGATGTGGTGGTTTTGGTGGATCCCCACCTCAAGTATGTATCGCCCAAAGGAGGTGTGCATGAGTTGGATAACCGCTATATGTTTTCCAACAACAATGTTATCAATATCACAGGGCAGGATGCCCG
>CAYTCD010000096.1:2520-5655 GCA_964436335.1 uncultured Bacteroidaceae bacterium
AAGTCGGGAACCATTTTCAGGCTTTCGGCAGGACAGGGCTACCGGGCGGCTACGATCGGCGAGAAATTCATTACGACCCGTGTGGGGATGTACGGTTTCTATCCCAATCCTGACTTGAAATCCGAAAAAAGCCTCAATATGGAGTTCGGTATCCGTCAATATCTCAAATCGGATGTGGTTACGGGCTATATAGATGTGGCGGCCTTCCATCAGATTTATTGGAACTATATCGAGTTCTTTATGGGGCCTTGGAATTTGGATGAAACCGTGCCTATCGGTAAACGTTTCGGTTTTGAGTTTTTTAATACCGGACGTGCCACGATAACAGGGGCGGAAGCCTCTTTCGGTATGGAGTTTGATATTTTGGAAAACCTGCAGTTGCAGTTACAGGCCAATTATACCTACTCGTTGCCTGTTTGCAGGGAGCCTGACAAAATTTACAAAGAAACTTCCACCAATAAGTACATGTATAGTAATTCGTCTTCCAATACAGAAGGCAATATCCTCAAGTACCGTATCCAGCACATGGCGAAATTCGATTTCGATATAAAATTCTTCAAGTATTTTTCGGTGGGGATGGGGGTGCAGTATATGAGTGCGATGAAAAACGTGGATGGCGTTTTTATCGAGATGGATAAAAACAAGGAAGGTTATGCTCCTTGGCTCGACAATATGGAGATGGATTTGCCTTTTTACGGCATCGATGAATTTATGAAAAAACACAATTGGGGATCGTTGGTGTTGGATTTACGCGCCAGTGTGGATGTCAACCGTTTTACGTTCTCCTTTGTGGTCAACAATCTGCTGAATGCCGAATATTCGTTGCGACCGCTCTATATCGAAGCGCCGCGTACCTATACCTTGCAGATTACTTATCGTTTTCAAGATATAAATCCGGTTACCTGGTTCCGGCGGAACAGAACGGATGTGGCAAGACTTTAATAGCATTTATAAATGTAAAATACTTTAATCAAGATGAAAAAGACGATTTTATTTTTAGGTGCGCTTTCCCTTTTGATGGGAAAGTCGATGGCGCAGAATCAAGCTTTACCTGATGGCAAGTTTGAACAATGGGAACAAGGAAAACTGTATGGGGATGCTGGTACCTACGATGATTTGGCAAATCCGTTTTGGTCTTCTTTGAATATTTTGGCGACATTGCCGCCAAGCCAGTTCTCCGGACCTGTAACTTTATTCAAAGAAACAGGTCGTTCTGGAGGTGAAGGCGATTTTTCGGCAAAAATGGTTTCCAATGAAATGGTTTTCGGTCAAGATGCCCAATATATTTTCTTGCCGGGTGTGATTGGGGCGATGACCGTATGGACGGATAAACAGACCGCTACTTTTGGTCGTCCGTTTGTGTCCAGACCTAAGGCGCTTAAGGGATATATAAAATATTTTCCGGTTGAATCCGATAGCGCGAGCATTTTTGTGGAACTTTACAAGTATAACGAAGATGCTGGAAGACGTCAGACAATAGCCCGTGTTGAAAAAATTGTCAAGGAGACCATTTCGGAATGGACACCGTTTGAATTACCGATTACATATCTCAATGAAGAAACACCGGATTCTGTAACCGTACTTTTTGTTGCCAGTGCTGGGTTCCATAATTTTGCAGATTTGTTTAAATGAGAAGGTCAGGTGGGCCGCACCCTGTGGGTGGATGATGTGGAATTTGTTTACGAAAACACTTCCGTCAACGAAAATCCGGTATTGGCTTCATCCAAGCTCTATCCCAATCCTTCTGCCAACGGTGTATTCAATCTCAATATCAAGGCCGCTTGCAAAATGGAAGTGATTTCGGTTTCCGGCCAGTGGATGATGCAGCAGAACATGGCAACCCCCGGTGCTTATACGGTAGATTTGTCGCGTTTCTCTCCGGGCGTTTACTATATCCGCTTGTCGAATAGAGAAGGTTCGGCTACCTTGAAAGCAGTTAGACGTTAATGATAACCCATAAGGTGGAGCGTAAACGCTTCGCTTGAAGCCGCCGCCGGAATATCCGGCGGCGGCTTTTTTTATACCTTAACGAAAACATCGGTGAAAACCAACCGAATAAACAGGTTTTCCGATGAAATTTCGGTAATTTAGAAAGAGGTAAGAGAAGGTGTTTTGTTTTTATACAAAACATTGTTGTTTAGTGCCTTATATTGTATTCTGCAAAATATGACGCCAAACTGCGATGAAGTTCGGTAGATTAAGGCGGAAAACAGCTGGTGGAAGCGTTCTAAATTTGCTGTGTCGTTGATGAATCAACGTTGGTTTGCAGCCAACTTCCCTGTCAACAAAAACAAAGCTACATGAAAAGAACATTCAGGATTTTTTTGTCTTTGATACTTGGCGTGTCGGGAATCCTTTTCTCCGCACCCGTTCAAGCACAAGAAACAACCCTCTATAATACGCCGCAAGCCCCCAATTTCGATTTTGAGGTATGGGACAATCCCGAACCTTGGGGTTGGAATTCGAGTTCGTGTTTTGAGGCGGGGAATGCCGCTTCCAGTCTTAAACAGAACCAATCAGTATGGTCCACGACAGACGTTCGTTCTGGAAGCAGTGGTGTGTATTCTGTGAAAATTAAAGTGACCAAGTCAACTTGGACGGATATTTCCCATTGGTTTGGAAGTGCTTCTGCTCAAATGGGAACTCTGACAACGGGTACATTGTATTTTGTTGGAGATGCTAATAATGAAAAATCCTGCATCTATACCAATACCGGTGACGGTTCCAAACGTTGGGAATTTACGGGTCGTCCCGACTCGGTGGTCTTTTGGACCAAGAAGGGGGCTAACGGAGGCCGTCCGGCAGACTTCACGATGTATCTGCATAACAATGCCAAGTTGGAAGATCGCAATCCCAACGGAACGTCGGTGGGTACGGTAATCGGTTCGGCCTCCTGCAAAATCACGAATACCGATTGGCAGCGCATCAGTCTGCCCATCGCCTACGAAAGTCAGGATGATCCCGCCTATCTGCTGATGAGTTTTACGGCCGGCAATAATTTCCGCGAAGTGGTGGAGGGCGATGAACTTTGGGTGGACGATATATTGTTCATCTACAATCCCATTCTGAGCATCGATACCGTAAGCCCCTTGCAGGTGGCGCATCACGGCAGCCAAAACATTGTCTTGAATGTTC
>CAYTCD010000097.1:0-5509 GCA_964436335.1 uncultured Bacteroidaceae bacterium
TGATATAGTCGGTCAGTTATATTCTAAACTAGATATCGAAAACATCCGGAAAATAAGCGTCACTTCGGTTGAAAAACAACCCCGAGCGGAGTTAATTCTATCCCCCAATCCCGCCAAGGAAACGATAACGCTCCGCACAACGGGCTGCAATCTTCAGCATGTGGAAATCCTGGATGTGAACGGACGCGTTCTGTACGCCGCCACCTTGAACGGTACGGAAACTTTCGATCACAAGGTGTCGCAGATGCCCTCCGGCCTCTACCTTGCCCGCGTAAAGACATCCTGCGGCGTCCTTACGGAGAAGTTTTCGGTAAAATAAATACGGGTGGCACAAGCCGATACCACAGCCTTAGGGCAGGTTTGGCAGTTGCTGTAATTCGGCAGAATAAAACCAAGCTTTTGTTTTGCTCTCGACTTATTCGTATCTTCGCATCTTATGTTTGCCAAGAAGATACCTAATATCCTTACGCTTTGTAATCTGTTGTGCGGCTGTATGTCGGTGGCATACGCTTTCGGCGGTCACCTGCGCATAGCCGCCGGTTTTATCTTCGTGGCGGCGGTCTTCGATTTTCTGGACGGCATGGCGGCCCGTCTGCTCAACGCCCGAAGCCCTATAGGGCGGGAACTGGACTCGCTTTCGGATGTGGTGAGTTTTGGCGTGGCGCCTTCGGTCTTGGCCTATCTGATGCTGTACCTGCAACCCGAATGGGGGCATTATTGGGCTTGCGCGGCCTTTGTCATGGCGGCGGCTTCGGCATACCGTCTGGCCAAGTTCAATGTAGAAGAAGAAAGTCCTGCTTTCAAGGGGATGCCCACGCCGGCCAACGCCATTTTTTGGGCTTCGCTGGTATTGCACGCCTGCCATGAGGGAATCTTCCTCAAAGGCGGTTATCTGCTGGCATTGGTGGCGGTGATGTCTTTCTGGCTTGTGTGCCATTACCGTATGTTCTCGTTCAAGATAAAGAGCCTTTCATGGCAGGGACAGCAGACCGTCTTTATTTTCGTGGCTACGGCCATCTTGCTTTTCTCCCTGTTCGTTTTTCTGGGTTTGGCGGTAACTGTGTTCCTGTACCCGTTCTTTTCGTGGGTGCATTTCTATATCGAGGCACGAAACAATAGAAACAAGGAGATAGCATGAAATACAAAGCAGAAGTAAACGTAATGCCTTTAAAGGCATTGCTCGACCCTCAGGGCAAGGCGGTGGAAGCCCGTTTGCACAACATGGGCGTAAAGGATGTGCGGAATGTGCGCATCGGCAAGCACATCACCCTCGAAGTGGAAGCCTCCGACGAAAAGAAGGCCGCCGCCATCGTGGAAAAGGCTTGTCAGGATCTGTTGCACAACCCGATTATGGAAAGTTACGAATACAAGCTGGAAAAAGCGTAGGCATCCGTAACGGATAAGCAGAGTGAAAATTCAAAAACAACCCGATAAAATGAAAAAGTTATTGTTCGCAGCGTGGCTGTCGATGGCCTTTGTCTGGGCCGGTTTTTCGCAAGACAACCCCGTTAAATGGAAGTGTTCGGTAAAATACCTCGACGGCAATCAGGCCGAGTTGGTAATGAAAGCCAATGTGGGCGGCGGATACCACCTCTATTCGCAGTTCATGGAAGAAGGCGGCCCTCAACCCACCGTTTTCCATTTTCCCACCACGGGTGATTTCAAGGTAAAGGGCAAGGTTTCGGAAAGCCCCAAACCCATTGAAGAAACCGATGAGATTTTTGGAACGCTGGTCCGTTTCTTTGCCAAGAACGCCGAGTTCCGCCAGGTAATCACCATCGAGACCGACAAGGATTTTGAAATCGCCGCCACGGTGGACTATCAGGTGTGCAACGATGAAACATGCATTCCTTTCAACGATGTCGATCTCAAGTTCAAGGTAAAGGGTGTCAAGGCTACCGGAGCAGCCGTTGCCGAAACTGCCAAGGAAGAACCGGTGGTGGAAGAACAGCCCGTTGTCCAGGCTTCTGCGATTGAACCCGAACCTGCCGTGGTTTCCGAAATCGCCGCTGAACCCGCTGCCGAAAAGGAATCGCTGATGGGCTTTTTCCTTCTGGCCATTCTGGCAGGTCTTGCCGCTGTGTTCACCCCCTGCGTGTTCCCGATGATTCCCATGACGGTGTCTTTCTTTATGGATACCGACAACGGTTCGAGCCGTAAGGCGGGCATCATCAAGGGAGCCATCTTCACCTTGTCGATAACCCTGCTTTATACATTGATCGGCGGTATCGTGGCCATCACCAAGAGCGCCGACTTTGCCAACGTGCTCAGCACGCACTGGATTCCCAACCTGATTTTCTTTATCCTCTTCCTGATCTTCGCTTTCTCTTTCTTCGGAATGTTCGAGATAACCCTGCCTTCCGGACTGTCGAACAAACTGGATGCCAAGGCCGACAACGGTGGCTACATCTCGGCCTTCTTCATGGCGGCGGTGCTGGCTATCGTTTCTTTCTCCTGCACGGGTCCTTTCGTGGCCACCCTGCTGGTGGAAGCCGCTATGGGTACTTCGGTGCTCAAGCCTCTGTTGGGCATGTTCTTCTTTGGTCTGGCAATGGGATTGCCTTTCTTTATCCTCTCGCTTTTCCCCTCCCTGTTGGCCAAGATGCCCAAGTCGGGCGGCTGGCTCAATTCGGTAAAAGTGGTGTTCGCCTTTGTATTGCTGGCGTTCGGCATGAAGTTCCTGTTGAACATCGACCAGGTTTACGAACTGCACCTCTTTACCCGTGAAGTTTATCTGGCTATCTGGATTGTGATTTTCGCCTTGATGGGCTTCTACCTCTTGGGCAAGATCAAGTTCTCGCACGATTCGGACGTTCCTCATGTGGGCGTGTTCCGCCTGTTGCTGGTCATCGTTACCTTTACGTTTGTGCTTTACCTCATTCCCGGTATGTTCGGCGCTCCCTTAAAGATGGTTTCCTCTTTGGTTCCGCCGCTCACCACCCAGCAGTTCAACCTTAACCAGCCTGCGGCGGCCGCCAATACCGTGGCCATGCCCGGCGTGGGGCAAGAACTCTGCGGCACGCCCAAGTATGCCGACAAACTGCACCTGCCTTTCAACCTCAAGGGTTATTTCGATTACGAAGAAGGCCTTGCCTGCGCCAAACAGCAGAACAAGCCGGTGTTCATCGACTTCAAGGGTCATGCCTGCGCCAACTGCAAGAAGATGGAAAACGATGTATGGTCGGATGCCCGTGTTCAGGAATTGCTCAAGAAGTATGTGATTATCGCCATGTACTGCGACGACAAGACCGAACTGCCCGAAAGCGAATGGGTAACCTCCACCATCGACGGCAAGGTAAAGAAAACCATGGGTAAACGCAACGCCGATTTCCAGGTGGCGCGTTTCAAGACCAACACCTTGCCCTACTACCACCTGTTGGATGTTGACGGCAACCCCATTACCGACAAGGGCTACGGCTATGCCGGCGATGTGGAAGCCTTTATCGCCTATCTGCAAGGCGGTCTGGACGCTTTCGGAAAGTAAGCACACACCTGACTGGATACAAAGAGGGCGGAACCATTATGGTTCCGCCCTCTTGTTTTAAAAAGGAAAGGCATCATCTTCCGGATTATACTCCGGTTCGTTTTCCAGCTTGGCCGGAACCACGGGGATGGCCTCCACACCTTGAATAACGGTAGGTTTTTCGTTTTTTCGGGAGCCCAGCATCGTAAGTTTCTGCGCTTCGATTTCGGTCAGATAGCGTTTTTGTCCGCCGTCTTCCCATGAACGCAATCTGATGCGGCCTTCCACATACACTTGGTCGCCTTTCTTGAGGTATTTTTCGGCCACATCGGCCAGACCCCGGAAAAGCACCACCCAATGCCACTCGGTGTGCTCCACTTTTTCGTCTTTCCTGTTTCTGTAGGTCTCGGTGGTGGCCACCGCCAAACGGACTTTCTTGTTGCCGTTTTCAAAGGTAAAGATCTCTGGATCCTTGCCTAAGTTTCCGATAAGGATAACTTTGTTTACTCCGCTCATACGTTTAAGATTTTAGAGGTTTACCGATAAAACGCTTTCGCGGAAAATTATCGGGATTTTAATTGTTAAATAATGTTAAAGTCCTGTAAGAAACGCTCTATGACCCTTGGAACGGCAAATCGGGAAATTTCATGTGCACGGATTTTAAAGCAGTTTTCCTGTTTTTTCAGAATCTTCCGGGCCGTGGGCGAATTTTCGTTTAGGCGGTAAAAATAGGCTTCCAGCCGGCGATGGGTCAATACCTGTGCGTAATGTTTCAAGAATTCGGTATCTCCGGTATCGCACAAACTGTTTTTTTCTTTCGCTTCCGGTAAGGAAGGCAGATCAAACATGCCTCTCCACAGCGCGTCATAACCTCTTTTGTGTAACCAGAGATTGTCTTTATTATCGGTAATGAGCAGATAATGCAGTTCCATAACCGGTAGGATTTCCTTTTTTTTCTTTACCGGCAGGCGGTCTATTGCCTTGTGATGCCACGCATGGCAATGCTCCCTGAACGGACAGGTTTCCTCTTCCCGCATACACAGCGGTGCAGAGGGTGTACAGCCCAAGGCTCCGAATTCCATGAGGGCTTGGTTGAAAAGCCCCGGTTTCCGGGTATCTATGCGTTTTTGCAATAGTTCCCGTATCTTTTTGGTGCAGGCAGGAGAGCCGGCTACTTCAAAAATGCCTTCCAGCCGGCAGATAAAGCGGATCACATTGCCGTCCACCACGGGATGAACCAGATTGTAGGCAAAGGAGGCGATGGCCGCGGCCGTATAGTCGCCTATGCCGGGAAGCGCCCGTATCTCCGCATAGGTTTCAGGAAAAACATCGTTGTATTGTTCGTGTATGATTTTGGCCGCCTTATGTAAGTTGCGGGCTCTCGAATAGTAACCTAAACCTTGCCATAGTTTCAGCACCTCGGTTTCGGCGGCGAGTGCCAGATTCGCCACGGTGGGAAACCGCTCCAGAAAACGTTCGTAGTAAGGAAGACCCTGCACCACGCGGGTTTGTTGGAGGATTATTTCAGAGAGCCATATCCGATAAGGGTCCCGGGTATTGCGCCAGGGCAGTACCCGCCGGTTCTCTTCATACCATCGTATAAGTTGTTCCGAAAAATCCACGGAAGTTGTCGTTAAGTCACGATTTCGCGAAGTTAAAAAAAAATATTATTTTTGCCCCCTTGAGTTTTTGGCAGTAAGGATTTGAAAGGCTGAAAATTAAGGTTCGGAAAGCGAAAGGCGGCTTGTAAAGCGGTCCTGCGTGTCTCCGTTCGGTAGAAAAAGCGTCTGGTACGTTGTTCCTTTTGCGGCGTCCAAACGTAAGTGTAAACAATTTAAACACATATCACAATGACAAAGGCTGAAGTTGTGGCGGAAATCGCCAACAGAACCGGCATCGAAAAAGTTACCGTATTGGCTACGGTTGAAACGATGATGGAAGTAATCAAGGAAAACATGATTCAGGGAAACAACGTTTATCTGCGTGGTTTCGGTAGTTTCATTATCAAGACCCGTGCGCAGAAAACGGCCCGGAACATCACCAAAG
>CAYTCD010000098.1:0-5195 GCA_964436335.1 uncultured Bacteroidaceae bacterium
CGTATCTCCAGCGGCGATAAATAACTTTAATGTCAGGGCAGAAGGACGGCAGGTTTCCTTTACATGGACTAATCCATCCACCAACGGATTGGGAACAGAAGTGGATTGTTTTGAAAAGATCCGTGTTTACAGGGCTGTGGGTATGGAACCTCTAGTGCAGATAGACAGCATTCTTTCTGTTACGCCCGGAGCGGACGCTTCCTACAGCTATACCGAAGAACAAGACGGATATTACCGTTACGGCTTTCAGGTAATCAACAGCAAGGGCCTTACTTCCGGCATAAGGGAAGAAGCCATCGGACTGTACGATTATACGTTGCCTTATTATACCGGCTTTGAAAGCTCGGACAACAATACACCGATAACCGCCGACACCACCGTTAAGTTCGTTACGGATCCCGCTATGGTGTATGAAGGCAATGTTTCGGCCTTTATCCCGACATTCAGCCGTCTGCGTATCGGCGGTCTTCCCCTCGAAAAAGGAACCACCTACCGTCTCACTTTTATGGCACGTGGTTATGAATTGGGACTGGTGGGCTATACGGAATTGAACAAACCATTTACAGTGAAACCTTTCGCCACACTCAACGTTCGGGTGGACGACGGGCAGAAAGTGTATTATCCGGAAGAAACGCGTAGTCTTACCTGGGCTGCGGCAACGGTGGATTTATATACCGATGAGACTAAAACCTATGAAATCGCTTTTTCCACCAGTATCTTTGATGAATATTACCTTGATAACGTGCGCATAGAAACGCTTACCCCCAATACCGTGCCGGGAATGGTGGAACAGGCGCGCGTTGAAAGGGATGGCGCCAGCCTTGCGGTGGATTTGCATTGGACCAATCCCACCTTGACCGCCGGCGGCGAAACTTTGCAGGATTTGGGTGGAATTGTGGTTCAGGTTGCACACAACAAGGATTTCAGTCCGGCCAATCTGGCGTTTTTAGATACGGTCAAGACTTCGGATATCGGAGCGGTCATGCAGAAAACCTATACCATGCCCGACAACGGTTATTGGTATTTCAGGATGTTTGCATACAACCAAAACGGCGTCTCTCCCATAGACACGGTGTTCAGTGCCGCATGGGTAGGACGGGATACCGTTTTTGACGCGCCGGTCGGCTTTCAGGCAAAGGCGCTTTCTAACGGAAAGATTCGTTTGGAATGGAATAAACTTAAGGAAGAGGGCAGTCACGGAGGAAATCTGGGAGGCAATATTACCGGGTACAAGATTCAGTACAGGGCTGGCAATAGCGGCGAGGTGATATCGGTTATCGCAACCGATACGGTGTATGAAACCGAACCGTTGGGGATGAATTTCTATACTTTCAGCCTCAACGGCGTAAGGGACGGACAATACGATGGAAATACTACCTCCACCCGTCTGCTGGGTGGTTTCTATGGTGGACAGACCACGGTTACCGAAATTACAGGCAGCGCAGGCTACAGTACGCATCCGTTCAATGCCTGCACGGAATTTTCCGATAATTCAACGGTAAACCAATTCATCGTCTCCCGTCAGAATTTTGCCGAACCCTGTATCATCGATACCCTTTATTTCTTTATGGAGCCGCTCAGTATCGGATTCTCGCAGAAGATAAAGATTCATTTGGGGTATTATCCGAGAGATCTGTTTGTTGAACACGGAGATTGGATGGCGATAGACTCGCTTACCGAAGTCTTTGCCGGTTCGTTGCGATTTGAAAAGGGAGCGGAAGTACTTAAAATACCGGTAAAACCATTCTATTACGACCAAAAACGGAATCTGTTGGTAAGTGTAATCAAGGGAAAACAGACGGCCCGTCTGGATGCCCGTTTTATAAGTAATACCGTATATGAATATTATCCGCAGATCCACGATTATCACCTGGAATCCATGTCGGATTACTATGATCTGACAGGTAAACCGGTAATGGAAAAGGGGCTGGCCAGGGAACCGCTGTTGGTGGTGAACCGTCAGCAGAATCTTAATACGGTTAAAGGGCATATCACCTTGTCTGCCTCAGGCGAAGCTGCCGAAGGCGCAAAGATTGAGATTGTCAAGACCGAAGACTCCCAAGGCATGGATTTTTCCCAAACCCTGTATTGCGACAGGAACGGCGACTTCTCTTTTGGCTATTTCCCCGACAACACTTACCGTATCCACATTTCTTATTCGGGTATGCAGGATCTGGAACGGGAGGTAACGCTTGCCGGCGGTCAGGTGGAAGATATTCAGGTGGCCCTGCAAGGTGCTTCCAAAATCAATCTGAACGGGTATGTGCGCAACCGTCTTAATGAGCCTGTCGCGGGTGCCGTTGTTACGCTTTTGAATACCGATGCGCCCGAAGCGGTGAGTGCGGAAGACGGTACTTTCGTGATAGCCGACATCTATGGTTCCACCCGCTATGATGTGGCAGTGCGCCATGATATTTATAAGGATTACAACATACAGATAAGGGTGGACAATGAACTGGAAAGCCGGATGGATACGGTTGATTTGGTTTGGTTTCCCTTCCCGGCACGTAAGGTAACGGCCACCGAAACTGAAGCGGGGGGCATGGAGATAGCATGGGCTGAACCCTTGCAGAGCCTCCGCACAGTAGAGCGTAAGTACCACGGAGAACGCAAGAGCTCGATCTGCTCGAGTGCGGAAATTATGGCAGCTATCCGCTTCAGTAAGAATAAGTTGCGCGAATGGGGCGATGACCAGCCGGAAATTGGCGTAAACAGTATCGCCTTCCATGCTACCGATACCACGGCCGATTATTCCTTGCGTATTTTCTCTTCCAACCTCGATGTTCCCGATTATGAACAGCATGTAGGGTATCTGCCTTTGTCACATCACCGCATCTTTTTGGATGAGGCCTTTAAAATCGACACTACGCACGATTTGCTGGTGGCACTTCATGTGGCAAGAGGTTACAAAGGTTGTCCGCTTGGAAATGACGCCGGCCCACAGTTGAACGACGGGGCCTTGATTCATCAGGGTGACGGTTGGCGCTATATGTCTGATTATATGCATGGCGCGGAAGGTTCCAACTGGATTCTGAGCGCGTTCTTTGGAGATGTGCGGCAAGCCGAGGCTCCGGCCGGTTACCGTCTATATCGTGCCAAAGCCACTGCCCCCGGGTTGAGCCGGTGGGAAGAACTGGGGCGCGTGGGAGCCGATACAAAAAACTATACCGACAACGATTGGACGGGACTCTCCTTTGGTGATTACCGTTATGCGGTGCGTGCCGATTGGTTTGATGAAAACCTGAGTCAGGAAAAGACGGCGGAAAAGAGCAAGGACATGAATTTCAACCTGACGCTTCGTATCCAGGACCCGCAGCAACGGCTGTCTGCCGGAACCGAAATCAAGTTGACGAATGCAGACCGCCGGTATGTATATACGGCGCAATTCGACGGTTTGAACCACGATCTGCCGTTTGAGAATATCCGTCGCGATACCTATACGGTTTCGCTTTCCGACAATCAGGATATTGTTGAAAATACCGTTTTCTCGGTGGCTTCCGATACATTGATTGTCTTGAAAGTAAAGACGGTGGGCAACGAAAGCGGGGTAGATGCGCAGATAAACGTGTATCCGAATCCCTCGGTTGACGGTCGATTCAGCCTGCAACAGACTTCGGGCGAAGAAGTCCGTTATGAAGTGTTCTCTTCCGATGGACGCTTGCTTAAAAACGGCATTTTGGCGGCAGACAATACCTTGATTGATCTTTCTTCTTGTGCGGCGGGTATTTATGTACTCAAAGTATATGGCAAGACAGCCACTTGTCAGAAGAAACTGGTGATCCGTTAGTTTTTTTGTGCTGACCGCCCAAAGACCGCATGACAGGTTTTCCCGTCATGCGGTCTTTTTTTAATACACGAGATAAGAAAAGATGCCTTGCGTGCTTTTCGCCTTGGTTATAGGAGGCTTTTATGAACTCGTTGACGACTAAGTTTTCAAAAAGACCGCCCCGTAGAAAGTGAGACGATACATGTTCGGGTGTCTTGATATCCAACAGGGAACATGCCAGGCCCGTATTCTTCATCAAGGCATTCAGTTTGTGTTGTAAAACTCTGTCAATCATGACATGTTTGTTTCGTTTTGCACATTTACGATTTAAAACTAAAATTGCAAACTTTCTTTGTAAATTTTCGATATGGAATCTTGGTGAGAGGCGTCGGTTCTTGTTGGATTGTTGTAAGTGGTTTGTATATAGCGATGTAGTGGTATGTTGATAAATACCCTATGGATGTGTTTGATTTTTCTTGCGGATTTATTTTATTTTGCAATAGATTTAAAACCCAAGAAAAATGAAAAACACAAAAAAACTTGTAGGCCTCTGTGCTTGTCTTCTGTTAACCGTTTTTTCGGTTCAGGCGCAAAAAGTAACGAAGGATTATCAACGGCCTTCCTTGCACATGGTGTTGTTGACAACCGATGAACCTTCCGCTCCGGAAGAATTTATGGAACATGTCTCCGCCTCATGGCAGACCTACATGCTTCCCGCTATGTTTAATGAATTTGAGATTCCTTTTAAAGAAGCTAAAGCCGGAAATCCCAAAGGATCCATGATGCAGTTGATTACGGAATACGGTTCACGTTTGGGCTCATTGTCTATCGATGAATTGAAGTCATTGTCCGAAAATCTTTCCGGAAAGAAATACAACGAGGAATTGAAACAATATGTGGATGGCTTATCGAATGAGATTGCGCACCAGTTAATCGCCAAATGGTGGGGCTTGCAGGAAGATGGTGCATATAGCGATGAACTCATTTTTAAGTTGGCTTGCTACGGTGCCACACAAAATCAGGCAAACGCTGCGGGACAAACCAATATCGGCGCACAGCGTGAGTTGTATAATGAGTTGATGGAACCGACGATGGCCAATACGTATGTTTCGTTTTCGAAACTGAATTTCTATCAGAATGAACCGATAGCCCGATTTGCCAAGGAGGTGGCCGTAACTTTGGCCGGACTTACGGCGGCTGCGGCCGGTCCGATGGGTGCGGCAGGATTAGTGGCCGCGGAAAAAGCGGCAGAGGCTGTTTATGAAAAGACCAAGGATGTTTTCAGCGCTTATACCACCACTTTGTTATATAAGTTGAAATGGATCGAAGAAGAAGCCGAAAAGTTCTTTGCTTGTTTTGACGGTCAGAAGCTCGATATGCAGAAGTTCAACGCCACTCCGTTTGAGTTGGAATACATGGGGGTAAATAA
>CAYTCD010000099.1:0-4943 GCA_964436335.1 uncultured Bacteroidaceae bacterium
GTGCCAGCAACAACGACGTGGTTGCTCCTTTCGCCGACAAGTTCAAGAGCGCCAAATTCGTGGCCGGCAAGAAACCTTGGGAAGTTAAGGTGGACATCGCCATGCCTTGCGCTACCCAGAACGAACTTCGCGAAGAAGATGCCAAAGCTTTGATCGCCAACAAGGTTACCTTGGTGGCTGAAGTTTCGAACATGGGATGCCATGCCGACGCTGTGAACGCTTTCATCGCCAACAAGATCATCTTTGCTCCCGGTAAGGCGGTGAACGCCGGCGGTGTTTCGGTTTCCGGTTTGGAAATGAGCCAGAATGCCGAAAAACTTTCCTGGACGGCTGCCGAAGTAGATGCCAAACTGCATCAGATTATGGCCAGCATCCACGAAAACTGCGTGAAGTACGGTAAAGACGGTGGCTACATCAACTACGTGAAGGGTGCCAACGTTGCCGGCTTCATCAAGGTTGCCGACTCCATGATTGAACAAGGCGTTTGCTAGTTCTTTCTTTTGAGGCTCTGCCTCGATAACCCGAAAAGGGCGGTCGCAAGACCGCCCTTTTTTTATTTCCAAAAGTTGTCCATTTGGCCGGTTTTTGGAAATAGCAATTGTGTTTACCGGGGTTTTATCTTTATCTAAGAGGCCGTTCCATCTTCCGTTTCTCGTTGAGGAGTAGAGTGGGGAGAGGCAGGGGAAGGCTCGCAAATGTACGTCTCGGCAAAATGTTGAGAGAAGATAGATTGCCATAGGCAAATGGATGAATCTTGAAGTTGTTTTCTTTTTCAAGATAATTTATTATTTTTGCGGCCCTTTTCGCCTTGAAAGAAGGGTGTATTTTGAACGGTAGAAGGCGGTTAGGGATAGTGGGAGAAACCTACTTGAAAAAACACAACACAACCCAAACACAAGATATATGCCGCGTCCTCAAGCACAGGGGGCGGGGTGTAAAGGACAAACTTCCGGATTATTATGAACCTTAATTATAAACAATAAAAATTTCAAAAATGAAAAAATTGCTTTATTCAGGCTTAACGGCCTTGATAATGCTCTTTGCCATTGGATTTGCCAATGCAGAGAACGCCAAGGTAAAGGTTGAGTTGAATCCGACGACATGGAAGATCGGAAATGTGACTGCCGTACCTCAATTCACGGTTACGATTACCCAGGCCACTACCGAAGAAGGTGGAGAAGCCAAAGAAGCTGATTTGGCTTTGGGAACGGAAGCCGGCAATGTAGCCGTAAAGGTTACCTTGACCAATGGTTCGAATACCGCTAATCAGATCATCACTTCGGCGACCGCCGCGCTTGAAACGGCCTCTCTCACCGAAGCCGGCGATTGGGCATTGACCTATGAGTTGGTGAAGGGCGAAGACCAAAACGTTGCTTTTGAAAACGTTGACGTGGATGCATCTTCTACGAACGAGCTTACCGTAGAGGCCGCTGATCCCGCCCCCGCAGAAAAGACGACCACCCCGACCTTCAAGGTGGGCGAAGACACCAAGACATCTTATGAATTGGCTGTTGACGAAGAAAAAGTTACCGTAACGATTGTTGCCGACGGCGCTACCGTTTACTACACGACCGACGGCACCGAACCTACCACCTCAACCACCACGACGGGAACTAGCGTTGAAATTTCCAACGCCTGCATCCTGAAAGCCATCGCCAAAGAAGATGGCAAGGATGCTTCTGACGTGGCTTCTTTTGAAGTTACCAAGGCTACTGCTCCCGTAGTAGAAAAGGTAGCCGCCCCCACCTTTAATCCCCGTGCCGGCGAAGTGGATGCCAATACTACGGTAACCATCGCCACTACTACTGCGGATGCCAAGGTTTATTACCGCAAAGACACCAAGATCGGTGAATACACGGAATACACCGAACCCGTAGCCATTACCGAGGCCTGCACGCTGTATGCTTGTGCTGTGAAAGACGACATGACCCCTTCCGACACCGTGAGCGCGGCCTACACGATTGTAGCCGTTCCCGAAGATGACGAAGATGCCCCGGCCCTTACCTTTACACCTGCCAATACCGACAGCGTGGACAACAACACCGAAATTCTGGTTACCGGCGACATCAATGGCTGTCTGATGGAGTACGGTACATATGCCTCCATTTCGGCAGCAAAACAAGCTCGCATGGGCTCCACATATGGATCTGAAGGATATCCTACAGTTACGGAAGGTGAACCGGTTTTGAAGATTTTCCTGACCAATCTGACAACCTATGACGAATACGCATACTACCGCGTTTACAAGGTTCGTGCGGCCAGCGATGTACCCATGCCGACCATCGTGTCGGAAAACGCCATGGCCGAGGAATTCGGTCTGTATCCCAAAGGCGATAAGGTAAAGATTCTCGCCGAAGACGAAGGTTATACTATCTGGTACACCACCGACGGCAGCAAGCCCGCCATCGACGGAACGACCTCCACCAAAATCGAAGGTGGTGCCGGTGAACATACCCTCAATGCCTCTGTCACGATCAAGGCCATCGCGGTCAAGGACGGCAAGGCTTCGGATGTGGCTACCGCCCACTTTACACTTTATGAAGATGTCACCGCCACGCTTACGTTGTACAAAAACGGGATGCCCCCGACCCCGTTAAGCAGCGATGACACTGTGGGTAAGAATTCGCCTATCCCTGCTGTTCTTGCATGTGCGGAAAACGCTGCATTGGCTTACATGTATCCCTACACCGTGTATTACACGACCGACGGAGTAACCGAACCCAGCAAGGAAGCCTATACCGAAAACGGCAACATCAAGAAATCGGAATCCTTGATGGGCGAATGGGGCCCCGAAGGCAATCCATCCGTAGCGGTGCCCTACGCAGGCGCTACGATCAAGGCGAAGGCTTATATGCATGTGTACATCGAAGGTGAACTCGATGAATGGATTGTATCGCAGACGCTTACCTATACGGTCAACAACGTTCTCTCTGGCGTTGAAAATCCTGAATTCTCGGTTGCATCCGGCGAAGTGCGCATGGGCGACACCATCCGCATCAAGAACCCGAACGTTTCCGAACCCGAAGATGAAGACGAAGAAGAAGCAAAAGACCCCGTGCAGATCTACTTCAGTCTCAACGGCCCGCTGCCTACCTCCGACCTGATTACTGCCGAGCCCATGGTTGTCTATCGCACGGAGGCGGATGAAGATGTTGTAATCGTCATCAAGAAAGATGAAAAAGGCACGTATGCCTATGTTCCCGGCAACGAAAACTTTTTGTATGTGGGCGGAACCGACAAGATTTACTTCGAAGGCAACCTGAAAGTGCAGGCCATCTGCTATGGTTCGGAACCGGATGGAACCCACAATCAGGTAGGACGTCCCAATACGAGGGAAATCGGTTCTGATTTTGTGGAAGCGAGCTACTCGGTAATGAAAGACTTCCCGATGCCGGTGATCACGCCTGATGGCGGAATGGTACGCAAGGGCACGGAAGTGACGATTGCCGCCGGCGAAGGTCTGGAAATCTACTACACCGTTAACGACAGTGTTCCCGAAGTAGGCAAGACCTTCACGACCAAATACGAAGACCCGATTGTAGTGAACGAAGCCATGACCGTCAAGGCCATCGCGTTCAAGGCCAAGACGGGTGACGAAGGCCGTGACTCCCTTTCGGCTGTGGCCGTAGCGGTGTTCACGCTTATCCCCGACACGGTGGCCACGCCTACGTTCAGCCGCGAAGAAGGCGTAGTGGAAGCCGGTGCGGAAGAGGAACTTGCGAGCACGACACAAGGAGCCACGATCTACTACACGCTTGACGGCACCGTTCCCACACAGGCAAGCGAAGTGTACAGCGAAGCGATTGTGATCGAAGAAACGACGACGATCAAGGCCATCGCGATGAAGGAAGGCATGGCGGCATCGAAAGAGGCGAGCGCCACCTACGAAGTGGAACAAGAAGTGATCGAACCGATAACGTTTACCTTTAACCCGGCTGCGGGTTCTGAAGTGGAAGACGGCACGCAGATAACGATCACGCCTTCGAGGGAACTCGGAGAAGATGAAGTGATCATTTTTGCCATGTTCGCCACTCAGGCAGAAGCCGAAGCCTGCACCACCGAAGAAATGGTGGAAGAAGGAAGAGGTACTATATACGGTGAACCGGTTGAAGGTGATGATGAAGTAGGTTATCCTGTCGTTACCGAAGCCGCTCCGGTGCTCAAAGTAGGTTATCTGAGCGAAATCGATGCAGAAGGCAATTTGGTATTCAGCTGGACCTACGCTGCATACACGGTGAAGACTGTATCCAACGAAGAAGCCGAACTGGCGGGTGTTGCGGTATATCCCAACCCGAGCGAAGGTCTGTTCAGCGTAACCGTTACTGTAAAGGCTCAGGTAGAAGTGTTCACTGCCACGGGTATGATGGTTAGAAACTTCACGGTAACCGAAGGTACCACGCAGTTGCATTTGGAAAACACCGGCATCTACTTTGTACGCTTTACCGCCGAAAACGGTCAGGTAGCCGTTAAACGCGTTATCGTACGATAATGATTGCTAAATAAGCCTTGCCCAAGCGGGGCTATCGGGAAAGGTCGTACTTCGGTACGGCCTTTCTTGTTTTTTGACGCTACCTTCCGCCGGTCTCGGTCGGCTGGGCGAAAGCAAAGGCCAGATTGGTTCAAACACCGATAAAATTCAACTATTTTTGCCGTATGATAAAGGCAGATTGGATTTTGGCCCCCATGGACGGTATAACAGACCATTGTTACCGCAATGCCTGGATGGAAACTTTCGGGCCCTATGCCACCATGCGGCGTGCGGTGAGTCCTTTCGTTACCTTGGTACGGGGCCATACTGTGCGGCCTTCGCATCTTGCAGACCTATTGCCCGAAAACAACCGCATGCAAGTGGAGCCGCAGATATTGGGCAACGAGGCTGAGTATTTTGCGCCTATGGCCCAGGCTTTGTCGGATATGGGCTACACTTCGGTGACTTGGAATCT
>CAYTCD010000100.1:0-4720 GCA_964436335.1 uncultured Bacteroidaceae bacterium
GGAGCCCGGAGAAATCCGGGCTCTTTTTTTTTGCCCCCTGTCCGCGGGGGAAAAGCTCCGCATCTTGGATTTACATTCGGAAAACGCTATATTTGCATGAATATCTTGTTGCGAACAACAACGGATAAAACCATCGAAACAATGGAATACAAGACTTTGTTGACCGAAAAACGGGGAGAGATTCAGTTGATTACGCTCAATCGTCCGAATGAGTTGAATGCGCTCAATACTGAATTGCTTTCTGAACTGGATGTGGCCTTTGCCGAGGCTGCGCAGGATTTCGAAGTGAAAGTGATTGTGCTTACCGGTGCGGGCAAGGCTTTTGCCGCCGGGGCCGATATCGCGCAGATGGCAGAGATGAACGCGACGGAAGGAAAGGAATTCGGTGCGTTTGGAGCGGAAGTGTTCAGGCGTATCGAAACATTGAATAAACCGGTGATCGCAGCGGTGAACGGTTATGCACTTGGTGGAGGATGCGAATTGGCAATGGCCTGCGATATCAGAATCGCTTCGGAAAAGGCCAAGGTAGGCCAACCCGAAACGGGGCTTGGGATTACACCCGGATTTTCGGGTACCCAGCGTTTGCCGCGTCTTATAGGTATGGGCAGAGCCAAGGAACTGATTTTCTCCGCCGAAGTGATCGATGCGCAGGAAGCTTGGCGGATAGGGCTATTCAATAAGGTTGTTCCCCCCGAAAAATTGGAAGAGGCCGCTTTTGAAATGGCCCAAAAGATAGCCGCCAAGGCGCAGTTGGCGGTGGCTTACGCCAAGGAAGCAATAAATAAAGGCGTGGAAACCGACATCGAAACAGGAATCGCAATGGAGGCCAACTTGTTTGGGCTGTGTTTCGCCACGCGGGATCAGAAAGAAGGCATGAAAGCTTTTTTGGAACGCCGTCCGCCCGAATTTAAAGGCGAATAAGATTATTCAGTAGATTAAAAATATAAAACAATGAAAATTTGTGTCATCGGAACAGGAACCATGGGACATGGGATTGTTCAAACTTTTGCACAGGCAGGTTATGATGTGTTGATGAAAGGTCGTTCTGACGCTTCGGTCAACAAGGCGATGCAGACGATAGAGAAAAGCCTGAACCGTCTGGTGGAAAAGGGCAAGATGGAGCAGGTGGCCAAAGATGCCGCGATGGGGCATATCTCCACTACCTTGAAGTATGAAGATTGCAAGGATTACGATTTGGTGATAGAGGCTATTGCTGAAGACATGGATGTAAAATTGGGCATTTTTAAGGAATTGGATGCGGTCTGCAAGCCCGAAGCCATTTTGGCCACCAATACATCTTCGTTGTCCATTACCCAAGTGGCTACAGCTACTTCCCGTCCGGCGCAGGTAATAGGAATGCACTTTTTCAATCCCGTCCCGGTAATGAAGCTGGTGGAAGTTATCAAAGGCCAGTTGACCGATGAAAAGGTACATGCAACTGTTGTGGAAATCTGTCAGAAGGTGGGTAAAACGCCCGTCAGTGTAAATGAAGCACCGGGATTTGTGGTAAACCGCATTCTTATTCCGATGATTAACGAAGGAGTGGGAATTCTTGCAGACAATGTGGCTTCCCGCGAGGAAATCGATACGGCCATGAAATTGGGGGCGAACCATCCGATGGGACCGTTGGAACTGGCCGATTTGATCGGTCTGGACGTTTGTCTTTCGATTATGGAGGTGCTTTATACAGAATTTGGTGATACCAAATATCGTCCGCATCCGCTTTTGCGCAAAATGGTGCGTGCCGGACTTTTGGGGCGTAAAACCGGTATCGGATTTTATGATTATCGTAAATAGTAAATCTTATTGTCATGAAAAATAAAGCGATATGTGGGTTGGCTCTGCTTTTGCTCTCTTGGGGCGTAAAGGCGGCACCGGTGAGTATGGAAGCGGCTAAGCAAACGGCCACTGCTTTTTATGGTGTGCAATGCTTGTCGGCGGAGGCTAAGTCGATGCCGGCGTTCGTTTGCGTGTATCCACGTGAAAGTAAAGGGGAAGAATTTGTTCCGTATTATATTTTCAATGCGGGAGACGATAAAGGCTTTGTAATCGTGGCCGGAGATGACAACGCTACCCGTTTGGTACTGGCCTATTCGGACAAAGGGCATTTCGACTCCGAAAATATGCCGGAAAACCTGCGGGGATGGTTGGAATTTTATGAAGAAGGCGTGCGGGCGGCTTCCCGCTCATCTGTTTCTGTACCTCATTCCAAGGGGTTTACCAAGGCCGAGGTAGTGAAAGAACCGATATTGGGCGAAATTTCCTACAATCAGGACGCTCCTTACAACGAGCTCTGCCCGATTGATCCGGCGACCAACAAACGCACTTATACGGGATGCGTGGCCACGGCATTGGCCAGTATCGCCCGTTATTATCAATATCCGGAAAAGGGCAGAGGCTCCATTTCCTATACCACCACTACCCGGAAAATTGAACTTTCGATGGATTTTTCTCAAAACGAATATGATTGGGAGAATATGTTGGAGGCGTATAATGGAGGTGTGTCCTCTTATACCCAAGAACAGCGAACGGCGATAGCCACACTGATGCGTGATATGGGATATGCGGTCAGGATGGACTATACCTCGAACGCCAGCGGAGCCATTAGAGAAAATTCTGTAGTGGGAATGGTGGATTATATGGGATTTGATTCCATTTTAAGCCATAGGGATCGTTCCGTATATGATAATGAGGCACAGTGGTTAGACATGATTAAATCCAATATAGATTTGAATCAGCCGGTATATTATACCGGTCAGAGTACGGGAGGTGGCCACGCTTTTATTGCGGACGGGTATGATGAGGCGGACTATTTCCATATTGACTGGGGATGGGGAAAATCGCAGAACGGCTATTTTTCACTGAATGTTTTGGATCCGGAAAATCGGGGAATCGGCGGGGGAACAGGCGGTGGCTATGCCAGCTTGCAGGCCGTTATGTGTAACCTGATACCGGAGGGGCATGCCCATCCTTCTGATGATTACTTTATTTCCGTTACGTCGTCGATTGATCTGAAGGGCAAGGTGGAATCAACCGCTTACGCTACAAGTGATTCGATAAGCATTGACCTTTCTGGTTTTTATAATCACACGATGTCACGTTTTGAAGGGATAGTGGCCTTGGCGGCTTTTAAAGACGGTGAATTTGTTGAAATCTTGTCGAATGAAGACGCATTGCAATTGCGGCGTTTTACTTCGGATTCAAAAGCGGTGACCTTGAAAGGAACGTTGCAAGGCTTGTCTGATGGCGAATATGAGATATGGGCGGTTCAGAAATCGAATCGCGAGAATGCGGTTTGGAATAAAATCTATACGCGTCAGAAATCGTTGGTTTCGGATAGTTATGTTCCGGTTTCAATAGAGGATGGAACTTACACCGTTTTACCGGTCGGCGCCTCGTTGAGTATTGTGCTGAAATGCAATGCGGTACAGAATGTAGAGATGGCAATAAAACAGAAAGATGTCCTGGTTTTTTCGACCAAGATCTCTACAGTGATGGGCGGACGTTTGAATTTGCGTTACGGTACGTATGATTTATCTTTCGTAACGTCTGGTTATGATACGGCGTTTGTAAAGGGTTTTGAATTGACAAAAGATACAACCCTTACGGTAGAGATGAAGGAAACAATAGCTCCACCTTATCTGTTTGGACGTTATATCGAGTATAATACAGTGGATCTAATGTGGAAACCCTATAATCCGAGAGAAACTCCGGTCTATCCCAAAGGTTTTGCCTTGTATCTGGACAGTGTGGAAGTGGCGACGGTAGGGGCAAATGTCGATCATTATCTATATACCGGTCTTTCTTTGGGAGAACATCAGATCGGGGTACAGTCTATTTTTACTTCGGGAAAATCGGAAATACAGTCGTATTTAATCAATATCACCACATTGGTTGCCAACGAAAACAGGTGGCAGCAAAATTGCCGGATTACCCCCAATCCTTCTTCCACGGGCAACTTTAAAGTGGAGGCAGGAGAAAAATGTCGTGTGCAGGTTTGCAGTATGGCGGGCAATGTATTGTTTGAACGCCATACAGACGCCACAGGCGTAGTTGATGTGGATATGACCGCTTACACGGCGGGGCTGTACCTGTTCCGTCTGGTGGCTGAGGACGGCCGGACAACGGTGTTGAAAGCCGTATTGCGTTAAGCGCTTGAACCGTTAACCTCCGTAGGAGGCACCGATTAATAGGAGCATATCGTTTTCTTGTAAAACGGTATGCTCCCATTTTTCTTTAGGCACCACGCTGTTGTTTAGTGCAAGGGCAATGCCGCTCCGTTGAGCGAGGCCTTTGGTTTGCATTACCTGAAGCAAGGTGGTGCCGTTTTCGATGACAAGGGGAGTGTTGTTAAAGAATACTGTCATTTTTCAAAGGTGTTTCGGGTTGGAACCGGTTGAAAAAAATGGTTGACAGGACCGTGTCCATTGCCTATTTTCATGTCTTTGCCTGCTTTGATGGCTTGGTAAAGGTATTCTTTGGCGCAGGCAACGGCCTGAAGTGTATCAAGCCCCGCGCCCATGTAAAAGGCGATAGCGGCCGATAACGTGCATCCTGTACCGTGCAGGTTGTTGCTCTCTATGCGGAGAGAAGAGAAAGAAACAGGCAGACACGCTTCTTCCTGACAGAGCAGAAAATCAACGGAAGTTGCCTGTTTACCTTGTTGAGGTTTGGCATGCCCGCCTTTTATCAGAACGGATTTCGCCCCCATTTCCAATAT
>CAYTCD010000101.1:0-4638 GCA_964436335.1 uncultured Bacteroidaceae bacterium
AAATCAATACATCAACCCAAACGCCCAGAGGGGTATTTCGTTTTTGTAGCCGTGTTCTATATCGTCTTTTACGATATAGGCGTTTTTGAGGCCTTGTATCTGCTTGTGTTTTTTATTCTTTCCGCCTACTTCAAAGGTATATTTGCCCACTTTGAAATCGGATGCGGCGGAGGATGTAATGGTGTGCGTTGCTTTTAACAACGCAAGAAAAACGGTTTCTCGGATATTGCCCGTATCGGGTTCGGAGTCGGTAATGGCATATGCGATATTCGGATTGGCAAGATACACCTTATCCACTTTGCCGAGAGCACTTATGCCATGCGTATCATCGCGCAGAATATTTATCAATCCGGCTTTGTCGAGCCATATCATCAGGTCGCTCACGGCATTTCGGTTTATATCGAGGTCTCTGCCTATTTTCGAAAAATTAGGCTTGAACGGAACGCTTTGAGCAATGATATAGAGTAGTTTCTTGAGTTTCGCCGCCGTTGTCGCCGAAATTTCCGCATAATTGGGAATATCATTCTCAACCACACGGTTGATTACTTTTGACAGCCTCAGATAATAGTTTTGCTCGTTGAAATAGGGATAATACCCCTTTTTCAGATATTCCTTGAAAAGGGCTATGGGGCGGTGTTCCTTGAAAGGAAACTCGATCTTGTTGTCAAGCACTTGTTTCAAGGTATGGATAGGTATTTCCAGGCCCTTGCTGATGGCGAGATATTCCCGGAAGGAAAGTCCGTGCATGGAATATTCCAACAGCCTGCGGCTGAGATCCGCCCCTCCTCGCTGCAAATCGAGAATGGAAGAACCTGTATAGACTACCCGAAGACGGGAATAGGTATCGTATATATTCTTGATTTCCTGCGCCCAATTTTTGTATTTATGTATCTCGTCGATATAGAGGGCCTTGCCGCCGTTCTTAAAAAACGTTTCCGCCAATTCCACCAACGAATGTTGCGAAAACCATAAATCGTCGGCGGAAACATACAATGAGGTATTTACATCCTCATGCAGTTTGATATGCTGCAATACCACCGTGGATTTTCCCACCCCCCGTGCCCCGACAATGGAAACCAGCCTGTCGTCCCATGCAATCTCATCATGAATTCGACGTACATAGTTGGTGGCGGTTTCATCCAATTTCATTTGAAACTTGTCTATCAATGTATTCATGGCAGTTTCTTTATGGTTTTGGATACAAAGATAGCAAAACTGCACGATAAAAATGGCGGTTTTGTGTGGAAAATGCTATTTTGGGATTGCATTTTTTGAATGAAACTGCATAATGAAAGTTGCAGTTTTTATGTTGCAAGATATAAAGCTATTGATTTTGAGTGTATAAGATATGTATTGTCTCGCTACTGTTAGAACTCTCGGCCGAGAAGTTTGGCGGTGAAGGATTGCAGTTCCTGCAGGGCGGTGGCATCGACGTGGGAGGCCAAGGATTTCAAGTCGGTTTCGGCTTGGGCGAAGAGTTGGTTCACGGCTTCCTGACAGGCGTTGTGGGCGTTGGCCTTTTCGAAAAGGGCCTTTACCGCCGCTATCTTTTCGGTTTCGTTCTCTTTCGTGGTGGCGGTCGAAAACCATTGTTCCAGTTTCCGGCGGTCTTCCGCACCCAAGTTTTCTATCGCACGGATATAGAGATAGGTCTTTTTGTTCTCGCGTATGTCGCCGCCTATGCGCTTGCCGAATTTGGCTTCATCGGCGTACAGATCCAGCCAGTCGTCCTGCAACTGGAACGCCAGCCCTATTTGATTGCCGTAGTTGTACAGACATTTTACATCCGATGCCGAAGCACCGGCGCACAAAGCCCCGATTTCCAAAGCACCGGCAATCAGCACGGCGGTTTTGAGGCGGATCATTTCCATATACTCCGCCATGCTCACCGTGGTCTGCGTTTCAAAATTCATATCGTACTGCTGCCCCTCACAGACGCCCAACGCCAAACGGTGAAAGGCATCCGACACGGCCGGCAGACATTCCTGCGGTGCCTTTGCCACCAAGGAAGAAGCGGCGGCAAACATCGCATCGCCCGAAAGGATAGCGGTGTTTGCGTTCCATTTTACATGAACGGTGGGCAGGCCGTGCCGCACGGCGGCCTTATCCATCACATCGTCGTGCAGCAAAGTAAAGTTATGAAAGACCTCCAGCCCCACGGCGGGCATCAGGGCCTGGGCGCAGTCTTTGCCGAACAGCTGGCAGGCCATCAACGCCAAGACGGGGCGTATGCGCTTTCCTCCTTGCCCCAAGGCATAGACGGCAGGCAGATAAAGGGCCTGCGGTTCGCCTTTCCAAAGAGACAGTTCCTGCAAGGTCTTTTCTACTTCCTGCCTGATTTGCGCGTAGTCTTTCATGATGCCAATTCCTCCAGTTTTTCCTGCAACGCCGCCCATTCATCGGTCTTGGCGGCGGCAAGGCGTTTCTTTTCTTCGTATTTGTTGCAGTTCTCCACGGTACATTGCGTGGCGTCGGCAATAAAAACCTTGTCCATTTCCGCCAGTTCGCTTTCCAAGGCGGCGATTTCGGTTTCGAGTTTCTCTATCGCGTTCCTGAGTTTACGCGTTTCCCGGTCGAGCTGTTTTTTCTGCTCACGTTCCTGTGCCGCGCTCAGCTTAAGCGCAGACGGTGCCGGGGTATTCGCCGGAACAGGTTTAACTTGCGGTTTTGCAACGCCCGAGGCGCGTTCCAGTTCCTGCAAACGTTCCATCTTGCGGTCGGCCAAGAATGAAGCAACATCACCGATATGCGGTTTTACCTTACCGTCGCGGAATTCGTAGGTCTTGGTGGTCAAGCCTTCCAGAAAATCGCGGTCGTGGCTCACCACAATCAAACTGCCGTCGTATTGCAGCAAAGCCATTTTGAGAATGTCTTTCGACCGCATGTCGAGGTGGTTGGTGGGTTCGTCCAGTATCAGGAGGTTCACCGGTTCGAGCAACAACTTTGCCAAGGCAAGCCGCCCTTTTTCGCCGCCGGAAAGCACCTTTACCTTCTTTTCGATATCCTCGCCCGAAAACAGGAAACATCCCAAAATATTGCGGATCCGCGTGCGCACCTCGCCTACGGCAATGTCGTCGATGGTTTCGAACACCGTTTTGTCGCCGTTGAGCAAGGCCGCCTGATTCTGCGCAAAATAACCGATTTTTACACCCGCGCCCAATTCCAGCACGCCTTCGTGGTCTTTAATCTCCCCCACGGCGATTTTCGAAAAAGTGGATTTACCCTCGCCGTTCCGCCCCACCAAAGCCACTTTCTCGCCTTTTTCGAGCACGAAATCGAAATGCGCAAAAATCTGTTTTTCGCCGTAGCGTTTGCCGATATCCTGCGCCCTTACCACGATTTTGCCACAATGCGGAGCGGGCGGAAAACGGAATGAAATGGCGGATTTATCGGTTTCGTCCACCTCCACCCTTTCCATTTTTTCGAGCATCTTGAGACGCGACTGCGCCTGCCGCGCTTTGGTGGCCTTATAGCGGAAACGTTCAATAAAACGCTCTATGTTCTCGATTTATTTCTTTTGGTTGTCGTAGGCCGACTGCTGTATCTGCCGGCGTTCCTCGCGCTGAAGCACGTATTCAGAATACGGCACGTTGTAGTCTTCGATCTTGCCCAGCACGATTTCAACGGTACGGGTGGTCACGTGGTCAAGAAACTTGCGGTCATGGCTCACCAGCACCACCGCGCCCTGATAGCCTTGCAAAAACTCTTCCAGCCAGCCGATAGACTCGATGTCGAGGTGGTTGGTGGGTTCGTCCAGAAGCATCACTTCGGGATTCTTGAGCAATATCTTGGCCAACTCCACGCGCATCTGCCAACCGGAACTGAATTCGGTGATGTTGCGCGTAAAGTCGCTGCGTTTGAAACCAAGGCCGAGCAACACTTTTTCGGCCATGCCCATGCGGTCGCTGCCGCCCAGCAGATGAAAGCGTTCGTTGGCTTCGGCCAAGCGTTCGATGAGTTTGTGATATTCTTCCGATTCGTAGTCGGTGCGTTCCGAAATCTTTTGGGTAAGGTCTTCTATCTCCTTTTCGAGCGCGTTGCTCTTGTGAAAAGCCGTCAGGGTTTCGTCCATCACGGTGCGCGTGGAGTCGGGAATCATTTCCTGCGGAAGATAGCCCACTTCATGCCCGCCGGTAAGCACGATGCTGCCGCTGTCGGAAGGCTGCAATCCCGCCAGTATCTTGAGCAGCGTGGATTTTCCTGCGCCGTTCTTGCCGGTAAGGCCTATGCGGTCTTTGTCTTTGATGATAAAGGAAACGTTGTCGAAAAGCGTTTTCCCGGTAAAGGAAACCGAAAGGCGGTTGATGGAAATCATGCTGCTTTATGCTTGGAGGGAAACCAAAAATCGCGCTGGGTGATGAAAAACACAACGAACCCTATCGTAATGGCGGAATCGGCGATATTGAACACGGGGCGGAAAAACAGAAACTCGTTGCCGCCGATCCACGGAAACCAAATGGGGAAATGTCCCTGCAATAAAGGAAAGTAGAACATATCCACCACGCGTCCGTGCAGTAACGGAGCGTAGCCACCTCCGGCAGGAAACAGTTGGGCGAGATGAAAGTAACTGTCTGAGAAAATCACGCCGTAAAAGGCGCAGTCTATCATATTTCCCGCCGCGCCGGCTAAAATCAGCGA
>CAYTCD010000102.1:0-4608 GCA_964436335.1 uncultured Bacteroidaceae bacterium
TCACCGTCAACCACCTTGAATTCATCTTTCGGAAACTCAAAGGTCTGATCAATCAGATCGGAATATTTGTTTTTCATCGTTCAATGTAAGTTAATCGGATGAGCAATTTTTAAGCAAAGTAACTCACCCGGATTTACCTCAAACCGCAAAATTAGGCATTCTCAAACAATATCAACAATCCCATGTCGATATTTTCGCTATATTCGCATTCCACCGCGAAGCCAAAACCCCAAAAACACATTTATATACTGTTATTTAAGCGGTGTAATAAATTTTATGGAAACTTCGGATATCAGGCAAGCATTTCCCTTGTTGAACCGGCAGGTAAACGGGCAGCCCTTGGTATATTTAGACAACGCAGCCACCACACAGAAGCCCGAATCCGTGCTGTCGGCCTTAAACGACTATTACCGGAACCTCAACAGCAATGTACACCGGGGCGTGCATTATCTGAGTCAGGAAGCCACCGCCGCCTTTGAAGAAACCCGCGAGTATGTACGGATTTTTATGGGTGCGGCCACAAAAGAAGAAATCATCTTTACCCGTGGCACCACCGAGGCGGTGAACCTATTGGCCGAATCTTTTTCTCGCGGACTTCTACAACCCGGCCACACCGTGCTGGCCACCGTATCCGAGCATCATTCCAACTTTGTGCCCTGGCAACAGGCCTGCCTGCGTTGCGGCACCGGATTCGAAGTGATGCCCGTACAGGAAAACGGCACCATTGATCTAAAACTGTTTGAACAGAAACTGACTAAAAGACCCAAACTCGTAGTCTTTCCCCATATATCGACAGTGCTGGGCATCATCAATCCCATTAAGGAAATGACCGCCTTGGCGCATGCCTACGGTGCGCTTGTACTGATAGACGGCGCGCAGGGAATTGCCCATTGTCCGGTAAATGTAACCGAACTGGATTGCGATTTTTACGTATGGTCGGGCCACAAGGTTTACGGCCCCACGGGCATCGGCGTACTGTACGGAAAAAAAGAAAGACTTGAACAACTCCCTCCCTATCAGTTTGGCGGGGAGATGATAGACGAGGTGGAATGGCAACAGACCACCTTCGCGCCCCTGCCGTTCAAGTTCGAAGCCGGCACCCCGCCCATCGCCGAAGGCATCGCCCTCAAGGCCGCCCTCGAATTTGTAGGCAATGTGGGCTTCGCAGCCATCGAAAAACACGAAACCGATTTGATGAATCACGCTTTTGAGGGTCTGAAGAACATAAAAGGTGTGGAGATTTACGGAGAAAAAGCCGGACATTCGGGTGTTATTTCCTTTAATGTAGAAGGTGCCTATCATTACGATATCGGCGTTATCCTTGACCAGATGGGCGTGGCCGTCCGCACGGGGCATCACTGCGCCCAACCGCTGATGAAAGCCTTGGGTATTCCCGGTTGCGTGCGTTGCAGTTTTGCCGTATATAACACGGTAAAAGAAGTGGAATACTTTTTGGAAAGCCTGCAAAAGGCCCTCCACATGCTTATTTAGGAACTAAGAAAAACGAAAAACAACTTTAATCCAAAATACTGCCATGAAATTTTTCAAAAAACTCGTTTTCCTGCTTGCCGGTTGCGGTTTGATACATGCCGCCGGCCATGCGCAGGAATACTTAGACAATGCGCTGTATGTAAAGTTTAAGGAAAACTCAACCGTCAGTGCCAAGAAATTTCAGAGGAATGTAGTTCCTATCGAAACGCTGAAACTTAAAATCACCGCGGCAAAAACCGATGAATTCGGCCTCCACCGCGAAGCCGACGCCATGCAGTTGTTCGACAACCCTGTACTTGACCGTACTTTCCGTATTCAGTTCGACAGTACAAAAAAAATCGACAGACTTATCCGCCTGCTCGAAAAAGACCCTAATGTGGAATACGTAGAACGTGTTTCCATCGCCAAAACGATGTCGGTTGTACCTGTGCCGAAATCCGTTCCCGATGACCCTTACTATCAAACCATCAACGGGGTCGAATACCAATGGTATCTTAAAATGATCCATGCTGAAGAAGCCTGGGCCTTGCAGCAGGGCGATCCCTCCATCATCGCCGCCGTTGTAGATGGGGCCATCTGGGCGGACCACCCCGAACTGAATATTCCCACAGACCGGCAGTACAATGCCGGAAGCGGCGCCTTAGGTAATTCCAATCCGCCCTACAGCAATCAGGATCTCATCTGCACCAAACTTTATGCCGGACCTAACGAAAGCGACCCCTGTCCGCCTTATTCATGGTCGCACGGCACACATTGCGCCGGAGTGGTCGGTGCCAAAAACAACAACGGTACCGGTATCGCCTCCCTGGCCTCCGGTGTAACGCTCCTGGCCGTTGCCGCCAATTATCCCAGCCTGCCCGACAACGTGGTAAACGGCTATGGGGGCATACAATGGGCAGCGCAAAAAGGCGCCAAGGTAATCAGTTGTTCCTGGGGTAGTACCGGCACCGCCGGCTACACCGAAGAAGAAATTCTGAAAGCGTGCTACGACAACAATATCGTGGTGGTGGCCGCCGCCGGCAACGACAACAAAAATGAACTGACCGCACCGGCAAGTTCTCCCTATGTGATCTGTGTAGGCTCGGTAGATGAATCCAAAAACAAATCAAGTTTCTCCAACTACGGCGCATGGGTGGATATCCTTGCCCCGGGCGGCACCAGCCAATCGAACACCAGATACACCGGTATCATCAGCACCACTTTCTGCAAGAGCCAAAGCCTCCGCCTACGCGGCATTTCCACTTTCGACGACCAGTATTACGATGAAATGTCGGGCACCTCAATGGCAACGCCCTTGGTGGCCAGTCTCTGCGCCCTAATGCTTTCGAGAAATCCGGCACTCACGCCTCTGGAAATCAAGAATCTTCTTCAAAACTCCTCAGAATACATTCCCTCTCTTTTCTTTTCGCCTCTCACCGGAGTCATCCATGCAGAAGCCGCACTCCGTGCCATAGATGAAGCCAGGTTCGACGCTCCCGTAGAAAATCTGACCATCACCAAAAACATCATCGATTCGGTTTGGTTCCGTTGGGATCCCCCCGTAGGCAATACCCATACCTTGCTCGGATACCGTGTATATCGCAACGGCAGTGTGCTCGACTCCCTCACCACAAAAACCGAATTTCTCGATTCGCTTGCCCCGAGTGGCATCGTTGTATATAAGGTGGCCGCCATCTACGAAGACAACTATGTTTCCTTAAGAAAAGAAACCCGCATCTCTATTCCCAATTTCTATATCATCGAAGCCTATGCGATACCCGAAGAAGGCGGTACGGTGGTAGGTGCGGGGAAATATAAGAACAACGACATCGTTTCACTTTCGGCCAAAGCCAATCCCGGCTATAGGTTCATGTATTGGAGCCGCAACGGCAGAGAGGTATCTGCCCGCCCCAACTATAGTTTTAAAGCAAGCGCGAATCAAATCTATTCCGCCATTTTCGAATCCGAAACCGCCAACGCCACCGACAAGGAATCTTTGGTAGAAATCGTTCCCAATCCGGTTAAGATTAACATCAAGGTTTTAAGCCCTGTACCGGTGCAACGCCTGCGGATATGCAACCTTCAGGGACACCTCATGCTCGAATCCGAAGGAGGCCTCGGCACTGAACTGAATGTGAATGTGGAAAGCCTCTCGGCGGGCAGTTATATCCTGATGATGGAAACCGCCGAAGGCATGCTGTCAAGGAAATTCATCAAGCTTTAATCGAACGCAGCCTGATTTCGGTCAGCACCTGCTTGGTATAGAGGGGGAAGTCTGCCTTTTGAATCCAATCGTAATACGAAGGTTCATCACGGAAGACTTCCTCCACTTTTTTTCCCTTGTGTTTACCAAAACCGAACACCTCCGCGCCTTTGGAATCATAGGCCACAAAACCGGCCAAATCGGCGTAATGCCCCACGGTTGAGAATTCCGCCAACGCATCCATATCGTTCTTTACCGGACAATCCTTCTGCCCGTTCTTATCGGTGTATGGAATCTGTTGATAACGCATAATCTGCGCCTTCAGCACCTCGTAAGTGGCCCGCGTATCATAGATGGCGCTATGGGCGTTTACCGGCTCCCGGTTCAGTTAAAAACTCACGGCGGCGTTAAGGGTTCGCTGTTCCATCTTGTGAAAGATATTCTGCACATCTATCATCCGCCGTCCCTTTATTTCGAACTGCACCCCCACACGCAAAAACTCCTCCACCAACATAGGGATATCGAAACGGTTCGAATTAAATCCGGCCAAGTCGCTGTTGCCGATAAACTGCGCCACCAACGGGGCCAATTCCTTAAAAACAGGTTCCAAGGCCACATCGGCATCGTAGATATGATGCACGGCAGAAGCCTCGGCGGGAATGGGCATTTCGGGATTCACCCGCCGGAGAAACTCTTCGGTATGTCCATCGGGAAAAACTTTCACAATGCCGATTTCCACAATCCTGTCCACCCCTACCCTGATGCCCGTTGTTTCCAAATCGAACACACAAAGGGGTTTTCCCAAATTCAGTTTGAATGATTCTTCTGTCATGTTATTGTTGGTTTTTAACCGACGTTTAATACCGGTTCACCGAACCAATCCGCCAAAAGCGCCGTGTATCCGGACATACCGGTTAAACACTATACATTCTCAA
>CAYTCD010000103.1:0-4549 GCA_964436335.1 uncultured Bacteroidaceae bacterium
TTGCTCCGTATCACTTCGGCATCCACCAAATCGCCCGGTGCTGAATATGACACAAAAAGCACCTTTCCATCCACATGGGCAAGCGAATTTCCTTCTGCCGCCGCTTTTTCAATACGGATATCCTCCAAGATCCGGTTGGGCTGCCGGTCACGTTTTCTGCTCATGGATCAGTTTAAAGCCTCGGCGTAGTTCTTTATCAGTTGATACAGTGTATCCACAAAATTCTGCATGTGTCCTTTCAACTTTGCGCCCATCACCATATTTACGCCTACTTCGGCTTCCACCATCGATGAGAATTGTCCGTTGGTGGCGGGTTCAAAATGAAAGGCCAGGGTAAAGGGGAAAGGCGATTGTCCGTCGGAAGTGATCACCACCAGGCTCGGTTCCACTTTCTGTGTGATCCGCATACTGATCTGTGCCATGCCGCCCACGTTGAACGAACAGGTGTCTTGTGTGGCCTTCCAATCCTGAACCTGTCCGGGAGGCATCATGCCGCCCAGTTCCGAAAAGTTGGAAATCTTGCGGTAGGCTACGCCTGCATTGCCGTTTACCGAAAGAACGCTGCTGCTTACTTTCATGGTACAAGAAATTATTTGGAATGTATGTCAGACCACTTTTCGGGGTCTTGCCGCCATTGCCGCAGCGATTCCAATTCGGCGGCATTGAGCAACTCCAATTGTGCGGCGCATTCAATCAAATCGTTGTAATCGGTGAGGGTATAAAGCGGCATTTTGGCTTTCTCGAAGTTCTTCTCCGCCACTTCCAGACCGTAGGTAAAAACGGCCACCATGCCTTTTACATCGCAACCGTGGGCGCGAAGGGCATCTACGGCCAGCAGACTGCTCTTTCCCGTAGATACAAGGTCTTCCACCACCACCACCGATTGTCCCGATTCTATCTCTCCCTCTATTTGATTGCCCATGCCATGGTTCTTGGCTTCCGATCGCACATACACAAAGGGGAGTCCCAGTTCCTGCGCCACCAACGCCCCTTGCGGAATACCGCCGGTAGCCACGCCTGCAATGGCATCCACCGGACCGAACATCCTTTCGATGGCCTTCACGAATTCCTGACGGATAAAGGTGCGTACGTGCGGGTAGGAAAGCGTGATGCGGTTGTCGCAATAGATGGGCGACTTACGCCCCGAAGCCCAGGTGAAGGGTTCTTTCTCGTTCAGTTTCACGGCGCGGACCTGCAAGAGAAACCGGGCGGTTTCCATGCTGGTTTCGTGTCGGTCGGCCTGTGCCAGATCTACCATAGATATAGTGTTTTAGATGGTTCAAAGACAAACCGGCTGTGGTTGTGCCCTGGCTGGTTTTTGCCGCCCCGCCCCATAGGCGGCGATATGCGAAAAGCGGCAAGAACAAAGGTAGGCAATCCAAAGTGGTTTTCCAAAAAGGAAATTTATCGGCATCGGTCGGTAATCCGATGAGGGGACAACTTCAAGTACGCGGAAAAATCGTAAATTCGCGAACATTTCCAACCCTAAATACTCAGCATTATGTTGCAGTTACAGCTTATCCGCGAAAATCCGCAGGAAATCATCGCGGCCTTGAAGAAAAAACATTACGCACCCGTCGAAGAAAACATAAACGCCATATTGAAACTGGATGCCGAAAAACGTTCCACCCAACAGGAACTGGAATCCGTTTTGCAGGAAGTGAACCGTATTTCGAAAGAAATCGGTTTGCTTTTCAAGCAGGGCGAAAAAGAGAAGGCCGATGCGCTCAAGGAACAGACCGCACGGCTGAAAGACCGCAATAAAGACCTTTCGGCCAAGGTTTCGGCATTGGAACAGGAAATACAAAACCTGCTCTACAGTATCCCCAATACCCCGCATGTTTCTGTTCCCGAAGGCCGCACGGCCGAAGACAACGTGGTGGAAAGGCAGGTGGGCGAGATAGACCATCTGCCGCAAGAGGCGCTGCCCCATTGGGAGCTGGCCTCCAAATACGGCATCATCGATTTTGAGCTCGGCAACAAGATTACGGGCGCCGGTTTTCCGGTGTATAAGGGCAAGGGGGCGCGCCTGCAACGTGCCTTGATCAATTTCTTTTTGGACCGTGCCACCGCTGCCGGTTATCTCGAAATTGAGCCGCCCTTGATGATCAACGAGGCTTCGGGCTACGGTACGGGGCAGTTGCCCGACAAGGACGCCCAGATGTACCATATCGGTCTAGACAACTACTACATGATTCCCACCGCCGAAGTGCCCGTTACCAACCTCTACCGCGACTGCCTGCTGACCGAAAAGGACATTCCGGTAAAGAACTGCGCGTATTCGGCCTGCTTCCGGCGTGAAGCCGGTTCCTACGGCAAGGACGTGCGCGGCCTCAACCGCCTGCACCAGTTCGACAAGGTGGAGATTGTGCGTATCGAAAAGCCGGAGAACTCCTATGCCGCCCTGGAAGACATGTGCAAGCACGTGGGCGGCCTGTTGGAAGAACTGGAACTTACCTACCGCGTGCTGCGGCTCTGCGGCGGCGACATCAGCTTTACTTCCGCGCTCACCTTCGATTTCGAGGTGTTCAGCGCCGCCCAGAAACGCTGGCTGGAAGTGAGCTCGGTGTCGAACTTCGAAACCTATCAGGCCAACCGCCTGCACCTGCGCTACAAGAATGCGGAGGGCAAGACTGTGCTCCTGCATACGCTCAACGGCAGCGCCATCGCCCTGCCGCGTGTGGTGGCGGCCTTGCTCGAGAACCATCAGACGCCCGAAGGCATCCGTATTCCCAAGGCCTTGCAGCCCTATACCGGCTTTGAAATGTTGAACTAAAGCCGAAGAAAGTTCCGGCCGACCGATGGAAAGACACTTCAGAAAGACGCTGTCTTCATGCCTTTGGGTTTTGTGCCCGCTCTTTTTGGGCGGAACCGTGTCGCAAGCACAGGAAACGGCAGGTGTACAGAACCGTTTGCAATTGGCAGGGCGGTTTATGGAAGCGGGACAGACCGACAAGGCCCTGACACTCTATACCGACTTATACAAGGAATCACCCGACGAATTTGTTTTCCGTCAATACGTGAACTGCCTGCAGGAACTGGCCGATTACGGGCAGGCGGAAAAGGTTATCCGCCGCCGTATGGCGACCTCTCCCTCGCCTTTGTTGCTCAAAGTGGATCTTGCCGCCAATTTTCTCAAGGCAGATCAAGCCAAAAAAGCCGAAGCCGTTTTTAAGGATATTGTGGAGAAAACGGATTTTATGAAATCCGGCGTTTCGATAGATGAACTGGCGCAGGATATCGTGAAAAAAACCGGTCGCCATGACGTGGCCATCGCTGTGTATCAGAAGGCGCGGAGTGTGGAATGCGCCGATGCGGAAGATTTTCCCTGCCATGTGGCTTATGCCTCTTCACTGGCTGATTTATACCGTTTCAGCGGTCGCTACGAATCCATGCTGAACGAATATCTTTACCTGTTGGAACGCGATCCGTCGCAGCATGAGCGCGTATATGCCGACTTGCAGGCACTTCTGGCCGCTTCTTCCCATACCTCCCGTGCCGGTTCAGACAAGACCCTCGAAACCCTCAAACGCGCGCTCTACCGCCGCATTCAGCAACAAGCCGATGCGCCTGTGGTGCAGGAAATGCTCATATGGATACTGTTGCAGGAAAAAGACTTTGAACAGGCTCTCTTGCAGGCGCGCGCCTTCAGTCACCGTTTTTCAGACGGCGGCGAAAAATGGTTCGGGACCATACAGACAGTGGCGTTGAACGGACAGTTCGCGCAGGCCACCGCGCAATACGAAGATTTTCTTGCGCAGGCCTCGCAACATTTGCGCATTTCACCCCAAAAGGTACGCCAGTGCCGCATCGAACTGCTCAACTTGTATTTTTTACGTCTGGAAGCGCAAGGAGCCAAAGACATAAAAGAGGCCCGGCGTATCAAAGACGCCTACCGCAAACTGCTTGACGAATTGGGGCGCGACCCCGAAACATTCGGCATGTACCGCAATCTGGCCAAGATTTACGCCTATTACCTCCACGAAAAAGACAGTGCGCGGCAACTGATAGAAAACGCGCTCGTGAAAAGCCCTTTTTCAGCTGTGCAGCGCGCCGAACTCAAGATAGACCTTGCCGATATTCTGCTTTATCACAACAAAGTGTGGGATGCCACGTTGCTGTATAGCCAGGTGGAAAAAGATTTTAAGCAAGACGCGGTAGGTTTTTATGCCAAATTGCAGAACGCCCGTCTTTCGTATTATATCGGCGAGTTCGAATGGGCCAAAAGCCAGTTGAATGTGCTTAAGGCGGCTACATCCAAACTGATTGCCAACGATGCGATGGAACTTTCGTTGCTGATAAAAGAAAACATGAATCCCGACAGTGCCTACGACGGTCTTGCCCTTGTGGCGAAATCAGACTTTCTGGTTTTCCGTCACCTTTATGAACCGGCGCAGAAACTGTTGGATTCGGTGCTTACGATGCCTTTGGAGGGAGCGCTTTTTGATGAGGTGTATTACCGTAAGGCGCGTATCTGTCTGCAAACCGATTCGATAGACCGTTGTTTGTATTGGTTGCAGAAGGTTTATGAAAGCGAGGAAGACGATTT
>CAYTCD010000104.1:0-4478 GCA_964436335.1 uncultured Bacteroidaceae bacterium
AGACCGAAGGCTGCCTGCTCTGGAACGACCCCGACCTGAACATAGACTGGAAATGCCCCGACCCGCTGCTCTCCGCCAAAGACCAAAAAGGAGAGCGCTTTAAAGACTTCGTGAGCCCGTTCATGATGTAAAATGTAAAAGGACAACCCTTGAACGGATCTTCAACAAACAAGACGAAGTTTTGTCCACCCAAAACCAAATGTAAAAAGCAATTTTTACAACCATGAAGAATGTTGGTTCGAATATATTCCGATATTTTGATAGGGGAAGCCTTGTGCCTTGTCTATGTACCGCTGTATTGTGCGGCCTTGTTTTTCTGTTTTCTTCCTCCTTTACCGAAAATGAAAACACAGACGGAAGACGCCGCATGGCAGATGAAGGGTACCGCATTCTGCCGCCGGCTCTACCCGACTCGCTTAGTTTTGCCGGCGAGGTGGTCCCGATGGATTATTTTTTGGTACGGGAACGACTGGAAAGGGAATTGATGGTAAACATTTATTGGCAGTCGAACCAATTGTTGCTGCTAAAACGTTCCGGACGCTATTTTCCCCAAATCGAACCGATTCTGAAAGAATGCGGCGTACCGGACGATTTTAAGTTTCTGGCCTTGGTGGAAAGCGGACTCACCAATGTGGTTTCGCCGGCCAAAGCGGCGGGATTCTGGCAACTCCTAGCCGGAACGGCGAAAGATTTAGGCCTTGAGGTAAACGACTTTGTAGATGAACGCTACAATCTGGAAAAAGCCACACGCGCAGCCTGCGCCTACCTCAATATGCTACATGAGCACTACGGTAACTGGACGCTTGCCGCCGCCGCATACAATACGGGAAAAAACAATATGGACTACCATCTGCAGACCCAACAGACCCACTCCTACTACCATCTGCATCTGCCTGAAGAAACCACCCGTTACCTCTATCGGATTTTGGCCGAGAAACTGATTTTAAATGCACCCGACCGTTACGGATTCCTATTGACCGAAGACGATTATTACCGTCCCGCCGCCACACGCCGTTTGGCCATCGACACCACCATACACGATTTGTTTTGTTTTGCCCGCCAACAAGGTGTTTCGTATCAAACACTCAAACTTTACAATCCTTGGCTGAGAGAACGGCAACTGCCAAACCGCACCCGGCGCGGTTACCTGTTCCGTCTGCCGGCCGACAGCCTCCGTTAGTCAGCGAGCATAGCCATAGACGCTGGCAATACCCCCACATTCTCCAATTTATAGAGGCATTTTCCATCCTTGGCAAAGCAATACACTTTGCCGGACGACACATAATCCATCGCATCACCCACATAGATATCTCCGGCATATTCGGCAATAGAATATGGTGTCCGCACCTGCGTACCATCGCTTATAAACTCTTCATCCCTCCAATCCGCGCGTTCCAGATCCAACACGCCGAGTCTGGACTTACCGTTGTTCTCGCTGTAATAGCAATAGGCAAGGTTATCCACAATGCAGAAATTCTGCACCGGAATATCAAAGGTTTTGTCAATTTGGTTCGTCTGAGGATTGATGCGGTAAAAATTGCCACCCGTCTGGCCATAGTCACCGCGGGTGCAAACATACACGTTGCCTTTGGCATCCGCTCCTATCCTACCCGGATTCAAGCCCACCTCAATGGTGGCTACGGTGGAGAAGGCGGCTTCATCGATTACCGATACAGTGCGGTCATAGTTCGGATAATCCATTCCTCCCGAATTGCTCACGTAGAGGTTGCCGTTACTGCGGCAGATACCGTCGGGCGAACGTCCGGCCATAGCGATTCCATCGATTTCCAAAGAAGCGGTATCTATACGGAGGACCGAACCGTCAAAACTGCATACATACACCTTTCCATTACCTGCACAGGCATAACGCGGCTGCCTTCCCGTACCGTCTTCGTCCACCATCGGAATCTGCTTGATGGAAATACCCGTATGGACATCCACCACTTCAACGGTATTGGATACATTCATCACCACATATAACTTGCTGCCATAAAGTTCCAGATCGTTCCCCGTATCGCCCAATCCACGCCGGTTCTTCTCCGTAAAAAGGCAAAGCGCCACCTTTTGTTCTTTTACATTCCAATTATACAAAGTACTGTTGTTCATTCCCCAAGTACCCTGACAAAGCACATACATCTGCGAGATTCCCTTCGTATGGTCAGGCAGAACCTGTTCCGTTTTCTTTTTTTCGGGTTCGCAACCTGCCAAGAGTACCATCAACAGCACGCTGCTGAATATCCGGAATGTGTTGTTCGTTTTCATTAAAATATTCTCGATTTTTCTTATTGTCTTACCTATACGACACTACCGTACCCGTATCGTGGCCCCGGCCCTTATTTTACTGCTCTTCATACCGTTGAGAACCCTGATCTGATTAACAGAAGTGCGGTACTTGCGGGCGATGGAACTGAGGGTTTCTCCGTTACGGATTTTATGATAGCGGGCACCCGAAGAAGAAACGCCGTAAAGGGTTTCCTTGCATACCGGAAAGCGTTCCAGCTTAAGTTTGTAATGGTAGAAATCTATCAGATACTGTGCATCTATAGGAGCGCCCAGATAGCGTACCTCCAAATGGAGATGCGGTCCCTTGCTACGCCCCGTATTGCCCCCCAAACCTATCGGATCGCCCGACTTCACCACTTGATTCGGCTGAACCAAAAGGCGACTCATATGTGCATAATAGGTTTCCAGACCGTTTTTATGAAAAATAATGACAATGTTGCCATACGAATAATTACGCTGGGCGATACGTACAATACCGTCGAAAGCCGCCCGTATCGTATCTCCAATCCGTAGCCCCACATCGGTTCCATAGTGCATCCTTCCCCAACGGAAACCGAAAGGAGAGGTAAGCCGACCGCAATAGGGATGGGTATAGACGCAACCGGAATCCACCAAAGAAATCCACACCGTATCGTTGCCATTGATCACCTCGTTTGGATGGCGATAATGCAATACATTGGGATTAAACGAAGTGTATGCAAAATTCTGACGTAGTTGCCACAGTTCGGAAATTTCCTCTTCGGCCAGTTCCTCCAACAAACGGCGGCTGGTGGACGAACTGTCATCGAGGCTTTCCACACTTTCCACAAAATCTATGCCCGCATAGGGAGTGGGGATAGCCGTAATCACCGTATCCGACAGAGCCAAGGCCGAAAACGTTCCTGCCAACAAAGCGGCAATTGAACCGACTAACCTTACTATAATTTTATTATTCAGCAATTTATCCAAAATTCAAAAAAGTTTCAAGATGCACGGTTCTGCAAAGGTACAAAAAACCGATTTTTCCCCGATTATGGCTAAATTTGCCCGCCATGAAAAAGTTGAAAATCGCCATAACAATCTTGCTATGGGGGATGTGTCTGCTCTGCCCCGCACAGGATTTCGTGCGGATCGTCTCACTGTCGCCCTCCATCACTGCCACCCTACAACAATTGGGTGCAGATTCCTGCATCGTGGGCAGAACATCTTACTGCCCCGCCCCTTTAAACGGTAAAACGGCCGTTATAGTAGGCAATGTACTTGAAATAAGCGTTGAAAAAATAATTTCACTCAAACCGGATCTTGTTTTCTGTATGTCGTTCACCAAAACAGAAGTGCGCAAACAGCTGGAACACATGGGCATCCGCGTAAAGGATTTCTCCACGCCCAAGTCTTTTGCCGAAATCTGCACACAGACAAGGGAAATAGGAATGCTGGCGGACCGGAATACCGCCGCCGACACTCTGGTGGAAAGCGAAATCCGCAAAGTGGCGGACATACGGGAGGAGTTTACACGGAATCCACCGGTTCCTTACCCGACGAAAACCTTTTTCCAAATCGGCATCAATCCGCTTTTTCCTGTCATAGAAGGTACTTACATGAATGAGTACTTGTGTTTTCTCGGATTGGACAACATCATCAAAAAATATAAAGGAGGTGGTATCTCGCCCGAATACGTGCTTGCAAGCGACCCTGCTATATTGATTATCAGCCGTATGTCCGGTTCCGGAGACGAAGCGGTGGCTTTTTGGCGCAAATTTTCCCACATCGATGCCGTAAAAAACAACCGTATTCTGTTGGTTGATGATACCAAAGCCTGTTGCCCGACACCTGTCTTCTTCCGGGAAACGCTTCAGACCATCGCCGAGTTCCTAAAAAGCATCCGATGAATACCTCCCTCTGGAAAAACTCGAGTTGGATCTGCGCCTCTATACTCATGCTGTTGCTTTGCGCAGTAATCTCCCTTTCCTGGGGGGAGATTTTCATTTCTCCACTCTCCTGGGCTTCGCTTCCCAAAAACGGAATGGAAACGGCCATACTTCTGGGTTTGCGTCTGCCACGCACGTTGGCTGCCATATGTATAGGCGGCATGCTGTCGCTCTCCGGATGCCTATTGCAAGGGCTGTTCAAGAATCCCTTGGTGGAACCTTATACCTTTGGGATATCGGGCGGTGCTTCCCTTGGAGTCGCCATCGCCTTAACAGGCTGTATAGTCC
>CAYTCD010000105.1:0-4434 GCA_964436335.1 uncultured Bacteroidaceae bacterium
TTACCGGAGCATACTGTGTAATGTCCGGCTTCTGTGATTCGTCCGTATTCAAAGAGGGCAGTTTCCGAACCGATACGGCGCACGGCCGGAATCAAATCCAATTCGGACCCGTTGTCGGAGAGGATATGGAAAAGCGGAGTTTCGGACAGGTCGGCAAACAAAGACGAAGGCAGATAGATGCCCTGTCTGCCGCCTATGGTATGGTAGAGCCGAAGGTTACCGCCCTGATGCAAGGCCATGTTGAGCAAAGAGACCACAAAGGTGTAATGTTGGGAAAAATCGGTAAAGGAGTCCTCCAAAGGGGTCGAAAGAAGGTACAGATATCCGTTCCCCACTGAATAAACACGTAGAAAATCCGATTCCTGTCCGAATCCTGAAGAAAACTGCATCAGGCTGCGGTACGCCCCTTTTCCAGATTCCGGTAAAGGATAATACCCCTTTACCTGCGGATATTTTTCCTGCCCGACGGTTTGTTGCAGGGCCAAAGCGAATACAGGATGCCTGCTCTCGATTTGGCGGACACCAGTTTCTTCCCTGCGAAAAGCCCCATACGCATCACCCGTCAGGTTACGGACAAGAAGGGAGGCCGTGCAAAGCGAATCTTTTTCGAAAGCGGGTGCGGGCGGCAAGATATACAAACTGCCACCGCCCCGTACAAAGCGTTCAAGTTCAGCCACCAAAGCCGAGGGCCAATCCCGCAAACCATCCGTCACAATCAGGCGGGCGGCCCGCAGTTGCCCGTAGTCGAGATTATTGCAACGAAAAAGGCGGTAATCGAAAGCCGAGTCGGATTCAAATACCCTTCTTATCGGCTCAGAAGGAATCTGCTCATACAGATGCCACACCGAAATCCGGTTGATGGCTTGAAAACCAAAATACAGTCGGTTGTCGAACACCACCGGATAATCGGCTATTTCCACATACCCCTTGTTTTCGCCGTTTTCGCCTATATGCAGCGGAAGTTCCACCATCTTGCCCTCACCCGGCTTGAGGTCAATCGGATAAGCCCCTACCTGCCGGTTATCGAGAAACAACCGCAAGGGAATTTGCCATTGTTCCTGTTCAGAGCGATTGCTTATCCACACCTTGAGCGTGGCCTCCTGCCCAGCCTGCAAGACGGGAGAATCGAGCGAAAGAGAGTCGAGGCTTAGATTGGAATACGGAACACCCGCCAAAGGCACAAACACGCAACGGGTATTCGCCTGCGGGGTGAATCCTGTCGGTAAGCCGATTGTAGATTTTTGAAAATCAGATACATAATAATACAGACGGGAGTCAGAGACATACGATGCCCCTGAAAAAAGTTCATCTTGCCGGGCGGCCACTTCGGCAAAACTTCTCGGCAAGGCGGAAAAGCCTATTTCGGGAAGCCGGGCAAGTATCTGCGCGGGAGTACGGAAAACCTGATCCTCCCCCTTGAAATCGTTGGTAAGCAACTGCACGGCCGCATCAGGAGGAAAAGCCTTTACAATATTGGCCACCTGGGCTTTGGCATTGTCCAACAGCACGGCCTCAGAAGCGGGTGCCTGCATGGAAAAAGAGTTGTCGAGATAAATGCTTACGGCGGTTGTTCCTCCAAGAGCGGTTTCCTCCGAAAGCGGCCGGTATGGGCGGGCAAAAGCCAGCACAAGGCAAGTGATCAGCAACATGCGCGAGAGCAACACCAAATACTCCCGCCAACGTGCGCTCCGTTTCTGCCTGTTCTGAAGAGATTCCAAGAGCCGCACATTCGAAAAATACACCTTTTTATAGCGTTGCAACCTGAATAGATGCACCACTATCGGCACCACAAGCGCAAAGAGAAAAAACAACAAGGCGGGATGGGCCAAACGCATAACTTAGATCCGGTTACAGCGTGCCAACAATATAAAATCGGCGATAACGAGCGCGGTCATCGCTTCCACCACGGCCACGGCGCGGGGCACACAGCAAACATCGTGGCGGCCTTTTATCTGAGAAAGATAGAGCCGGCCGTCCTCCCCCAAAAGATGCTGTTCCATGCCGATGGTGGCTATCGGTTTAAAGGCGGTGCGGAAACGGAGCGTCTCACCGGTGGAGATACCGCCGCGTACCCCCCCGCAGAGGTTCTTTTCGGTTTTTCCGTTTTCCCTCCAGCGGTCATTATGCTCACTGCCTTTCATTTCTGCCGCACCGAAACCTTCGCCGATTTCAAAACCGCGACAGGCATTGATTCCCAACATGGCAGCGGCCAAACGCGCCGGCAATTTATCGTATAGCGGTTCCCCTATTCCGGCCGGAAGCCCTTCCACCTCCGTTCCGATTATCCCGCCGGTACTGTCGCCTTGCACACGGAGCGATTCCAAAACTGCCTGCATGGCAATATCGGTTTCCTTATGCGGACAGCGGGTTACATAATCGTAGGCATGCAAAGCATCAACAGCCGTATCTTCCGGTATGGCGACCGTACCGATTCTAAGGGTGTACGCATGAATACCGACGCCCAGCGGCTTCAGCATAAGTTTGGCCAACGCACCGCCGGCCACCCGTACCGCTGTTTCACGCGCCGAAGCTCTGCCACCACCCCGATAATCACGGATACCGTATTTCTGTTGATAGGTATCATCGGCATGAGACGGGCGGAAGCGGTGCTCCAGTTCAGCATAATCCCGGCTTTGCACATCCTGGTTCTCTATCAAAAAGGAGATAGGTGTTCCCGTGCTTTTTCCCTTATAGATTCCAGAAAGAAACACCACCTTGTCCTCTTCCTGCCGCGCACTCTGCCCAACATAAAGACCGGGACGCCTTTTTCGCATTTCCGCCTGCACAAATTCCATATCGATATCTATACCGGCCGGAAAGCCATCCAATACCCCACCCACCGCACTGCCGTGGGATTCTCCAAAAGTTGTCAGGCGTAATATTCTTCCAAAAGTGTTCATAATCTCCTCACACTATATCTTCTCCATCCGTAGGCACAGTCAAATCGAATCACAAGCCTATCAACCAACAAAGATAACGCAAGACGGGCAAAAACGAAAAGCCTTATCAGCAGGATAAAAAAAAAGCTCCCTGTCGGGAGCTTTATTCTACATATACGGAAAAGTCCGTATAGCAACACCTAAAACTATGCTTGCAATTTGTTTACCTGCAACATCACTTCCGATTTGAGGTTGCCGGCTTTGTTCTTATGAATGATATGGCGTTTGGCCAGACGGTCTATCATCGAAACCATCTTGCACACCTTTTCAGCAGCTTCCGCGTTGTTGGTGATGGCGCGGAATTCTTTCAAGGCATTACGCATGGTCTTTGCGTAGTAACGGTTGTGTTCGTATTTGGTTGCCGACGAACGGATACGTTTTGCAGCTGATTTGTGGTTTGCCATTGCTAATTCAAATTTTTGGTAGCCCGTAGGGGATTCGAACCCCTGATTTCAAGGATGAAAACCTTGCGTCCTAGGCCAACTAGACGAACGGGCCGGCGATACATCTTTCGGGTCAACGCTTGTTGTCGGCGAAAGAGGGTGCAAAGATACACCGTTTTTTGATTCCTGCAAAAAAATTTTTCACTTTTTTTTACCGAATATGGCGAGAGTCAACAAGAATACTGATTTACTGCATTCTGTAAAACACCTTTTCTATCCTTCCCCACCTTTCTCAAACTGTGAGAGCATTAAAAAGGGCATCTTTCTTCCTATTTATTGGCGGCAAAAGCGAGGATAACGCCCAGCACGATGCCCAGGAATGCGGCAAAGAGCACCTGGTATTCGCCCGGCAGCATAAACGTTACGGTGTGCGCCGGAATCCAGAAGAAAGGAATCGTTTTCTTGAACACGAACGACCACTGCACCCGCCAGTTCATGCCGGCCATGATTTCCCCCACCCGCATGGGCGTGCAGAACGCTCGCAGACTGCCGCCGCAGTTCATGATATGGGTATCGGTAATCTTGTGTAGGGTCATGAAAACGGGAGCGAAAGCCGTGTTCTGCAACAAGGAGATAAAGAACGCGCCCACCAGCTTATAGCCGCTGACGCCGCCTTTCATCGCCTCGACAATCCTGCCGTCGGCACCGAACACGTAATCCGCCAGCAGCGGAGCGCCCGCCCCGAAGATACGCATCGCCATCACAATCCATGCGCCCAGAAAGAACCACACCACCATGCGCGGCAACACGCCGAAACCTTTGAGCCCCGCATACGAACCGGTACGGATGCGCAGGGCAATCACCTCCCCTATCGTGGAAAGCACGGCAAACTTGATGCCTCCCAAAAACACGGCGTGGCGCGCGTTGAAACCATGATAGGCTTCATAGAGCGGCTGCGAAAGGAAGAAAGGCAGGAACAAGACCACTATCAGCAGGAACAGCAGTAAATCGCGAAAGGTGAGTTTCATGGTCGAAAATCGAATCTTACTTGCTTTTTTCGATACGGATACGGGCATCCACCGCCACCACGCCTTTGGCATTGCCCAAAAGCG
>CAYTCD010000106.1:0-4373 GCA_964436335.1 uncultured Bacteroidaceae bacterium
TCCCAGGTAAGGCGGTAGGGAAGGGTTCCTCCGCTTATTTTTCCTTGCAGCACGCCATCCGTACTGCCAAAGCATCCCGGCGTTTTTTCCGCTTCGATTTCGGCTTTCAGCGGTGCGATTTTTTCCAAAACAAAACCGGTTTCAGCCACACATGCATGGGCATCGCTTACATGCAGGGTGTAATATCCGTTACCAAGGTTTTCGATAACGGAAGCATCGTCCGTGGCAGACAAAAAAGTTTGTCCGTCTTTTGTCCAGTCAAATTGGTAGGTCCCGCTTCCCCCTTTTACGGAAACAAGGATTCTGCCGTCGTTTTCCGCATCGGGACAGTTATTGTCGATACAGCCGCCGTAAGAAGGTTGGCGAATTTCCTCCGCTGTGATTTCCAACGGCGGCGGCGCGGTCAGTGTGATTTGAGAAAGACGTACGATGCCGGCGGCATCGGTTACGGTAACCGCATAGGTTCCATCGCTCAGGTTTTCGATTTTCTCTTCTCTGCTTCCGGTGCTCCAGAGAATAAGGAAAGGAGGTACGCCGCCTGTAATCCTCACACGGCAAACAGCCATGCTGTCACCGAAACAAAGGTTCTGTTGTTCAGCAACGATATCCACCCGCATGCGGTCGTATGTTTCCACCTTTACGGTCTTTCGGTCCTCGCACATCTTTGCATCCCTACGAAACAGTTCGTAAGTACCGGAATCCAGACGGTTCAGATTGTGATTTCCTGTGCTGAAAAGCGGAAAATAAGGCGAAGTGCCGCCTTGGGCATGCGTAAGGATACATCCGGGAACATAATTGTTATCGGCGTCGTGATAGGCATGGATTACGGTGTCTATTACGATTTCAAAAGGTTCTTCGGGTTGGTTGAGCGTAAAGGTACGGGTAATGTAGCAACTGTTGTTGTCGATGAGTTTCACGGGATAGGAACCGGCCGGCATTTCGTGCCGCGTTTTTCCGAAAGCCCCGTCGTCCCAACTGTAGAGATAGGGCGCCACACCGCCGCTACCCTCCAATTCTATGCCGCCGGTGTGCTGCCCGAAACAGTCTATATGTTCTATTTTCTGGATGTCCAGTGCCAGTGGTTCGGGCTCTGAAAGCGTGATTTCATCGCTCGAAGATAGCTCCAGCATAGGGTCGGTAAGCACAACCTTGTATTTTCCCGGACCTATGTGATCGATGCTCGCACCCGAAGCCCCGGCGATCAATACGTTGTTTTTATACCAAGAATAGCGGAGTCTTCCCCCCGTGCTTTTTTGCACGTTGGCGCGGAGAATACCGTCTTGTGCGTTGTGGCACGAGATCTGCCGTTCGATTGAAAGCGATACCCAAAGCGTCTTTCCCAGATTATTCACCGATATGGAGGTATCGAAAGAACATCCCGCCCGGTCTTCCAGATAAAAATAGAAAAGACTCGGAAAGGCCACCTTCAAGGTGTCGGTTTCCAAAGAGACCTTTCCTAAAATGGTGTTGTTGTATTGTTCGTAGTAAAAGGCGTACGGCTTTTTTCCTCCGCTCGCCTTGCTTCTCTGTATTACGATTCTTCCGTCCATCGCTGCTTTGCGGACGTTGTTTTCATAGTAATATCCGCTGATGTCTTTTCTGAAAATGGGAACCTGTAAAGGATCGGGTTGGGTAAAATCTATGTGCACATAGGAAATCTGATCATCTGTAGCACCTTTTTTTTCCGTTATCATCGAACCGCCTGAAGAAATCATGCTTCTCACCACCAGTTTCAATTCGGTTTTGGTGGCGTCTATATCCCCGCATTCAAACGTGGCGTGCGGATCTTTCTGTGTTCCGGTATAGGTGCAGGTAAAGGGAATGGAAACATAGGTTCCATCTGCGGCCTTATAATAGAAGTCAGGCTTGTTAGAAACAAACGGTAGAAAAAAGCCGCCGACAGTGATTTTCACTTTCCCGTTTCCACCGTAACAACTTGGTGGGGTAAAGTCTATGTCTTCGATAGGAATTTCGTTGCTTTTTACAGTAATGGGCACACATTGAAACATGGCGGCCTTTATCGCAGCGGGCAATGTGTCGTTTTCAGGCAGGGCGGGATTATTGCTTTTACCCTTTACCTTTCCCTCAACGGTAACATAATAGGTTCCCTCCGTTACCGTATAGGGAGGCACTGGAAAGCTATAATTGCGTGTTCCATTCATCAACGCCATATTTACAGTATGCTGTGTGATAACTTGGGATTCACTTGGATTGAAGATGCCATCGGAAGAGACGGCCACTTTTTTATAGAGGGTTATCACGGTCAGTTCCTCCAGATCCATTCGGAGATTCCGGTTAAAGTGAAGGGTGATATTCCGTAAATAAAGTTCACCCTCCGGAATTTTCTGAACCATTGTATAGGTGGGTTGGGGAATATCCGGATAAAAGTATAGTGTCTGAGTGTTTAGGGAAGAGGGAGCACGCCCGTCGGATACCTTTACCAAAAGATTTTTTCCGATAGGAAAATCCGGAAATGTGCTGGAGTTTATCACACGGGATGGACCGGTTGCGGTATCGGGCAGAAAACCGTTGGTTTCCGCATGGGCATACTCCCACATGAATATGTGCGGTGTATAGGTATAGTCATCCTGTTCCTTGCAATCCGCGGAGGCGTTCACAACATAACTGTATGGATACCCCACATATTTTATACCCTTGTTTTCCACAGAAAACGGACATCGTGTTTCAAGACTCACTTCGATGGTTTCACATCCGTATCGTGCACGGAGGCCATGCATCAGCATTTCGTGAAGCCGGATCTTATAGGAGTATTGATTCCGGTTTAGGTTTGGATAAGTCCAGATAGCAAGGCCATTGGAGGGATTCAGTGGATCGTTGAGATCGATATTGTTTTGGTTTTCATCCGCCAGGGAAGCATTTTTGTATAGAGTCAGAATGAGAAAATAATCCAAAGGATTGAATACAAGTTCAGGCATATAACGAAAACAAACATGAAGCGGAAGTTCAAAAGAAAGAGAATCTTGCGTACCGAAAGGTTCATAGATGGCGTTATCCGGATTGCAGGAAAAATCGGTATCGTTCAACGATGAAAAAATGCCGGCGGTGCCAAGCCATATATGGGGGGCGTTTTGCTTGTCTGTACATTTTGTCTTATCGTGTGAAACCTTTGCCTTGAGGACAAAGGTGTTGTAGTCTTTATATTGATAGGGATCCGCAGTCACGGCCAGGGCAAAAGGGGAGAACAGGAAGGAAAGCAAGATAGAGAGCAATAGAAAAACGGTTTTTCTGTAAAGGTGTGCTGTTTTTGTTTTCATGGCATTTGCATTTTAATTGAAAATGAGGTTGAACAACAATCTTATGGCAACAAAAGTAGGGGCTAAATGCGTGAAAAAAAGTTAATTTAACCAAAAGAAACAAAAACTTAACATTATTTAACTGTTCGGGAGAAATGCAAAGTCTGCATGTTTTGGAAAAAATTGGGAAGATTGAAATCTTTTCGCTAAATTCGCAACTCATGCCTGTTTTAAGCAACGGGCGGCCAGAAAATGAAAAAACTGTATTTAAGAATACTTGCAGCGCTTTTTTTAGGCTTGGCATCGGCTTGCGGTTGTGTTCGGGCAGAAGGGGATAAGAGCGGGTCGAAGGCCGGTAAGGAAAGTTTCAATGCCGGAGAACTGATTCTGGACCACGTCACCGACAAACATGCGTGGCATATCTGCGATTGGCGGGGCGAAAAAATAGAGCTCCATCTGCCGGTTATCCTTATCTATCAGGGAAAACTGAGCGTATTTTCGTCAGAAAGATTCGAAAACAGTCATCATACCTATAACGGTTTTCAGCTCAGGACGGAAAATCCGTACAAAGGAAGAATCGTGGCCCTCGAAACTGCGCCCGACGGTAGCCAGGTGGTGGCCGCCCAGCGTCCGCTGGATTTCTCCATTACGAAAACCGTCTTCGGCATGTTCGTATCCGTCTTGTTTATCCTGTTGCTGTTCGTGTTTATCGTACGCAGTTACCGGCGTAATGGAGAAAACACGCCTAAAGGCGTGGCGGCCCTCTTTGAGCCCATCTATCTGTTTGTGCGCGATGAGGTTGTGTATGCCAATCTAGGCAAAAAACAGGGCAAACGATTCCTCCCTTATTTCGCCACCTTGTTCTTTTTTATCTTCTTGGGCAACCTTTTGGGTATTGTGCCGTTCTTTCCATTCGGGGCCAACGTAACCGGCAATATTTCCGTTACCCTTGTATTGGCCATGCTTACCTTCGTGCTCATGATAGGTTTCTCCACCAAAAAATTCTGGGCGCACACCTTCAACACACCCGGGGTTCCCATGTTTATGAAATTTCCCCTGCCGTTGATGCCGCTGATCGAACTGATGGAATTGATTACAAAACCTTTTGTATTGATGATA
>CAYTCD010000107.1:0-4279 GCA_964436335.1 uncultured Bacteroidaceae bacterium
GCCAATGAACTGCGTTCCAGCCTGAATGATGCTTTAGAAGGCGATGCGCCTGAAGTAAAGACTTTCGGTCCTTCAAACCAAGTGAAGGTTACCACCAAATACCGCATTACCGAAACGGGCAGTGAAGTGGATGAAGATGTAGAAAGCCGTTTGTACGAAGGTTGCAAGGATTTCTTTGTAACCCCCATCGATTACAAGCTTTTTAATGAAGACAAGACCGTAGGGCAGATTAGTTCGGAAGTTGTAGGGGCCGCTGTGGCTACCGATATCACCCGCTCGGCCTTTATCGCCGTGGCCATAGCCTTGATATTTATTTTCGGTTATATTGCGGTTCGTTTCAAACGTTGGCAGTTCGGTTTGGGCGGTTTGGTTGCCTTGGTGCACAACGCTTTGATTTCGATTGGGCTTTTCTCGCTTTTCTATGGCGTGTTGCCTTTCTCGCTCGATATTGACCAAGCCTTTATCGCGGCTATCCTGACCCTTATCGGTTACTCCATCAACGACACTGTGATTGTATTCGACCGTATTCGTGAAAATATGAGACTGTATCCCAAACACAGTCTGTTTGAAAACATGAAAACGGCCATCAACAGCACCTTGCCGCGTACCATCAACACATCCTGTACTACTTTGGTTACCTTGTTGATGATCTTTATCTTCGGAGGTGAAGTGATCCGAGGATTCACTTTCTGTATCCTCTGTGGTATCATTATCGGTACCTACTCGTCTATCTTCATCGCTTCGCCGATTGCCTACCGGCTTTTGATGCGTAGGCAGAACAAAGAGCAGAAAGAAGCCAAGGCAAGAGGTATCTACACGGGTAAAGTGGCCTAATCTCCAATAGACCGCTCCCGGTGGGAGAAAAACGGAATTTCGGTAAGAGAAATCGTATCCCGAAATTCCGTTTTTTTATTTATACATCTGTTTTTACTTTTTTTTGTTCGGGATTCTCTGTACATTCGCAAAGTGGACAGTTATTTAAAAGTATGAACCGTAACCACGTTTTTGTCAAACCAGATATCCCATGCCGGATGTCGCCCGATACGGCCGAAGATGGAAACCGCCGTGCACTATCCCGTTGTTTGTTATTGCCGGTTGTTTTCTTGCTTACCGCTTGGCTTTTCCAACCGGGAGTGTTCGCCCAGAACCGTCAGATAAAAAAGGCGGATACGGCATTTCGCTACCATATGTACGATGTGGCGGTTACCCAATACCAAAAAGCTTTTTCCAGATTGGGCAAGCGTAGCAGGAATACCGATCCGGATTTCAAGAATCGTATCCTCTACCAGATAGCCGAATCCTATCGTTACAGCGGTCAGGCAAAATTGGCCACCCGTCAGTATCAGCGTTGTATTCGCGCCGGTTATCATAAAGTGGAACCGAAGGCATTCTTTTATTTGGGGGCTTTACAGTTGAGCGAAGGCGATTTCGATGCCGCCATCTCCAGTTTTGAAAATTATTTGGATTACATTCCCGACGACAGTGCCGGCATACAGGGGCTACGGGCCAGTATCGTGGCCCGTAGGTCGGCTTCGGAGGCTTCGCGTTATGAGGTGGAGAATGTCCGTAAGCTCAATACCAATTCGGGAGACTGGACACCGCGTTTTTATGATGCGGAGGGTACGGTGGTGGCGTTTTCCTCCACACGGGAAGGGGTGACGGGAAAGAAAACCGATGCATGGACAGGCCCACGGTTTTCGGATATCTTTGTTGCCAAGCAGGATGCGAAAGGGGCTTGGAGTCAACCCGAAAAATTGGATAGAAACGGTAAGACCAGCACGTCATCGAACGAGAGCGACGCTTCTTTCTGCAATGACGGGAATACGATGTATTACACTTATTGCGGGAGCGAGAACAAGAAGCGGAACCGTTGCATCATCAAGACCTCCACATTCGATGGCACGGCGTGGAGTGATCCGGTGGAAGTAGTTATCGGTGAGGATTCGGTTTCCGATTTCGTGCATCCGTTCATCACCGAAGATGGCTCCCGGCTGTATTTCGCCTCTAACCGGGCCGGCGGCTACGGAGATCTGGATATATGGTATGCGGTGGGAAGCGGAAACACTTTCGGCGAGCCGGTCAATATGAATTGGGAAATGACGGACAGTGAGGAAGAAATACAGGTGCGGCGGGAGGAGAAGCACGGAGGCCGCTTTGTCAATACCGAATACAAGGAGGCCTATCCCTATCTGCGCAACGACACGCTGTTTTATTTCTCTTCCACAGGCCACAATTCTTTGGGCGGTTATGATATTTTCCGATCCGTTTTGCAAGACGGCCGTTTTACCGATATAGAAAATCTCGGTTATCCGATCAATACCAATGCCGATGATTTCGGCATCTGCTTTATTCCGGGGCAGAACAAAGGGCTGTTCAGTTCCAATAGGGGCGGCGGCCGCGGCAGCGATGATATTTATTCTTTTTTCCTGCCCGATATCCTTTTTACTATTTCGGGTACCGTTACCAGCGAATCCACCTTGCAACCCATAGCGGGAGTGGAAGTTTCATTGGCCGGCAGCGACGGCATGCTGATAAGCACCACCACCGATGCCAAGGGGTATTATATCTTTAACACAGGGCAGGTGAATGAGAATACCACTTACAAGATTATCGCCGAAAAAAAGAATTATCTAGGCGCGGAAGGAACGGAAACCACCGTAGGTTTGGTGGCGAGCAAGGATTTTGCGCATGATTTTGTGCTTACGCCCGTGCCGCGCGGTCCGGTGGTTTTACCCGAAATACTTTACGATTTGGGTAAATGGGATTTAAAGGAGCAGTATCAGGATTCATTGATGGATTTGATTGTCCTGTTGGAAAAGAATCCCCGTCTGGTAATCGAATTGGCTTCACATACCGACTCCCGGCCGATAGCGATGACCAACGATTCCTTGTCGCAGTACCGGGCGCAGTCGGTGGTGGATTATCTTGTTTTGCGCGGTATAGACGGAGAGCGTTTGTTGGCACGGGGCTATGGCTCTCACGAACCGCGCCGGCTCAACCATCTTACTACCTCGTGGTATAAAGGGGTTGCGTATGCGTTTGATTCGGGTGTGGTGCTCACCGATGCCTATATCGAAGCATTGAAGGATCACGCCATGCAGGAGGCGGCCCATCAGTTGAACCGCCGTACTGAGTTCAGTGTGTTGCGCGAGGATTTTGTGCCTTCGGGAAACCGTAGTCTGAGTTCGTTGGTGGCGATGGCGGATGTGGCCAATGCCAATAAGATTCCCTTTAATCTCAATCCGGACGGAAAGCCGGAGATAAGGGTGATCGTTAACGGTATCGGCATGCGGGCGGTGTTGGATGAAAAGGCTAAAAACTGTTTCATGGCAGTAGATGCGGCCATGCGTTTGTTGCAAGTGGGTAATTTGGGAAAGAACAGTTTTAAGAATAAGGAGAAAGCGTTCAATACAGATGGTGAGGTGTTGCCTAATCAGCGTTTGCAAATCAAGGAACTGAGAGCGGGACGGTACTCCTTTCAGCGCATAGAAATGACCACAGCCGAAGAATTGCCGGCAGACCTTATTCTCGATAAGGTGACGTTTGGCAAGATAGGCGGCTATGAAATAGACAGGGAAAGCAACCAAATCATCATACAAGAATAAAAGACCAAAAAATAAAGGGATATGGAATCACACACAAAGTACGAGCAACGTGGGGTATCCGCCGCAAAGACAGATGTAAAGAATGCCGTGAGCGGTCTCGACAAGGGGATTTTTGCCAACTCTTTCTGCAAGATCATACCGGATGTGATGGGTGATAGCAGAAAGAGTGTGTTCGGGCCCTCTTTCTGCAATATCATGCATGCCGACGGGGCAGGAACCAAGGCGGTATTGGCGTATCTTTACTGGAAAGAAACCGGTGATATCTCGGTATGGCGCGGTATTGCACAGGACGCCGTGGTAATGAATACCGATGATTTGCTTTGTGTGGGGGCCACGCGCAATCTGGTTCTTTCATCCACGATAGGCCGCAATAAATTTCTGATTCCCGGCGAAGTGCTGAAGGAAATTGTGGAAGGCACGCAGGAATTTATCGAGAGAATGGCCAAGGAACATATCAACATTACATATGCAGGGGGAGAAACGGCCGATATGGGAGACAGTATCCGCACCATTGTGGTGGATTCGTCAGTGAGCGCACGTATGAAGAAAAGCGAAGTGGTTTCCTGTGATCGTATTCAGGCGGGCGATGTGATTATCGGTCTGGCGTCTTTTGGCCAAACCGCCTACGAAGACGTTTATAATCGCGGTATTGGCAGCAATGGCCTTACCAGTGC
>CAYTCD010000108.1:0-4267 GCA_964436335.1 uncultured Bacteroidaceae bacterium
GGCAGACACGCCTGAAACCGCAAGACGCCAATGTAGCTCAGTTGGTAGAGCAGCTGATTTGTAATCAGCCGGTCGTGGGTTCGAGTCCCTTCATTGGCTCAACCAAAACAACAAGCTTGTGGCGGTGCGCAAAATCCGGGAGGATTCCAGAGCGGTCAAATGGAACAGACTGTAAATCTGTCGGCTTAGCCTTCGAAGGTTCGAATCCTTCTCCTCCCACCCACTTCGCGGAAGTAGCTCATTTGGTAGAGCGGTAGCCTTCCAAGCTACAGGTGGCGGGTTCGAGCCCCGTCTTCCGCTCAAGAGAATTGCCGACGTAGCTCAGGGGTAGAGCACTTCCTTGGTAAGGAAGAGGTCACGAGTTCAAATCTCGTTGTCGGCTCCAAAGGCGGGGGCAAAAGGTTTGCTTCACGCAAATTTTTTATATACACTTAAAACATTTTCAGATATGGCAAAAGAAACTTTTGTGCGTACCAAACCCCACGTTAACATTGGTACCATTGGTCACGTTGACCACGGTAAAACGACCCTGACCGCCGCCATTACCACCGTTTTGGCCAAGAAAGGTTTGTCAGAAGTAAAATCGTTCGATTCTATCGATAACGCTCCCGAAGAAAAAGAACGTGGTATCACCATCAATACCGCCCACGTTGAATATCAGACGGACGCCCGCCACTATGCACACGTTGACTGTCCGGGCCACGCCGACTACGTTAAGAACATGGTTACCGGTGCCGCTCAGATGGACGGTGCCATCCTGGTAGTTGCCGCCACCGACGGTCCCATGCCCCAGACGCGCGAACACATCCTGTTGGCCCGTCAGGTAGGTGTGCCCCGTATCGTTGTTTTCATGAACAAAGTTGACTTGGTGGACGACCCCGAATTGCTCGACCTCGTTGAAATGGAAATCCGCGAACTGCTTTCGTTCTACGAATATGACGGCGACAACACGCCTATCATCCGCGGTTCCGCTTTGGGTGGTTTGAACAGCGAACCCAAATGGGAAGAAAAAATCATGGAATTGATGGCCGCCGTTGACGAATGGATTCCCCTGCCGCAGCGCGATGTGGACAAAGATTTCTTGATGCCTATCGAAGACGTTTTCTCCATTACCGGTCGTGGTACGGTTGCCACCGGTCGTGTTGAATCCGGCGTTATCAACTCCGGTGATCCCGTAGAAATCATCGGTATGGGCGAAGAAAAACTCAAATCCACCGTTACCGGTGTTGAAATGTTCCGCAAGATTTTGGATCGCGGTGAAGCCGGTGATAACGTAGGTTTGTTGCTCCGTGGTATTGAAAAAGACCAGATCCGTCGTGGTATGGTTATTGCCAAGCCCGGTTCCGTAACCCCGCACAAGCACTTCAAGGCTCAGGTTTATATCTTGAAGAAAGAAGAAGGTGGCCGTCATACGCCGTTCCACAACAACTATCGTCCGCAGTTCTACTTCAGAACCACTGACGTTACCGGCGAAATCGTTCTGCCGCAGGGTGTGGAAATGGTTATGCCCGGCGATAACTTGACAATCGAAGTTAAGTTGCTGGCGCCCATCGCCATGAACCAGAACCTCCGCTTCGCTATCCGTGAAGGTGGTAGAACGGTAGGTGCCGGTCAGGTAACTGAAATCCTTGACTAATTATTAGCCGTAAGGTTATAAACGGAGGCTGAGACCTCCGGCTATGGGCGGGTTTGTTCCTGAAGGGGTGGCAAAAAAGAATCCCGTAGGGGATAAACCCGCAAATAGTATAGGAGCATAGTTTAATGGTAGAATAGCGGTCTCCAAAACCGTTGATGGGAGTTCGATTCTATCTGATCCTGCCAATTTTAAAACGCTGAGAAAGATGTCAAAGTTTGTCAACTACGTAAAGGCCAGCAAGGACGAATTGTTGCACAAGGTGTCGTGGCCAACGTACTCAGAGCTCCAAAACAGTGCGGTGGTGGTTTTTGTGGCCGCCCTTATCGTCGCTGTCATCGTGTTTGCCATGGATATGGTGGCCGGTGCGCATCCTGATTTGGCGTGGAAAGGTGTATTGGGTTATATCTACGACCTTTTAAGATAGAAATGAATAGGTTTCCGAACGTCCGGAACCACGGGTACAGCTTCCAGTACCTGCCGGAAACGACGGTGAACCGAATCCATATTACTCCGGGTTTTCCCGTTCCATTAAATTCAGCATGTCCGCTTCAGGTGATCCGATAGTGAAATATCGGAGAGGCGCGACAGACAATCCGACAAAAGAGATGACCGAACAAGTGAAGAATTGGTACGTAATCCGCGCCGCCAGCGGTGAGGAGAAGAAAGTAAGGGACTATCTGCAAAGTGAAATTTCCAGATTGAACATCCAAGATTACATTTCACAGGTACTTATTCCCACAGAGAAGGTTTACACTATCCGCAACGGAAAGAAAGTGAGCACAGAACGCTCCTATCTACCCGGTTATGTGTTGATAGAGGCCCTTTTGGTCGGTGAAATCCAACACGTAGTCAAGAATGTTCCGGGTGTTCTCGGTTTCTTGGGCAATCATGGCGACCCTGTGCCTTTGCGTCCGGCCGAAGTTCAGCGAATACTGAACAAGGTGGATGAGTTGGCCGAATCGCCCGAAAAGCCCATCGAGCCGTTTATGGTAGGCGAGCCGGTAAAGGTTACCGACGGACCTTTCAACAATTTCTCGGCTGTGATTGAGGAAGTGAACGAGGATAAGAAGAAGCTGAAGGTGATGGTGAAGATCTTCGGGCGAAAGACACCTCTCGAATTGAATTTCTCCCAGGTAGAGAAAGAGTAATGTGGTTTCATTGAAATTGTGTTTTTCACATTTTAATTTTTAACAGAAAATGGCAAAACAAGTTAGTGCCTTAATCAAGTTGCAGATCAAAGGCGGTGCTGCCAATCCCTCACCTCCGGTAGGTCCTGCCTTGGGTGCCAAGGGTGTCAACATTATGGAATTCTGCAAGCAGTTTAACGCGCGTACGCAGGATAAGGCCGGTCAAGTACTTCCGGTCATCATCACCGTGTTCGCCGATAAATCGTTTGAATTCGTAGTAAAGACTCCTCCGGTGGCCGTTCAGCTGAAAGAACTTTCGAAAGCAAAGAAAGGTTCGGCCGAACCTAACCGTAACAAGGTGGCCAGCGTGACTTGGGATCAGGTAAGGACGATTGCCGAAAACAAGATGCCCGACTTAAACTGCTTTACCATCGGTTCCGCCATGAGCATGGTGGCCGGTACGGCGCGCAGTATGGGTATCGAAGTTAAAGGCGAAAGACCTGCCGAGCTGAATTAACGTTTAGCGACATCACTTTTTATAAACAACAACAATGGCAAAAATCTCTAAGAAAAGAACAGAAGCCTTGGCCAAAGTCGAAAAGGACAAGGTTTATTCCTTGAACGAAGCCGCTGCGCTTGTAAAGGAGTTGACCTATACCAAATTCGATGCGTCGGTTGACTTGGATGTGCGTCTGGGTGTGGATCCCCGCAAGGCGAACCAGATGGTTCGCGGCGTGGTTACCTTGCCTCACGGAACTGGCAAGCAAGTGCGCGTGTTGGTTCTCTGTACTCCCTTCAAGGAAGAAGAAGCCAAAGCAGCCGGAGCCGATTACTACGGTTTGGATGAATACGTAGAAAAAATCAAAGGCGGTTGGACGGACATTGACGTTGTTATTACCATGCCGAGTGTAATGCCCAAAGTAGGGGCATTGGGTAAAGTGTTGGGCCCCCGCGGTCTGATGCCTAACCCCAAAACCGGAACCGTTACCATGGAAATTGGCAAGGCGGTTAAGGAAGTCAAGGCCGGTAAGATCGACTTCAAGGTTGACAAATTGGGTATCGTTCATGCCGGAGTGGCCAAGGTGTCGTTCGACGCGGAAAAAATCGCGGACAACGCCCGTGAACTGCTCCAGATGATTGTCAAACTCAAACCGTCGTCGGCCAAAGGTACTTATGTGAACAGTATCTATCTGTCCAGCACCATGAGTCCCGGTATCAAGGTGGACCCCAAATCCATCTAATTTAAACAAACAGGTAATTAACGAGGTATGAAGAAAGAAGACAAAGCCAAAGTCCTGGACGCCCTCTACGAGCAGATTACGTCGAAACCTCACTTGTATGTGACCGACATTACAGGAATGAATGCCGCCGCTACGAGCAATTTGAGACGTGCCTGCTTCCGTCAAGGCGTCAAGTTGATAATGGTGTAGAATACCTTGCTTAGAAAAGCCTTGGAAAAGAAGGGAACCGACTATTCGGAACTGATGCCGGTGTTGAAAGGCAC
>CAYTCD010000109.1:0-4135 GCA_964436335.1 uncultured Bacteroidaceae bacterium
CACGACCTGTCGCATATCCGTCCTACCGGAAGTCCGGTCAAGAACAGCGCTTTGACCAGCACGGGCATCGTGCCTTTCATGGAGCGATATTCCAATTCCACGCGCGAGGTGGCACAAGATGGTCGTCGTGGCGCGTTGATGTTGAGTATCAGTATTAAACATCCCGATTCGGAACGTTTTATCGACGCCAAGCTTGAAGAAGGCAAGGTAACGGGGGCCAATGTATCGGTAAAACTTACCGATGAGTTCATGCAGGCCGTGGTTTCGGGACAGCCTTTCATGCAGCAATATCCTATCGATTCGGCCAATCCCGTTTATGTAAAGAAAGTGGATGCCCGTAAGATATGGAACAAGATTATCCACAACGCATGGAAGTCGGCCGAACCCGGCGTGTTGTTCTGGGATACGATTACCCGTGAGTCGGTGCCCGATTGCTATGCCGACCTCGGTTTCCGTACCGTCTCCACCAATCCTTGCGGTGAGATTCCGCTCTGCCCCTACGACAGTTGCCGTTTGTTGGCGCTCAATCTTTATAGCTACGTAGAAAATCCCTTTACGCCGCAAGCCAAGTTCGATATGGCGCTTTTCCGTAGTCATGTACGTGTGGCGCAACGTTTTATGGATGATATCATTGATTTGGAGTTGGAACACGTGGATCGCATCCTTGCCAAAATAGCGCAGGATCCGGAAACGGAAGATGTGAAACGGACTGAAACAGAATTGTGGCTCAAGATTCAGGACCGGAGCCGCCAAGGACGTCGTACAGGTTTGGGTATCACTGCTGAAGGCGATATGTTGGCCGCTCTCGGTTTACGTTATGGCACGGACAAAGCCACTGAGTTCTCGGTAGAAGTGCATAAGAATCTGGCTTTGGCCGCCTATGGTTCATCAGTGGAAATGGCCAAGGAAAGAGGCGCGTTCCCGGTTTATGACACCAAGCGCGAAGCGGCTAATCCGTTTATCAACCGTCTGCGTGAAGCCGAGCCGGAACTTTACGAAAACATGAGCCAGTATGGTCGTCGTAATATCGCGCTCTTGACGGTGGCTCCTACCGGTAGCGTAAGTATCTGTACGCAGACCACTTCCGGTATCGAACCGGCTTTTATGCTGGCATACAAACGTCGCCGTAAGGTGAATCCGGGCGAAAAAGGTGTACGGGTGGATTTTGTGGATGAGGTAGGCGATTCCTTTGAAGAATATACCGTGGTACATCCCAAATTCCTCGAATGGCTCAAGATTACCGGACACGATACCACAAACCTCAATGCCTATACAGAAGAAGAATTGCAGGATTTGATTGCGCAGTCGCCTTATTACAAAGCGCTTTCAACCGATATTGATTGGGTGAGCAAGGTAAAGATGCAGGGGGCGGTGCAGAAATGGGTGGACCATTCCATCAGTGTTACCGTGAATGTTCCCAATCAAACAAAAGAAGAATTGGTGAGCGAGATTTACCGCACGGCCTGGGAAAGCGGTTGCAAGGGCATGACGATTTATCGCGACGGTTCACGCTCGGGGGTTCTGGTGGCCGACAAGAAGAAAAAGGAAACGGTGGAAACCCGCAAGACACCTTCCCGTCCCGATATATTGCAGGCCGATGTGGTCCGTTTTCAAAACGATTACGAAAAATGGATCGCGGTGGTGGGCTTGTATGAAGGTCGTCCGTATGAAATCTTTACCGGTCCTGCGGAAGATTTTCCGTTGCCTTCTTTTGTCAACAAAGGCGAAATCATCCGTGTGCGTAAGGACGAAAATTCGCCGGCCCGTTACGATTTCGAGTTCAAGGATAAGGATGGATACCGCATACATTGGGAAGGTCTCTCGCGTACTTTCGACGAAACGTATTGGAATTATGCGATTCTGATTTCAAGTATCCTGCGTCAGGGTGCGGATCTGCCCAAGGTAATCGATTTGATTAACGGTCTCAAATTAGGTTCTGACGATCAGATCAATACTTGGAAAAACGGGGTGGTGAGAGCCTTGAAAAAATATATTCCCAACGGAACGATTGCCGAAAAGACCAAATGTCCCGAATGTGGAGAGCCGGGATTGGTCTATAAGGAAGGCTGTCTTACTTGCCCTTCTTGTGGTTATTCCAAGTGTGGATAAGGATCTTCCGTCCGTTCGGGTTCAAATCCGGGAAACGCTTGCTTGTCTGCGTTTTCCGGATTTTTTGTTTCTATATCCACATAAACCGGAAGGTGGTCGCTGTACCCACCCAGATGCCTGGCGCCGTAAAAGGTTCTAAAGGGTTTATGCCCCATGTATTTCTCATCTTCCTGTAACAGAAACGGCGGATCGAAACGGAAGGATTGCTGTCGGTGCAGTTGGGTTAAGGTAGAACGGGGTACGATGATGTGGTCTATCGTGCTCCAGTTTTCCCTGAATTTGTGACTGCCTTGTTTACCTTGCCAACGGGTGTTGTGCATCAGGTTGACATAAGGGTCGGTGCGGAGAAGATGGAGCGAACTGTCTTGCGGTACAGTATTGAAGTCTCCCATGGCGAGCACGAAGGCGGACGGATTGCGGCAAACGATGCTGTCTAAGGCGGCGCGTAATAATTGTGCGGCGGCGGCACGTTTATGGTCGGTGGCCTGTACACCGCCGTATTTGGAGGGAAAATGGTTCACGAAAAGGTGAAGTGTGTCGGGGAGATTCACTTTGGGTTGGGGGAGGGCACGTACATAAAGGATATCGCGTGTCCGGCCGGTGGTGTCGGGTGGAATGATCAACGGATAAACAAAGGCGGTATCGATGCGGAGCAGGTCTTTTCGATAGAGCAGGGCCACGTCGATACCCCGCGGATCGGGACTTTCGAAATGGACGAATCCGAAATGGAGATATCGCAAAGGGGTTCCCATGCATAAATCCCGTAAAACGCGGTCGTTCTCGATTTCCGCCATGCCGAGGGCGGCCAATGGATGTATGGCGTTGAGCGCGGCGATTACCTTGAAAAGGTTATTCCTTTTTTGCGTGTATTTGGCATTTCCCCATCCTTTGATGCCGGTAGGTGTAAAATCATGGTCGTTCTTTCCCGAATCGTGCAGGCAGTCGAAGAAATTCTCGGCATTGTAAAAGGCTATTCTGTAGAAGGTATCGGTTTGTATTGGAGTGGAGACGGTTGGTGGTGTCTGAGCTTGCAGGCTAGAAAAAAGCATGAGCAAAAGACATCCTATTCCCCAAAGAAAGTTTTTTACTCCTTTCCGTATCTTCACCTTCCATAAAGAGATTTCCATAAGGTAGAGAATTTTTATGCAGCAAAGAACCGTCAATAAAAAATCAATGCCTAATATTTTAACTTAAAAGATTTTAATATTAGGATTTTTTAGGATGTGAGGGGTAATCAAAATATTTTGCTACTTTTGCAACTCCAAGGAGAGATGCCGGAGTGGTCGATCGGGGCGGTCTCGAAAACCGTTGTACCCGTTTGGGTACCGAGGGTTCGAATCCCTCTCTCTCCGCAAGATTCCGTTCGCCATGACCACAATCCTCTATGCGCATCCATACGATAAGAGTTTCAACCATGCCGTTTTGGAGCAAGTAAAAGCCAAGCTTGCCGCAACAGGACGGGAATTCAAGGTGATAGACCTCTATGCCGATGGATTCAATCCGACCATGGAAGCGGCCAGCCTCAGGCTTTACGGGCGTGGAGAAACCGCCGATTCGCTTGCGGCAGGGTATCTGGACACCTTGCTCGCCACCGATGAGTTCATCTTGATATTTCCCATCTGGTGGGCGAACATACCGGCTATCGTGGGCGGATTTTTCGATAAAGTGATGCTTTCCGGAAAAGCCTATCGCCCCGATGAACGCGGCGAATTGGTTCCGGCGCAGATTCATATCAAACGTACGGTGGTACTCACCACTTCGCAAGGTCCTACGGAAAGGTTCAAGCCGTTCTTTGCAGATTATTTTACGCCGCTTGTGCTCAACACGCTCGGCATGGAAAACGTGGAGTGGTACAACTGCCCTCAGACCGCACACGGTCCGGCCGAAAACCGGGAGGCTTTCCTTAAAATGGTCAGCGAGAAGATATAAAGTTGGTGAAGGTACCCCGTTCTTGGGAGGGGAGGCCTTTTTCTTGGGCGGCGGCTTCGATGGCTTTCATCATGAAGGCCATGTTCTTGCCGAGGTT
>CAYTCD010000110.1:0-3968 GCA_964436335.1 uncultured Bacteroidaceae bacterium
TGTCGCAGGAACGGGAGGACTTGATGTATGCGGAGCGACTGATGGATGAGATGATGCGCCATTCATGGCGGGAGATGCCGGAAAGGGAACTTGGTCTGCAATTGCCGCCGGAAGAAGTGGATTCGATTGTTTCGGCCCATCTCTCGGCGCGTAACGTGCGCACGGCCTTTGAATGGGGTATATACAGCGAATACAGCGCCAAACTGCTTTTACAGAAAACGGGCAATTACGGGGTCAGACTGTTGCAAAGCCCATTCCGATACCGTCTCTTTCCGGAACAGGAAACCGATTACCCCACCTATCTCTTTCTCTATTTTCCCGACAGGGTTTCGTTTATAGTTTCCCGTATGTGGTATCTCACACTTTCTTCGGTCTTTTTGTTCGCTCTGTTGATTTATACGTTTCTCTATACGTTGGTTTCTATCTGGAAGCAGAAGAAGTTGACCGAAATGAAAAGCGATTTCATCAACCATGTTACGCACGAGATCAAGACTCCGGTAAGTACGATCGCGCTTATCTGCGAGTCTTTCGATGACCCGGACGTACATTACGATCAGGCGGGCCTCAAAAACGTGCTGGATATTATCCGCCATGAGAACCAACGCCTGCAATCGCTCAGCGGGCAGATTATCCAGATATCCAAGTTGGAATCGGGCGATTATTTTTTGAATAGGACCCGTTTTGAAATGTGCAAGGCTATAGAGGAGGCGGTCAACAATACCGGTTTTCAGGTAATGCACAAAAACGGACGGATTCAAACCTCGTTCGAGGCGGAGAATGATTGGGTGGTGGGCGACAGGACGCATATCGTTCATATTATCTCCAACCTGATAGATAACGCCAACAAATATTGCCAGGAAAAGCCCTTGATAGAGATTTCCACTTTCAATACCCCGGGAGGATTGCAGGTGGATGTGAAAGACAACGGTATCGGAATCGCCAAGTCGAATCTCAAAAAAATTTTCGACAAACTCTATCGGGTTCCAACTGGAAACAAGCATGATGTGAAAGGATTCGGCTTGGGACTGAGTTATGTGGCCTCCATCATGAAGCAGCATGGTGGAAAAGTATGGGTGGAAAGCGAACAGAAGGAAGGTTCGGTTTTCCATCTTTTCTTTCCGCAAGAAAATAAAAATTAAACTATTTGATATACATGTTGTTAATATGTAAAATTTCGATAAATCGGAAATTAAGCGTTATATAGGAAAACAGGTGCCCGCTGAAGCGGTGTGCTTTATAATTTCTTAAATTTGCCGTTTATGAACGATTCCGCAACTCCGATTTCGATATTGCTGGCAGAAGACGATCCCAATCTTGGATCTTTTTTGCAGGCGTATCTCAACAGCAAGGGCTACAGAACCCATCTCTGCGGGGACGGGCAGTCCGCATTGGAGGCTTTCAAGCAAGGAGGCTTTAATTTTTGCATCACCGATATCATGATGCCGGTGAAAGACGGTTTTTCCTTGGCCAAGGATATCCGTAAGATTGATGCCGCCGTTCCGATTCTTTTTCTGACCGCCAAAACCTTGGAATCGGATCGACTGAAAGGTTTCCGTTCGGGTGGAGACGATTATCTGACCAAGCCGTTCAGTATGGATGAACTGCTGTTGCGCATACAGGCCATTGTGCGCAGAACGATAGGGGCATTGAGCAAAAGTGAACCGGAAACCTACAAGATAGGGGATGTTGCTTTTGATGTGGTGTTGCGCAAGTTGGTGAGTCCGCAGGGAGAATCGCTGGTGCTTACCACACGGGAGGCCGATTTGCTGAAACTTCTCTGCCAGCACGAAAATGAAGTGGTGGAGCGGAAGGAGGCTTTGGAAAAGGTGTGGAAAGCCGATAATTATTTCAATGCCCGCAGCATGGACGTATATGTTACAAAACTCCGAAAAGCCTTGGCCCGGATGGGGGCAGGTGAAATAATCAACGTGCATGGGGTGGGATTCAAATTAGTGGGTAACCGTCATGAAAAATAAGAAGAAGCCGTTGGGAGGCCTGCTTTTCGGGACCTGTATAGCGATGATGTGTTTTATGGTGTCCTGCCGGGAAGAATACGGAGGCTTTGCCCAAGGCGAGGTGATCCTGCGCTTTTCGCAAGATACGGTACGTTTCGATACAGTGTTGACGACTCAGACCAGCATCACCAAGGTGGTTACGGTAAGGAATCCTTCGGACAAGGCCGTGTTGATAGACAGGGTCTATCTGCAGGGCGGCGAGGGGGCGCGGTTCAGATTCAATCTCAGCGGAGATACGGCTGTTTTTCAGCGTAAGGTTGTGATTGGCCCCAAAGACAGTTTATATCTGTTTATCAATACGGTGATAGACTACCGGAACGAAAACAATCCGTTTGAGATACAGGATTATATCCGTTTTGAACGGGAAGGCATGCGGCCACAGCAGGTAGTGTTGAGCGCATGGGGGCAAGATGCCTACTACTGGCGGGGAGACCGTACGGCGCGTGTGCTGTATGAAGACCCTCTACAGGGGAGTTTTTATGAACAGGATTCACTTTCTTTCCGCTATTTTCTATGGAACGAAACAGACTATCCGCTTCAGTCCGACCGTCCATACGTGATTTACGGCTATCTGACGGTAGAGGCGGGTAAAACACTTCGGATTCCGGCAGGATGCCGTTTCTATTTCAATGCCAATTCGGGAATATGGATACAGAACGGGGCACGGTTGGAGGTGGAGGGGACATTGGCTGCGCCGGTGCTGTTTACATCTATCAGGCAAGATGGCAACTATCGGAATATGGCCGGCCAGTGGGGAAGGATTTGGTTAGGGGGCGAAAGCGGTCCCCATCGGGTCGAATATGCGTTGGTCCGCAACGGACAGAGCGGTATATGGATGGATTCCTGTACGGAAGAGGGGGGGCTTATGCTTTCCAATACCCGTATCGAAAATATGAGCCGGCACGGAATTTTAGCGCGGGGCACCAGTGTGGAAGGGATAAACTTAGTGGTTGCCGAAAGCCAGGTGAACCTCTGTTTGAATGCGGGGGGGCGTTATATCTTTACGCACTGTACATTTTCAAATGATTATACAGGAACATCCATCGGGGTATATAATCGCTGTCTGGTTTTAAACAACTATCGTGCAGACGAAAGAGGCGAAAAACAGGTGTACCCTTTGCAGGCCGATTTCCGCAACAGCGTTTTTTATGGACGCAACAGCCGGCAGATAGAGATAGATCTGGCAGAAGCGTGCACGGTGCCGACAATGCGCTTTTCGCACTGTCTGATACGGATGGAACCGCCTTTTTCGGGCGAAAGCTTCGACAGTTGCCTTTGGAACAAGGATCCCCTGTTCACAGCCCCCGACCTGTATGATTTCAGGATAGACACCGTGGAATCACCTGCCATCGGTTTGGGCGATCCGGCTTTTGCCACGGAGAAAGCGTCCTGTGACATTGATGGCCGGCCGCGTTCAATTCCGCCTACGGCGGGTGCGTATGAATTTGTGCCGAAAGGTAATTTCCACGGGAGATAGTCCGCTCTTTTTTGTACCTTTGCGCCCTATGTCAGATACAGTGAAACAGAAAACGTTGAACGGGCCGGTTGCCATTTCAGGAGTGGGGTTGCATACCGGCAAGGAAGCGCACGTTACGATCAAGCCCGCGCCGGCAGACACGTGGTTTGTCTTTAAGCGCATGGATTTGCCCGGTCAGCCCGAAATCAAGGCCTTGGCCGAATATGTGGGCGATACCTCTCGCGGCACCACCTTGGAAAAAGACGGTGTGCTCATGGTGGCCACGATAGAACACGTCTTGTCGGCCTTGGTCGGCTTGGAAATAGACAACGCCCTCATCGAGACCGATTCGCCCGAGATGCCTATTCTCGACGGCAGCGCACGCCTCATCACCGAAGCGATTCTGAAAGCGGGCCTCTGCGAGCAGGAAGCCGAGCGCCGTTACTACGACCTGCGCAAGCCCTTTACGTTCCGCAACGAAGAAAAGGGCATCGAAA
>CAYTCD010000111.1:0-3944 GCA_964436335.1 uncultured Bacteroidaceae bacterium
CGATGTGGCGGAAGCCATGCAACGCAAGATTATCGAGAGCGAGAAAGAGCGCAAGAGCATGACCGACCTCAAGAAGCTAAGCCGTGAAAGCGCCAAGAAAATAAACCTGCACAACAAGAAGCTGCGCGACTGCCGGATTCACTACGATTCAAACCACGACCTGCGCCTGCAGACCACGCTGTTCATTACCGAAGGGGATTCAGCCTCGGGAAGCATCACCAAAAGCCGCGATGTCAACACCCAGGCCGTGTTCAGCCTCAAAGGGAAACCGCTCAACAGTTATGGAAAGAGCAAAAAGACAGTATATGAGAACGAAGAGTTCAATCTGCTGCAAGGGGCTTTGAATGTGGGCGAGGATATGGAAAATCTGCGCTACAACAATATCGTAATCGCCACCGATGCCGATGTGGACGGAATGCATATACGCGCGCTATTGCTCACTTTCTTTCTGCAGTTCTTTCCCGATATCGTAAAGATGGGGCATCTCTATATCCTGCAAACGCCGCTTTTCCGTGTACGCAACAAGCAAAAGACTTTCTACTGCTATACAGAGGAAGAACGCCTCCAGGCTATCAAGGAAATAGGCAACAAGCCCGAAATAACCCGGTTTAAAGGTTTGGGGGAAATATCACCCGAAGAATTCAAGGTGTTTATCGGCCCCCAAATGCGTCTGGACCCCATTATCATGACCAAAGAACAGGGTATCCGCGAAACACTGGAGTTTTATATGGGGAGCAACACACCCGAACGTCAGGATTTCGTTATGGAAAACCTGCGCACAGACATCGATGTGGATTGATGCCGGACAATCCGGTTAATCGGGAATATCTTTCTTGCGCGTAAAGCGAAGCCCTTTCACAATCCAGTCGGGCAACGGTTTGGAAGCGTCGAAACGTTTCAAATTCAGAAAAAGCCCCCATTTCTTGGCAATGGGAACCTTGCAGGTTTCCACATATTCGATCAGGGTACCGGAGGGATCTTCGTTATAGGCGAAATGGCCTGCGGCATCGCCCATGTCGAAATCGGGATTCTGCATGATGCTGTCAACCGTGAAAGGATGGCCTGTTTCGGCCGCCAACCGGCGCACGGCATCGATATTGCGGATATCATAACAAATCTGGATAAATCCCGGCTCTCCCCAAAAACGGTCTTCGTAAATCTTGTGTATGGGGGTAGGACGGTTCAAAGCCTGCACCAACTCTATTTCGGAAGGTCCCAACAAGCGTGAGAATCCCCCCGTGCGGGCTTGGCTATGTACCAACAAGACCCTGCGGTAACAACAGCCGGGCGTTCCCATCTGGCTAAAGTCATCGCACAAACCGATGATATCCGAAACCTTTCTATCGTAGCCCAGCATTTTTTGGTAAAAGGCCACTGCGGAATCCATATCGGTACACCCCACTACGGCGCCATACACACCGCCCGTAGGTTTGTTCTCCTTGGCGAACCATGCATCCGGGTCCGATATCTCCACCAACTGGAAGACATTGCCATCCGGATCCCATAGGTAAAAATACCTGCGGCACAAGGTATCTTGGTATATATCGCTCACTTTCGCGCCTTTTTCCTTATACAACCGATGCGTGGCAAGCGCGTCTTTGCATTTTATCTTGCAGGCATAGATACCGTAATCGCCCGGCAATACCGGAAAAGCGGCCGAACGGGGTTCAAAATCGCGGTGCTGCCATATTTCAAAACCGCCGCCCCCCTGCAGGTTCATGGCAAGGACCGCACGCCGGTTACGGGGTTTTCCACCTGTATAGGGCAACATGTATTCGGCCGGGGCACGTTCATCGAAAATAATGGCGTCTGTGCCGAAATATTCATTATACCACCGCCAGGCCTTGGCCACGTCGCGCACACCGATTCCTATCTGCTGGATACCGGAAATTACCGGAAAGTCTTTCTTGTTCATTGTTTATTGTTTCTATCCTGCTCAATTGGGTTTTACCTTACCCGCCAATTTGTAGTAAAGGGCCGGAATATAACGGCGAAAATACACCATCAGCACGTCTTTCCGGCAAACATAAATCTCTTTTTTGTTTTTCCTTACCGCTTTCACAATACGCCGCGCGCACTCCCCTGCGCTTATGCCGTTGGCCTGCGCATGATCCATAATGCCGTATTCATTGCCGTCGGCGCGAAGGGCATGCAGGGAAACATTGGTTAGAATCCTGCCCGGACAGACCACGGTAACTTTGATGCCGTTTTTTTCGTTCTCCGCCCTAAGGGTTTCGTAGAAACCATGCATGGCATGCTTGGCCGCCGAATAAGCGGAACGTTGCGGAAATCCGAATATCCCCACGATACTGCTGATAGCCACAAAATGCCCCTTTTTTCGTGCCAGCATGGAAGGGAGCACCGCCTTGGCCAACTGCACACCGCTCAAATAGTCAACCTGCATAATCCTGCGGTCTATCTCAAGCGGTGTTTCTGCCACCAGCGAACGCTGACTGATACCGCCGTTGTTGACCAAAATATCCACATGGCCAAACCGGGTCAATACCGTTTGCGAAGCCGCCTCCAGACTGTCGGGATCGCCTAGGTCCAAAGGTACGATATGGCAATGGTCGGGAAAGAGGCATGACTGCCGCACCCTTTCCAATTCCTGCACATTGCGCGAAGAAAGTATCACCGTGGTGTTTTCCGAACAAAAGGCTTTCGCCAAAGCCTCGCCGATACCGGAACTGGCTCCGGTAATCCAAATTATTTGTCGGGATTCCAATCTATATTGCTTTTAGATTGTAAAGGTACATCTTTCTAACCAATCTTAACTTTTTTTTGTGGTTGTCACCACTTGATATCACGCCTTTTTTCTCTTTCTTGGTGCCGCCAAGAAAGAGAAAAAAGCCTTGGGTAAAAAAGAGAAAGAAGCGGAAAGCGCTCCGTTGGAGCGCCCGCCTGCCGGCGGCTTCTCCGATAGAACCTGCTTGTCGTTAAAAGTTTACACTTGTTTACTTGGGTTAGTCTTGGTGGGATAAACTTCGATGGATGAAGGTACATGAGGACAGACCGTATCCTAACATTCTTCAGAAAGATGTACCTTTGTGGGTTTGTTACTTTGTAAGTCTGCAAAGACTTCTTGCAAAACGCATCTTGCTATGGACAAAGAAAAACTTTTCTCCGAATTCCCTGCCATTTCCGCCCAGGCGTGGATGGAAGCGATTGTGAAAGATCTGAAGGGTGCCGATTTCAACCGGAAATTGGTATGGAAAACCGATGAGGGCTTCGATGTGAATCCCTTTTACCGTGCCGAAGATACCGAAAGCCTTACCCTTACAGACGTTCAGCCCGGTCAGTTTCCTTATGTGCGCGGCAACCGCACCGAAAACAACAACTGGGAAATCCGTCAAGACTTCCGTATCGGCGATCTTGCTGCCTGCAACACCTTAGCCGCCCAAGCCGCCGCCAAAGGAGCCGAATCGGTAGGCGTATGCACCCGCAATGCGGAAACCCCCGCGCATATGGAAACCCTGTTGGCCGATATAGACCTGACCCATACCGGCATACACCTGTTGTGTGGCCGCCAGTACGAAAAAACGCTCGAACTCTTTGTAGATTATCTCCATAAACACGGCATCAAACCCGATCAGGTATATGGATCCATTGATTTCGACCCCTTGCACTATGCACTTCTGCATGGCGATTATTACGGTTCCATAGACGAAAACGTGGAAGAGGCGGCACGTATCTTTAAGCAATACGCATCTATTCTGCCCCGTTTCCGCTTTTTGAGCATCAATGCCGCCACACTGCACAATGCCGGGGCCACCAATGCAGTGGAACTGGGGCTGTCGCTCAACTGGGCGTTGGAATACTTCTCGCGCCTTACCGACAAAGGTCTTTCTATCGATGAAATAGCCCGCAGGACCACGCTTGTATTGGGCATCGGTTCCGACTATTTTATGTCGATTGCCAAGATACGTGCCGCCCGTTTGATGTGG
>CAYTCD010000112.1:0-3903 GCA_964436335.1 uncultured Bacteroidaceae bacterium
CGCCGTAAAAGGCGCAGTCTATCATATTTCCCGCCGCGCCGGCTAAAATCAGCGAGAGGGAGACTATAAGCGAGGTCTTTATGGGTTTGCCTTCTCCTGAAAACTTTTGCTGCTTGCGTGTGCGGTTCAGTTTGGTAATGTACCAAATCAAGATACCGATGGCGGCCAGACGAATCAAGCTCAGCAATAATTTTCCGCCATTTCCACCGAAACTGAATCCGAATGCCATGCCCTCGTTTTCGAGAAAATGAATCCGGAACCAATCGAAAATCCGGATTTCATCGCCGATACTCATGCTAAGCTTAATCCAGAATTTGAGCGTTTGGTCTGCCAGCAAAACAATCGCCACCACCACTATAGGAAGGTTTGCATGGCATCGCGAAAAACAGTTTTTCATGGGAATGGAAACCTCAGATTTCATCGGAAGAATCAGATGAAGATGGGTAGCGTTTGTTTTGATCTTTCTTCGCATCTATGCTCAGCGTGGCATGAGGAACCACACGGAGACGCTCCTTGTCGATGAGTTTTCCTGTTTCGCGGCAAATACCGTAGGTTTTATTTTCGATGCGAACCAAGGCCGCTTCAAGCGAGGCGATGAACTTTTGCTGACGGCTGGCCAAACGGGCGTTTTCTTCTTTTGAAAGTACTTGGTAGCCTTCTTCCAATACCTTGAAAGTGGGAGAGGTGTCGTTGATGTCGTTCTCTCCGTTGTTGGTATAGGCTTCGCGCAACAAATCCAAGTCTTTCCGAGCTTTTGCGAGTTTGTCGAGGATGATTTGTCTGAATTCCTCCAACTCCTGGTCGGAATAACGGTTCTTTTCGTTGATGTCGGTCTGTTTCATGTCGGCTAGATTTTTTCAATAAGCACGCCCAGCGTGATTTCATCGGTGAGTTCTATCAGGGAGGCGGCGGAGAGTTTTGCTATGTTATCGCTCAGGCTAAGCTCGCGGGCAAGGGTTTCTGAACAAATATAGGCGTAATTATGCTCAATGGCCGGTATCATGGCCGTATGACGCTGTACGGTTACGATAACCTTGTCGGTAACATCGAAGCCCTTTTCCTTGCGCAGGTTCTGGATACGGTTCACCAGTTCGCGCGCCAAACCTTCTTCAATCAGGGTTTCGGTAAGTGCGATATCGAGTGCGACGGTGAGCAGTCCTTCGTTGGTAACCGCCCATCCGGGAATGTCTTCGGTAAAGATATCCACATCGTCGAGCGTGAGGGTTACGGGCTGGTTTTCCACCTCCGTTGTCAGGCTGCCGTCTTTTTCCAATCGGGCAATCATGTCGGCGTCCATGCCGGTGACGAATGCGGCGATAGGTTTCATCAGTTTACCGTATTTAGGACCCAATGCCTTGAAGTCTGGTTTTATTTTTTTGATCAGGAAGCGGGAATCGGTAATGAAATAGAGTTCCTTTACATTTATTTCCGAAAGAATCAGATCCTGCACGCATTCCACCTGCTTGCGGAAGTGTTCGTCCAGAACCGGCAACATGAGTTTCTGCAGGGGTTGACGAACCTTGAGGTTCTGTTTCTTGCGCAAGGAAAGCACGAGCGAGCAGATTTTTTGCGCCAACTGCATTCTTTCTTCCAATGCCTTGTCGGCCCATTCTACATGCAGGCTGGGAAAGTCGCAGAAATGCACCGAGGCGTGTGTATCACGGCCGGTCACGGCATTCAAGTCTCTATACAGCCTTTCGGCAAAGAAAGGTGCGATGGGCGCTATCAGTTTGGAAAGTGTTTCCAGGCAGGTGTAAAGCGTCTGGTAGGCCGAAATCTTGTCTTCTCCTTGTCCACCTTTCCAGAAACGGCGGCGGCTGAGGCGCACGTACCAATTGCTGAGCCGTTCATCCACAAACGCCTGGATAAGTCGTCCGGCGCGGGTGGGTTCGTATTCGGAAAGCGCATGGTCCACATTTTCGGTCAAGGTGTTGAGTTCGGAAAGAATCCAGCGGTCTATTTCGGGCCGTTTGGCGTGTTCGATATCAGCTTCCTTGTACGAGAAACCGTCGATATTGGCATAGAGCGCAAAGAAACTGTAGGTATTGTAGAGCGTTCCGAAGAACTTGCGCTGCACTTCGGCAATGCCTTCTTCGTCGAACTTGAGGTTATCCCACGGCTGGGAGTTGGTGATCATATACCAACGTGTGGCATCGGGACCGTATTTCTCGATGGTCTTGAACGGATCCACGGCATTGCCCAAGCGCTTTGACATCTTGTTGCCGTTCTTGTCGAGCACAAGCCCGTTGGAGACCACGTTTTTGTAAGCCACCGAACCGAATACCATGCTGGCGATGGCATGCAGGGTAAAGAACCAGCCACGGGTCTGATCCACGCCTTCGGCGATAAAGTCGGCGGGATAATTATGACTGAATTTTTCTTTGTTCTCAAACGGATAATGCAACTGCGCGTAAGGCATCGAACCGCTGTCGAACCACACGTCAATCAAGTCGGGTTCGCGGAACATCTTCTTGCCGGCCGACGAAACCAACACGATTTCGTCCACGTAGGGGCGGTGCAGATCGAAACTTTCGTAGTTGGCATCGCTCATATCGCCGTCCTTATAGGCCTCAAAAGGATTCTTAGTCATAAAACCGGCCTGTACCGACTTGGCGATTTCGGCCTTGAGTTCCGCCACCGAACCGATGCAGAGCTGTTCCTTGCGGTCTTCGCTCACCCAAATCGGAAGCGGCGTGCCCCAGTAACGGGAGCGCGACAGGTTCCAATCCTGCAGGTTTTCGAGCCAGTTGCCGAAACGCCCCGTGCCGGTGGCTTCGGGTTTCCAGCCGATGGTCTTGTTGAGTTCTATCATCCTTTCCTTGCAGGCGGTGGTGCGGATAAACCACGAATCGAGCGGGTAGTAGAGCACCGGCTTGTCGGTACGCCAGCAATGGGGATAGTTGTGGGTGTGTTTCTCGCTCTTGAAGAGTTTGCCCTGCTCCTTGAGCATGATCACGATTTCCACATCCAGGCTCATGTCCTTGTCGGTCTTGGTGGCATCGTAGGCGTTCTTCACGAATTTGCCCTCGTAGGCACGGTAGGCCTCCACATTCACTTTGGCCCTTACAAAATCGGGATGCAAGGTTTCGAGCAGGCAGAAACGCCCCTGACGGTCCACCATCGGAAGTTGAAGTCCCTCGCGGTCGAACATCAGCAGCGAACCTATGTCCGCTTTCTGTCCCACACGCGCGTCGTCGGCACCGAAAGTGGGCGCGATATGCACGATACCCGTACCGTCTTCGGTGGTCACGTAATCGCCCAAGATAAAACGGAAACTGTCGTCGGGCCGGTTCCAATCCTCGGTCTTGCCGCCACCGCCCACCGCCGTAGGCTTCACCCACGGAATAAGCTGTTCGTAGCGCAATCCCTCGAGTGCGGTGCCCTTTACGGTTCCCAACACCTGATAAGGCAGTTCCTTGTCGCCCTGCTTGTAGTCTTCGAACTTGCGCTCGGGATTCTTGAAGAACGCCCCCATCAGGGCATCCGCCAGAATCACCGTGCAGGGTTCACCCGTATAGGGATTTACGGTCTTCACCAAGTTGTAGTCGAACGTGGGACCCACGCAAAGCGCGGTGTTGGAGGGCAACGTCCAAGGCGTGGTGGTCCAGGCCAGCGCGCAGACTTCCTCGCTCTTCACCTCGGCTTGGAAAGGCAGTTTTTGGCCAGGAAGCAGACGGAACATGGCCACGCAGGTGGTGTCTTTCACATCACGGTAGCAACCGGGCTGGTTGAGTTCGTGCGTGCTGAGCCCCGTGCCCGCCGCCGGCGAAAACGGCTGTATCGAATAGCCTTTGTAGAGCAAATCCTTTTGGTAGAGTTCCTTGAGCAGATACCAGACGCTGTCGATGTATTTGTTGGTAAAAGAGAAGTACGGGTGATCCAAATCGACCCAATAGCCCATCT
>CAYTCD010000113.1:0-3638 GCA_964436335.1 uncultured Bacteroidaceae bacterium
TTGGCTCCGGGCAGGGCATCTGCCACCAAGTCAATCCGAGGATCTTCTTCTACCTTGAATTTTTGCGCCACGAAATACAGGATCAGTGCCAGCACTAAGCCCAACGCGGCCAAAAGCCAAATGGAATTGATGATTGTTTCGTTCACGATGAAAAGATTTATAAGGTTTGTGTAATTGTTTGCGGATTCTTGCCCGAGAGCGCGTATTCAAGCACTTGGGGAAAATATCGCTGTTCGAGGCTGTGTATCTTCTGCGCCACGTCTTGAGCGGTATCCTCCGGTTCCACGGGGCAGGAGGCCTGAAAGAGTATCTCGCCCTGGTCGTAGCATTCGTTTACCAGATGCACGGTGATGCCGCTTTCTTTCTCGCCTGCGGCCACCACGGCCTCATGCACGTGCATGCCGTACATACCCTTGCCGCCGAATTTGGGCAGCAGGGCAGGGTGTATATTATATATGTGTCCGGAATATTCCTCCACCAGAAACGGCGGCACCAAAGATAAAAAGCCCGCCAGCACCAATGCATTCACCGCATAGCGGTGCAAGGCTTCCTGCATGAACGCCGCATCCGCCAGCTTTTTCCGGTTGACCATCACCACGGGCAATCCCAAGTTCGCCGCCCGTTCCAACACCCCTGCCTTAGGGTTGTTGCAGAACAGCACCACCGGACGTATGCGTTCATTTCCGCAGAAATACTCGCATATCCGCTGCACGTTCGTTCCGTTGCCGGAAGCGAAAAGGGCCAAATTGTTTTTTAATTCCCCTTTCATTATCGAAGGAGATAGGTTTGTGATTGTCGGTTTGTGTGAGGCTTTTGTGCAAGTCGTGGATTCTCGCAGGCGGCTTGCCGCAAGCAAGGCGCAAAGATAATCAAAATAAAGATTTAAAAGAGTGGCAAACGTTTCGGATAGTGGCTCTGGTGGAAAGCGTCCTTATGGATTATTGTAATATTTTATAAATCAAGATAAAATAAAAAAGATTAACAAGGGGTGTTGAAAAACAGCCTTTGGTGGATTGGCAAAAGTCCGAAAAATGATGTTTCTTTGCTCCCAGTTTAACCCCAAAAAATTAAGGAAATCATGTCAGAAATCGCAAGTGAAGTAAAAGCTATCATCGTTGATAAGCTTGGTGTAGACGAAAAAGAAGTTACTCCCGAAGCAAACTTCACCAATGACTTGGGCGCGGATTCACTCGATACTGTTGAGTTGATTATGGAATTCGAAAAGAAATTCGGTATCTCCATTCCCGATGATCAGGCTGAAAAGATTGCTACCGTCGGCGACGCGATCAAGTATATTGAAGAGAACAAGAAGTAATTCTTTCTTTGCAAAAGGTTTTGGAGAGGCGGAAAACAATGCGGATGTATTTGTTTCCCGCCTCTTGCTCATAGAAAAACATATTTTCGCCGTAAGGCGGAAGATTTTATACCGTCAGGACACGGTTTTTAGTTTTGTCCCGACCCTATTTTGATTTTTATGGAATTAAAAAGAGTTGTTATTACCGGAATGGGCGCCCTTACGCCGATAGGAAATAATCTCAATGACTATTGGAACGCGCTGTTGGCTGGAACCAGCGGTGCCGCTCCCATTACCCGGTTTGATGCTTCGAAATTCAAAACGCAGTTTGCTTGCGAATTGAAAAATTTCGACATCAACCAATATATGGATCGCAAGGAATTGCGTAAACATGACTTTTATTCTCAGTACGGTATGGTGGCTTCGGATGAGGCGATTGCCGATTCGGGCCTTTTGGACTATGCCGGACTGAATAAAGATAGAGTAGGGGTGATTTGGGCTTCCGGTATAGGTGGTCTGATCAGCCTTTTCCATGAAGTGTGCGAATTTGCCACAGGAGACGGCACGCCCCGTTTCAATCCCTTCTTCATCCCCAAGATGATCGCCGATATCGCGGCCGGTCACATCAGTATCAAAAACGGCTTCAAAGGGCCTAATTTCGCTACCGTTTCGGCTTGCGCTTCTTCGGCCAACGCCTTGGCGGAAGCCTATATGTATATCCGTATGGGTAAGGCGGATGCCTTTGTCTGTGGTGGTTCGGAAGCGGCGGTAACGCCGGCGGGCATCGGGGGCTTCAATTCCATGCATGCCCTTTCTACCCGCAATGATGATCCGGCAACGGCATCCCGTCCGTTCGACAAAGACCGCGATGGTTTTGTATTGGGCGAAGGTGCGGGCGGTCTGGTGGTGGAAGAATTGGAACACGCCAAAGCGCGTGGGGCCAAGATTTATGCAGAGATCGTGGGTAGCGGTCTGACGGCCGATGCCTATCACATGACCTCTCCCCAACCGGAAGGCTTGAGTGTGGCCCGTGCCATGCAATTGGCATTGGAAGACAACCATGCCAAACCGGAAGATGTGGATTACATCAACACCCATGGAACCTCCACACCGGCAGGCGACCTTCCTGAGGTGCTCGGTATCAAGAAAGTGTTTGGCGAACATGCCTATAAACTCAATATCAGTTCAACCAAGTCTTGCACAGGGCATCTTTTGGGTGCGGCCGGTGCCATCGAGGCCATCGCCACGGCTATGGCTGTAAAGAATGACATTGTTCCGCCCACCATCAACCACTTTACCGACGATCCTGAATTGGATAACCAAATCAATTATACTTTCGGAAAAGCGCAAAAACGTCGTGTGGATTTTGCCTTGAGCAATACATTCGGTTTTGGCGGACATAATGTTTCCATGGCTTTTAGAAAGTACACCGAATAAGATGTGGGGCATGACAGGATTTGTGGCAGCTCTTTTTTCGAAGGAAAAAAAGATGTACAAGGCTGTGAAAAATATTCTCGGGTTTTATCCCGGGAATATTTTTTTATACAGCTTGGCTTTTCGGCACAAGTCTGCTTCCCATGTGGTGGGTGGTCTGAAAAGCAATAACGAGCGTTTGGAATATTTGGGCGATTCGGTTATCAGCACGGCGGTGGCGCATTATTTATTTAAACGTTACCCCAATCAGGATGAAGGCTTTTTGACCGAAATGCGTTCCAAGATGGTGAGCCGTGCCACTCTGAATAAGGTGGCGGTCAAGATGGGGTTGCACGAAATGCTCGATATCGATACCAAATCGGGTGGTTTCAAGTCGGTTGACGGCAATGCACTCGAGGCCTTGATGGGAGCGGTGTTCTTGGATAAGGGATATCGTTTTACCGAAAGGATTATCGTACGGCGTCTCATAGGTATCCATATCGATATGGAGGAGATCGAAAAACGCGATTGGAACTACAAGAGCAAACTTATCGACTGGGGGCAGAAAGAACGTTGCCGGATTCATTTTCAGGTAACAGGTACGCTGAATCAGAAAGGTAAGAAACTCTACAAGGTAGCGGCTATGGTAAACGATGCCCTGTGGGGGGAAGGTATCGACCAGTCGATAAAGGCGGCCGAGCAGATAGCCGCCGAAAATGCGTATAAGACCAGGGTGATTCCCGCTATGGAGCGTAAATCCAAAAAGGGATACCGCGATCCGCTTCCCGATGAAACACCGGTTTCTGTGCCGGAATCCGTTTCAAAGGAGAGTCTGTGTACAATTACGGCAAGTCTTGATTTTATCGAAACCAAGGATCAGCTCGAAGTGTTTGCGGCTGAACCCGCTCCGGAGTGGATGCCGCCACAAGCA
>CAYTCD010000114.1:0-3562 GCA_964436335.1 uncultured Bacteroidaceae bacterium
GCATACGCAATCTTGCAAAGGTACAAATATTTTCTATCGTTTTCATACCTTTGCAACTTGTTCGGAAAGATTGATGTAAAATGACAGCCAAGAGAAAGATACTGATAGTATATACGGGCGGAACGATAGGCATGGTGCGCGATTCGGTTACGGGCGCCCTGTCGCCTTTCCGTTTCGAGAACCTGATGGAGGCCGTTCCTGGCTTGAAGCTTCTGGAGGTGGAAATCAATGCCTATTGTTTTGATAAACTGATAGATTCTTCGGACATGGGGCCTGAGGGCTGGGTGCATATCGGGCAGGTGATCGAAGACAATTATGCGGACTACGACGGCTTTGTGGTGCTGCACGGCACGGACACGATGGCCTATACCGCCTCGGCTTTGAGCTTTATGCTCGAAAACCTCGGCAAGCCCGTTATCCTTACCGGTTCGCAGTTGCCGGTAGGTGTGCTGCGCAGCGACGGCAAGTCGAATCTGGTGAACGCTATCGAGATGGCCGCCGCTACCGATGAAAGCGGCGATCCGATGGTGCGGGAGGTGTGTGTGTGCTTTGGCGACTGTCTGTACCGTGGTAACCGTATCACCAAATACAGCGCCGAATGTTTCGATGCCTTCCGTTCCGCCAATTTTCCGGTTTTGGCCAAGGCGGGTGTACATGTAAAATGGTTCGAGGATATAAAGGACTATACGCAGAAAAAAAACGCCGAGGCATTCCGGGTACAGAAAAGTCTCGACAGCCGGGTGCTGATTCTCAAAATCCATCCGGGAATGGCTCCTGATATTCTTCGTTTTTTGTTGGCCAACAGTGAATTGCGTGGTATTGTACTGGAAACCTATGGTTCGGGCAATGCCCCAACCTCGAAAGAATTTGTCAACGCCCTTTCTGTGGCGAAAGAAAAGCGTATTCCGGTAATCAACGTTACCCAATGCGCCGAGGGCAGTGTGGAAATGGGTAAATATGCCGCCAGTACGCAACTCCTTGAACTAGGAGTGGTCTGCGGCAAAGATATCACCACCGAAGCAGCGGTAACCAAGATGATGTATCTTTTGGGGCAGGGACAGCCGTATGAGGAAGTCTGCCGCCTTTTGGGTAAGCCTTTGCGTGGGGAAATGGCGAACGGTTAAGCGCTGTGGGGCGGCTCCCGTCTGAGGGGGAAAGCGTTTGTTTCTAATGAAAATAATAGTATCTTTGCGCCTATTTTTGGGATTTTTCCGTTGTAGGGGAAAGTTATGCCTTTTTGCCGTTGTGGCGGGAAATAGGTTGCCTATCCCAATAAAAATGATTGAAATACAATTAAATTAATTTATACAATGCAAAACAAGGGTGTCATAAAGTTTTTCGCCATAGCTTTTGCTATCATTTGTCTTTTCCAGTTGTCCTTTACGTTCTTTGCCCGCAAGGTAGATCGTAGGGCCGATGTATTCGCTAACACAGGAACAGCGGCGCAAGCCAAGGCATTGGCCGGCGACAATGCTACAAGGGAAGGCTATGTGTACGATTCGATTTACAATCTGAAACATCAGTATTTTATCGATTCGGTAGGCAATGATGTTGTCTATAACATTGGGCTTCGTAAATACACCTACAAGGAATGCAAGAGCCGGGAGCTCAATCTCGGACTTGACCTTCGCGGTGGGATGAACGTTACCATGGAAGTTTCCACGGCAGATGTGGTTCGGGCTCTCTCTGGTTTCAGTACGGATACCTTCTTCAACAAAGTGGTGGATGAAGCCATTATCGTGAACCGGACCGAACCGAACACGAATTTTGTGGATGTGTTCGCCCGGGTGTGGAACGAAAAGGATCCCAACGCGCAGATGGCGGCCATCTTTAGTTTTGAGATGAAAGATGTGAACGCATCCTCCACCAACGCGCAGGTGATTTCCGCCATCCGCAAGGAGACTGCGAGCGCTTTTGATCGTACCTATCAGATTCTCCGTACCCGTATTGATAAGTTCGGGGTAGCGCAACCCAACATCCAAAAGTTAGCGCAGACCGACCGTATTCTGGTGGAACTGCCCGGTGTGAAAGACCCTGCCCGTGTGCGTAAACTGTTGCAGGGAACGGCGCAGTTGGAATTTTGGGAAACCTATGAGTTCAGCGAGTTGTTTTCCTATCTGCAGGAAGCCAACGACTTTTTGGCTTCCGTACAAAAGTTGCAGGAAACTCCTGAAACCGAAACCAAGGTGGAAGAAACGCCTGCCGCAACGGTGGTTGACAGCAATGACCTTTTGGCAAAAATAGCCCAGAATGCGGACAATACGCTTGATCAACCTTTGGATGACGCAGCGTACAGAGCCGCCAATCCGCTTTTTATTGTACTTCAGCCGGCTTTGTACCAGGGTGAGGAACAACGCCCCGGTCCGGTGGTGGGTTATGCCCGTCAGAAAGACATGGATAAAGTGGATATGATGCTTGCCCAAAGCAAGAGCAAATTCCCGCGCAATGTAAAATTCGTATGGTCGGTTAAGCCGGTTCAGGCCAATACCGATATCTATTCCTTGATAGCCCTTAAGGTAAACACCCGCGATGGTCGTGCGCCTCTGGCGGGAGATGCCGTAACCGATGCCCGGCAGGATTTCGGGCAGAACGGTGGTGTTGAAATCAGCATGAGCATGAACACCGAAGGTGCCCGTATCTGGAAGAACCTTACCGGCAACAATATCGGTCGTTCCATCGCGATTGTGCTCGACAATGTGGCTTATTCGTGGCCTACCGTCAACGGAGAGATTGCCGGCGGACGTTCCTCTATTACCGGTGGTTTCACGGTGGAAGAAGGCCAGGACTTGGCCAATGTGCTCAAGGCCGGTAAGTTGCCCGCTCCCGCCAATATCGTGCAGGAAGCCGTGGTCGGTCCTTCCTTGGGGCAGGAATCCATCACCCACAGCATGATTTCCTTCCTGTTGGCTTTTGTGATGATCCTTATCTATATGTACATATTCTATAACAAGGCCGGTTGGGTAGCCAACCTCGCTTTGCTCATCAATATGTTCTTTATCTTCGGTATCCTTACCTCTTTAGGTGCGGTGCTGACCCTTTCGGGTATTGCCGGTATCGTCCTTACCTTGGGTATGGCCGTGGATGCCAACGTAATCATCTACGAACGTATCAAGGAAGAATTGAGAGCCGGAAAGTCTTTGCGCATGGCGGTTCACGATGGATACAAGAATGCCTATTCGGCCATTATCGACGGGAACGTGACCACCTTGATTACCGGTGTCATCCTGCTGTATTTCGGTACGGGGCCCATCCAAGGTTTCGCCACCACGCTCTGCATAGGTATCCTTACCTCCATGTTCACGGCTATTTTCATTTCTCGTTTGATTTTTAGCCGTTGGTTAGACAAGGACACTTCCATTTCGTTCAGCCATAGGTTCTCCGAAAACTTCCTGTCGAAAGTCAATATCGACTTTATCGGCAAGAGCAAATACTCGTTTGTTGTTTCGGGTATCGTGGTGCTGATCTGCGTGGTTTCACTCTGTGTGCGTGGTTTGAGTCTCGGTATTGACTTTACGGGAGGACGTTCCTATGTGGTTCGCTTTGACCAAGTGGTCAACGCCTA
>CAYTCD010000115.1:0-3558 GCA_964436335.1 uncultured Bacteroidaceae bacterium
TGGCGGTTGAATTTTATTTTCAAGACGGTGACGGGGATATAGGGCGTAAAACGGAAGACGAAGTTGCGCCTTACGTGGGGGAATACTTCCATAACCTGCATTTCGATTTGTTTGAAGTTTTTTCCGACAGCAGTCTGGTTCCGGTGTATATGTCCGACAGTTTGGGCTTGGAATACCCCGTAACCTACCGTTACCACCTTCATTACATAGATCCGGTGAATGCCGACGGCACACTCAAGGGCACCGTCACCTGGCAGGTGGACGATTTTCCGAGCACGGCGTTCTTTATGCGCGGCAAAACGATATGCTATGGCATCTATCTCTACGACAGGGCCCTGCATAAAAGCAACGTGATCCACACATCCCCCATAATCTTGTAGCATGCGACGGACAACCATCAATCGGAGTACGGTCATCATAGTGATCTTTATCACGGTGGCGTTTATCTATTGGATTCGTCTTTTTCAATTACAGATTGTGGAAGAACGCTACACGGTGGATGCCCGAAGCAATGCCATACGGCATAAGGTGCAGTATCCCGGCCGAGGGCTTATCTACGATCGGAACGGCGAAATTCTAGTGTATAACGAAGCTGTCTATGACCTGATGATCATTCCCGGTCAGGCCAAGGAAACCGACTGGGCCCTTTTGGCGCAGTTGCTGGAGATTACCGAGGAAGGCGCCAAGGAACGCTATAAAAAGGCAAGGGCCTATTCGCGCCATGCGCATTCGGTGTTTGAAAAGCAGATTTCCAAAGAAACTTACGGCAAACTGCAGGAATACCTGTACCGTTTTCCTGGATTTTATGTGCAGAGCCGCACGCTTCGCCGTTATCCAAAGCCGATTGCGGCGCATGTGCTGGGCGATGTGGGGGAGGTGAGCGAAAGCGAGATTGCCCGTAATTCCTATTACCAGATGGGCGATTACATAGGCAAAAGCGGTTTGGAAAAATATTACGAAACGCAGTTGCGGGGTACCAAAGGCGTAAAGGTGGTGATGGTGGATGTATTGAATCGCGAAAAGGGCAGTTACAAAGGGGGGATGTTCGATACGGCGGCTGTGTCAGGGCAGGAACTGTATTCCACCTTAGACGCTTCCTTGCAGGCCTATGCCGAAGAACTCATGTATGGCAAACGAGGCAGTATCGTGGCCATCGAGCCTTCTACGGGAGAAGTGCTTGCCTTGGTGTCGGCACCCACCTACGATCCTAACCTTTTAATCGGACGCATACGAAGCGGCAACTACGGCGTGTTGCTCAACGACCCGCAGAAACCGCTGTTCAACCGGGCGTTGATGGCTTATTATCCGCCGGGTTCCATCTTTAAGTTACCGCAGGCGCTTATCGGTATGCAGGAAAAAGTGATCACGCCCTATTCGGGATTTGCCTGCGATAAAAGTCTGGTGGGATGCCATGGCCATCCCGATGCGCTCAGCGTGGCCGAAGGGGTGAGAATGTCTTGCAATCCCTATTTCTATCAGGTGTTCCGGCGTATCATCATGCGCGGAAAAGACAACAACCGATTTGTAGATAGCCGTTTGGGTTTGCAGCGTTGGGATACGCTGATCCACACTTTTGGTTTTGGACAACGCTTGAACATAGACTTATCCGATGCCAAGGCGGGTTTTATTCCCGATGCGGCCTATTATGACCGTTATTACGGCAAGAACCAATGGGCGTTCAGCACCATTTTTTCTGTGAGTATCGGGCAGGGCGAGATAGGCCTTATTCCGCTTCAGATGGCGAACCTTGCGGTAATAATGGCCAATCGTGGCTATTATTACACCCCACATTTGGTGCGGGCCATCGGCAACGGTAAAAATTCCTTGCTGGATACCGTGGCGCACCATGTGGCGATAGACCGTAGATATTTTGAACCGGTAGTGGAAGGTATGTACGGTGCGGTGCATCTGCCCGGTGGTACGGCCCGTAGGGCCAGGATAGACAGTATTGTGGTTTGCGGTAAAACCGGCACTTCGCAAAATCCACACGGAAAAGACCATGCCGTGTTTATCGGTTTCGCACCACGCGAGAATCCCCGAATCGCCATTTCTATTTTTCTTGAAAACAGCGGTTTTGGTGGTACGTGGGCGGCTCCTACGGCCAGTCTGCTGATAGAAAAATATCTTACCGGAAAGGTTTCGCGCAAATGGTTGGAAGACCAGGTAAAGGAGTTTACCGTTTATGACCCCGCCGGAAAAACAAGCGTTCAATAAGCCATGAATGGGGAAAGAAATACATTCAAGAATATAGACAAGCCGCTGTTGCTCATCTACCTGTTGTTGGTGGCGGCAGGCTGGTTCAATATCTACTCGGTGGTGTACGACCCCGAAACGGCCTCCGGCTTTTCGTTTGCCACCCGTTACGGCAAGCAGATGCTCTTTATCGGACTGGCTTTTCTCATCGGTGCGGCGGTGCTGTTGGTTGACCTTCGGGTGTTCTCGCAGTTTGCCTATCTCTATTATGGTGTCGCCATTGCCTTGCTATGCGCGGTGTTGGTGCTGGGAACCGAGATATCAGGCGCCAAGTCATGGATAAAGATAGGTTCGTTCTCCATACAACCCTCCGAATTTGCTAAAATCGCTACATGTCTGGCCTTTGCCAAATACGTGTCGCAACCGGCCATGGATATGAAGCGGGTCCGGAACCAGATTGCCGCCTCCCTTTGGTTTCTGTTGCCGATGGGGTTGATTCTCCTGCAACCTGATGCAGGTTCGGCTTTGGTGTTCGTGTCTTTTGTATTGGTACTTTACAGAGAAGGCATGTCGGGAAAAGTGTTGCTGGCCGGTATGGTGGCGGTGGTACTTTTTGTGGCCGCCCTATTGATAAACCGCTATGTACTTATCGGTATCATCGCCGTAGGGGTATTGCTGCTGTTGTTTCTCAATAAACGAACTTTCAAGAACATCAGTCTGGCTGTGGTGCTCTTTGCTGTCTGCTCGTTTTATACCTTAGGGGTGGAATACGCGTTCAACAAGCTCAGTGCCCACCAGCAGACCCGTATCAACGTGCTGCTGGGCAAGGAGTCTGATATAAAAGGGGCGGGTTACAATGTGAACCAGTCCAAGATAGCCATCGGCAGCGGTGGTTTTCTCGGTAAAGGTTATCTGCAGGGTACGCAAACCAAGTTTAATTTTGTGCCCGAACAAAGCACCGACTTTATTTTCTGCACCTTGGGTGAAGAGTGGGGGTGGGCTGGATGTACGGTTTTCCTTGTTCTTTACATGGTGTTGCTGCTTCGTATCATAAGGATAGCCGAGCGACAACGCAATGCCTATGCCCGTGTGTATGGCTATGGGGTGGCCTGTATCTTCTTCATGCACCTTTTTGTCAACGTGGGCATGACCATCGGTCTTTTGCCCGTTATCGGAATCCCGCTTCCTTTTTTCAGTTACGGCGGGTCCTCGCTTTGGGCATTCACACTTCTGCTCTTTATCTTTGTCAAGATGGATACCCGGCGTTATGCGGGGTAATTGATTTTGTTTACCTCCGTCTCACCGAAAACCTCAAATTTAGATTGCGTATATCGGTAGCCTCCTGTATAGAAGACAGCCAAATCT
>CAYTCD010000116.1:0-3464 GCA_964436335.1 uncultured Bacteroidaceae bacterium
GCGGTGGATTTCATGACAGTCAAATCCCGTTTACTGTAGGTTGAGGTGGGGGAGGATCCTATCTGGCGCGCCGAACTCATCGATAATATCCTTACCAGTATTTCCGTGGTTCCCGATGAGATCAAGAGGGCGGTCTATATACAGGAATGCAGCCGTTTGCTTCATAACGGAGAAGCGGAGTTGCATCATAAGCTGAACCGCATCTTCAGGGGCAATTTCCAAAAACAGGTGGCCAAGGAGATGCAGGTGAACGATACCGTTGCCCCGCCGGCCGAACCTGAGGAAGACCAACGGGTGGCGGATGCCAGGGCGTACGAAAAATCTTTGGAACGTGAAATATTACGTTTGTTGGTGAATTTTGGAAAGGAAAACACCACGCAGCCCTATGTGGATGCACAGGGAAATACCATGGAACAAGTGCTGAGCGTGTGTGCGTTTTTGGTGATGGAACTGCAACAGGACGAACTCAGTCTTTCCGATCCTTTATACCAACGGCTTTTCTCTATATTTGCCGAACATTTGAACCGGCAGACGATTCCCGAAGCCAAGGATCTTTTGCTTTCGGAAGAGCCTGACCTGCATAATCTCGTAGCGGATTTGGCTTCCTCCCGTTTTGAGATAAGCCCGGTATGGAAAGAAAAAAATATCTATGTCCGTACGGTGCAGAACGACAGAAAGAAATTAGACGCGGCCGTGTCGCAGACCTTGCTCAATTTTAAACTCAACAGGGTAAAGGGCATGATAGCGGAAGTGGACGGGCATATCAAGGAGGCGGAATCATCGGGAGATGAACAGCTTTTGGTGCTTTTGGAACAGAAAACGAATCTGGATAAAATGAAAATTGAGATTTCCCGTCTGCTTCGGCGGGTAATCGCTTAGTTTATGCAAAAATTAGTCATCGACATAGGCAATACGCTGACCAAACTGGGGGTTTTTGACGGAAAGGAACTGCTTTGTTCCCAATGGCACGAAACGATGGCCCGGCAGGACATTGCGGAAATACGCCGTAAATATCCCTGTTTGGAGGCGGCCATTGTTTGCACGGTGGCCCGTGAGCCGGTGTTTCTGGCGCAATCGCTTTCGTGCTTTTCGCATTTTATTGATTGGCAGTCGTATAGGCCGGATTTAAAAATTCCGGTACATTTGCAGTACAAGCATCCCGAAACTTTGGGGCGAGACAGGATTGCCGTTGCTTCGGCTGTGGCATCCCTCTATCCTGGCGAAAATGTGCTGTGCATCGTATTCGGTTCCTGCGTTACCTATAACGTGGTGGATGAGAACGCCTGCTTTTTGGGCGGAGCTATATCTCCAGGCTTGAATATGCGTTTGAGGGCCATGCACCGTTTTACCGAAGCGTTGCCGATGGTGGATATCCGTCAGGAGCGCGATACGGACTGTATCAACGATACCCAGACCGCGCTTTACAGCGGAGCTTTGGACGGACTCCGTTACGAGGTGGACGGTTATGTGGAACGATATCGGAAACGCTTTCCAAATTTGCGTGTTGTGCTTACGGGCGGCAATGCCGGTTATTTTGAAAAGTCCTTGAATTATCAGATATTTGCGCACCAGAATTTGGTCCTGAGGGGCCTCAATGAAATATTGGACTTGAATGGCAAAGAATAGGGCGGATAGGACAAGGAAATGCCTTTGGGCTGTGTTCTTTTCCTTTTTGCTACCGGTTTCTCTATGTGCGCAGACCGGTATGCTCTCTCCGTATTCCGCATTCGGAGCCGGTGCCATTCAACCCTATCTCAACGTAAGGAACATGTCTATGGGCGGTATTGCGGTGGGGCTGTCGGGTTCAGGCGACATGAATCCCTTTAATCCCGGCACATACCGAACCGGAGTGGATACGCTCAGTGTCCGTTTCGATATCGGTTTCAATATCGGCATGAACCGTTTGCAGCAGAATGTTTCGGGCGATAAGGTGAAGAACCAGAGTACGGCCGGAGGCCTCAGCAATCTGGAATTTTATTTTCCGGTGTGCAAATGGTACAAGATGGCCGTGTATTTATTGCCGGTAACGGATATGTATTACCGTTCTTCCTTCTTGTCTGATGCAGGGTCGAACATAGGCCGGACACAATTGATTCATGAAGGCGACGGCGGCCTGTCGAAAGCCGGTTGGGGGCATTCGTTGGGTTGGGGGCCTGTTTCGGTCGGCGTCAATTTCTCCTATATGTTCGGTTCGCTCGATCAAACGGCCACTTTGGCATTCTTAGATGATACACTGGCCTACTATGCAGGGCAGGCCAAGTATTATACGGAAACCAAACTGAATGGTTTCGCATTGGATGTGGGGCTTACCTATGCCGCACGGATAAAGGCTTCGCAATATCTCACCATAGGGGCGGCCTACAGTCTTTCTTCCACGCTTTACGGCAAGCGTACCACCATGGCGCAGGGTGAGTTTTCTTCCCTCACCGACACGGCCTTCTTGCCGGAGGCGGCAAAAAAAGGAAAGATAATCTTTCCCTCCGTGTTGCGGGCGGGTATCTCATACGAACATCGCGGCCAATATGTGGTGGGCGCGGACGTGACTTATACATGGTGGAAAGACTATAAAGACTACGGCCGTACATTCGACTATCTGAAGAACACTTTGTCGGTGAACGTGGGGGCCGAACTCAAACACGACCCGCAGGCCAATTCCAAGGCCCGTCGGGTTGCCTACCGTATAGGCGGTTTCTATCAGCAGCAGTGCATAACGGACAACGGTAAGCAATTGCAGGCCTTCGGACTCAGTCTCGGAGTGGGGATTCCGGTGCGTAAGTCGCGCTCGGTTATCAATGTGGGCTTGCAGTACGGCAGGATAGGGGCTGTGAAAAAAGGGCAGATACAGGAGGATTACCTGCGCATAGGCGTAAGTTTTTCGTCGGTGGAAACCTGGTTTGTGAAGCCCAAGTATGATTAGAAAACAAAATAAGGAGATATAACACGATGAAAAAGATTTTTATTGTGGCATTGGCATTGGCGGGCGTTTCGTCTGCATATGCACAGAAATATGGCGCAACGCCGGAAGACAGCTTGTCTTGTTTGCAGAATCTTTCTGTCTATCAAGAGCATTTTAAGCAGAATAATTATGCGGAGGCCTATGAGGCATGGAAACAGGTTCTGTCGCTTTGTCCATCTTCTTCCAAGAATAATTTTATTCGGGGCAATGCTATCTTGAAAAACCTGATAGCCAAAGAAAAAGATGCAACCGTGCGGGCTTCTTATATAGAAGAACTTATCAATCTGTGGGATCTTCGCCGTCAGTATTTCGGTGAAATCGGTTACTGTCTGGGTATGCAGGCGGCCGATATGCGCGCCTATCGCCCCAAAGACTTGCAGAAAGCCTTGGAGGTTTTTACCGAAGCTATGACTTATGTGGAAGAATCGGCTCCGATAAAGATCTTTGAGTATATTCCCGTAATGTTTTTCAACGCTTGTTGCGATGCTTTCTAGGCGGGCCTGATAGA
>CAYTCD010000117.1:0-3386 GCA_964436335.1 uncultured Bacteroidaceae bacterium
TGCGTTCCACCGTGCTGTTGTCGCTCACAATATCCACATTAACTTTCTCTGCCTTCGCACCGGGTTTCTGTGTATAAAGTTCGCCATTCCATCCGAAGCAAAGCGTACCGTTTTGGGCCACACTCAGAAAACGCACCGGATGAGTCGTGAAAGACGTTATCTTTTCCGATTTCGCTTTCGGGTCAAGTGTTCTTTTATATACATTGAACGTACCGTCTTCTTCGCTCAACAGATAATAAGACTTATGGTCCGGTGCCCAAACGGGATTGCGGTCTTCGCCCTCGAAAGACGTAAGCCGCTGATGGACGCCATCGCGCAACAGCCAGATATCGCGTGTTAAACTTGACGTATGGTGCTTACGCCATGCATCTTCATAACCTTTCTTATCTTGATAGAGAATGCTGCCGTCGGGATGGAGGCTGATTTCTTCCATAGGAGAGGCACTGAACAGCGTGGGACGGGAAGCGTCGGTTTTTACCCGCCATACCTGCGAAAAAGTGGCATCTGGAAAAATAAGGCTGCTCTGTGTCGGCATCTCGGCCGTTGTATAAAGAACCGCATCCTGCCCATCGAAAGCCATCGGAACTTCCGAACCTGAATTCCGGGTAAGACGGAACGGTTTTCCACCCTTGGCATCCACAATATAGATATCCATGCTGCCCTGCCGGTCGGAGGCGAAGGCGATCTTGCTGCCGTCAGGACTCCATACCGGCCTGTAGTCGTAGGCAGGATGAGAGGTAAGCTGACGGGCATGTCCACCCTCGGCGGATACGATAAAGATATCCCCCATATAACAGAACGCAATGTTTTTTCCATCCGGAGAGATGGCACTATAGCGGAGCCAAAGAGGATTGGCGTTTTCTTGGCCACGGCCTTTGAAAGGCATCAGCAAGAGGGCTACGGCCAAAATTAAAAGTTGCTTTTTCATATTTTTTCTATTTCGTTTCTTTAGACAGGCAGACGTCCCTTAAAGAAAAGTGCAACACTTTACGGCACAAACATAGGAAGGCACAAAACCTCCCCTTGCGGCCAAGGTACAGTCCCTTGCCGGAAACATTGTTACTTTTCCGTACAGAGAGCTTGAAAAGGATCAGTCCTTGTATTCTTCAAAATCTTCCTTCCCTACACCGCAAACCGGGCAGACCCAACTGTCCGGAATGTCTTCGAATGCCGTACCGGGCGCGATTCCGCTTTCAGGATCGCCTTTAGCCGGATCATACACATACTGACAGATAACGCAAACATACTTTTTCATATGGCCATAGTTTTAACGGAAGGCGAATTTACGTTTTTTTTTCGATAGACAGAATGAGGAAAAGTTACCGTAGGCTTTTGTATATTTGTCGGACCAAAGTCGGAGGACAGACCATGAAAAAAATCATCGGATGCTTTTTATGCTTTCTGTATATCACTGTTGTACATACCAATGTTTTCGCCGCGCCAAAGCATAAACTCTCAACGGCCAAAGATATAAACGGAGCATGGCGGATTACCGAGATAAAGGGTGTGGCCGTTCACACAAGCGAAAAATCTCCCGTTCTCGAATTCGACTGTATGAAGAAAAGCCTGAGCGGCTGGGCAGGTTGCAATCATCTGCGCGGAAATTTCAAATTTAATCCGATAAAATACAGCATACGCCTCTACCCGCTTGCTTCCACACGCATGTCCTGCCCTGATATGGAAACCGAAGCAAACCTAATGCAAAGCCTCTCGCAAGTAAGCGCGTATCTTTCCGAAACGGATGCTGAAGGACATAAATATCTGCTGATGCACGATGCCGAAGGAAACAGTTTGATCAAGATGATCCGTATGATGCCGTTGGACGGTAAATGGATCGTTGCCACGGTAAACGGTCAAGCGGTGGAAAATACCGACAACGAAATCTTTCTGCTATTCGATTCCTATAACAAAACCCTTTCAGGGCAACTTGGCTGCAATACCTATTCCGCTTCCTTAGCCTGCGATTCAAAAAAGACCTCGGTAATCCGGATCGAAAACGGCCTCACCACCTTACGTCTCTGTCAGGATGAGTCTCTCGAAAGAAAACTTCTGCAGGCCCTCGAAAAAGTGGTTTCCTACAAGAAATTCTCAGACAGCAAAGCCATTCTTTGCGACGGCGGCGGCAATGTTCTTATCGAACTGGCCCGTTAAAACCTAGAGTCCCTGCTTACCGGGTCAGAAACCTGACCGCTTCCGACAATGGGGGTACCACTTGTTTCTTACGCGACATCACCCCCGGCAGATGCACCATATTCTGAGATGCGTCCACAGAAAAGGCTTCTTCAATCAACACGGTGGGTTCACCTATGAAGAGTAAAATCGAAGCCTCATCAAGTATATTGGTTATCATTATAATAGACAAATCATACCCTTCTTTCTTGCGCATCAGGGTCAACGCTTCCAGTATGCTGTCTTTCCGTTCAAGCACCTGTTGTTTTTCCAACACGGAACATTGGCTGATGCTGACATAGTACGGACCGATAAAGAATTCCTTCAAGTCGTTCTTGGCGATTTCCGTTTCCGTCATATTGCTGATATCCGAACCGGCACGGAGCATTTTCATGCCATATTCCTGAATATCCACACCGGCAATCTTGGCCAAGTACCGGGCCACATCCCTATCGTGCTCCGTGCAGGTGGGCGACTTGAAAAGCACCGTATCCGAAATGATGGCCGAAAGCATCAGACCGGCAATCTGCGGCGGAATTGCCACCTGTCGGTGCAGATGCATGTCCGCCACAATCGTACAGGTACACCCAACGGGGTCCTGTCGTGTAAAGATGGGTTCGTTGGTCTGGATACCGCCCAAACGGTGATGATCGATGATTTCAAGGATGTGAGCCTTTTCTATACCTTCCACTGCCTGATTCCGTTCATTATGATCAACCAGAATCAACTGTGTCTTTTCCGGCTCCATCACCGCCTCGCTGCTCACCATGCACACCAACTTTCGCCCTTCCACCACTGGATAATAGCGGTGTTTGTGCTTTTCCATCAGCCCCTTTATCTCACTGATCATATCGGTGGGTTTGAAACGGATCACATCGGTCTGCATGATGGATGACACCGGTACGCATTGGTTAATCAGACGGGCACACGTATAGGTATCGTAGGGAGAAGAAAAGATGGATGCATTGTTTTTTTGGGCCGCTTCCACCACTTCGGGCGGCACGGCACCGCTTCCTGTAACGATAAGCCCCGCAAGACCATTGTTGATTCCGGCCAGCATGATTTCCGAAATTCGGTCACCCACCAGCATCACATCGCCGGGCTTCACACTCGAGGAAACAGTCTGCAAACTTCCGGCAGCGATCCGCACCACACCCTTTATCACCTCTTCCACCGCACCTTTCACCACAGTATCGGCCTTGATCACATTGGCTATT
>CAYTCD010000118.1:0-3273 GCA_964436335.1 uncultured Bacteroidaceae bacterium
ATTTCGGGCATGCCGAATATTCCGCTTTCGCCGTCAACGTGATGTCGGCTCTTTGCAGCAGCTTCACGATTCTTTTTCTGTTCTGGACCATCACGATGCTGGCCCGTAAGGTTCTTGCCGTTTCGCTCAAAGACAAGGAAGCGGGCGTGTTCCATCAGCTGTTGATTTATACCTGCGGTCTGATAGGAGCTTTAGCTTATACGTTCAGCGATTCGTTCTGGTTCTCTTCGGCCGAGGGTGAGGTATATGCCATGTCGTCGTTCTTTACCGCCATCACTTTTTGGGCGATTCTTAAATGGGAAACCGTGGCGGACCAACCGCATAACCTGCGCTGGATTGTATTTATCGCGTTCCTGATAGGACTTGCCATCGGCGTTCACCTGCTCAACCTGCTGGTGATTCCCGCCATGGTGTTCATCATTTACTACAAGAAGTTCAACCACAGCAAAAAAGGATTCTGGCTTTCGGTCGGCATCTCGTTCATCTTGCTGGCGGTCATCCTTTGGGGCATCGTGCCTTGGACGGTAAAGCTGGCCGGCTATTTCGAGATATTTTTCGTCAATTCCATCGGCTTGCCGTTCAATTCAGGCACGGTTATCTATTTTGTGTTGCTGGTGGCCGCTTTGGTATGGGGGCTGCGCTACGCCTATCGGAAAAACCGCGTGGTCTTGCATACGGGCCTGCTTTGCCTGTGCTTTATGCTCATAGGCTATTCCACATTTATTACGCTCGTGATCCGTTCCAACGCTCAGGTGCCCATCAACGAAAACGAACCCAAAGACGCCTTGAGCCTTCTCTCGTATCTGAACCGCGAACAGTATGGCAGCCGTCCCTTGTTTTACGGGCAGTATTTCAACGCCCGTCCGGTGGATATGAAACGGACCTCTCCCCAGTATGTAAAGGATGTGGAGAAGGGACGTTACCGCAACATCGGCTATGGGATGGAATACATTTACGACAAGGCGCATTGCGGCTTGTTTCCCCGCATGTATTCTTCCGAATCGGGCGGTGGACGGCCGCATGTGGAATACTACCGTTTTTGGAGCGGCACCGATGCCGATGAAAATTCGCCCAAGCCTTCGGCGGTCGAAAACATGCGTTTTTTGGTACGCTACCATTTCGGTTGGATGTATTTCCGCTATTTTATGTGGAATTTTGCCGGCCGGCAGAACAATATTCAGGGATTAGGCTATAACCGCGACGGCAGCCGCGATGTATTTCATGGCAACTGGATCAGCGGCATCAAGCCTTTGGACGCGCTGCGGCTCGGCCCGCAGGACAATCTGCCCGGCTATCTCAGGAACAACCCGGGGCGCAATACTTTCTTTATGCTGCCTTTGCTTTTGGGACTTTGCGGTCTTTGCTACCAATACCGCAAAGCCAAACGCGATTGTTTTGTGGTGTTCCTGCTCTTTTTCATGACAGGTCTGGCCATTATCCTTTATCTGAACCAGCCCAGCACCGAGCCGCGCGAAAGGGATTACGCCTATGCCGGTTCTTTCTACGCTTTTGCCATCTGGATAGGCTTGGGCGTGCTGGCACTCACCGCGTGGTTGAGTCGGATAATAAACCGCAAGGTTGCTTTGGCGGGCGTAGGCGTGTTGTCTTTGGTGTTTGTGCCGGGGCTTATGGCGCAGCAAGGTTGGGACGACCACAACCGCTCGCACCGTACGGCGGCCTACGATTTTGCCCGGAATGCGCTCCTTTCGTGTGAACCGAACGGGATTCTGGTTGCCAACGGCGACAACGATACCTTTCCACTCTGGTATTGTCAGGAAATGGAAGGCATCCGCACCGATGTACGTATCATCAACAGCGCGTTGGCGAATAGTTTCTGGCATATCCAGCCGCTTTTCCACGCTGTTTATGAAGCCGCCCCGCTTAAGTTTACCGTACCCTACGAAGGATACGGGCAGGGTGTGAACGACTATGTGCTGTTGGGCGATATGGATTTGGGCGGTCCCACGGAACTGACCGACCTGTTGCGTTATGTGGCGAGTCCTGACCCGCGTACCAAGCAGAAGACCCGCGATGGCGAACAACTTTCTGTTTTTCCTGCCCGACAAGTAAAAGTGAGCCTGTCGGTAAACGATATGCTGGCAAAGGGGCAGGTTACACCGGAGCAGGCCTCTAGTGTGCCTTCTCAAATTGTCTATACCGTAAAACCCGGTTCCAACGCACTGTATCGTGCCGATTTGGCCTTTATCGACCTGTTTGCATCCAATAAGTTTGAGCGACCGATTCATGTGATGAGTCTAGGGGCGCAGTCTGGCGTGTGGCCGCTTAACGATTATGCCCAGTCGGAAGGCATGATTTACCGCATGGTTCCCTATCGCAATGCCAACCGTGCTGTAATAGGGGCCAATGGCCTCAATACCGATAAGGTATATGACCTTTTTGTCAACCAATTCCGCTGGGGCAACCTGCAAGATCCCAAAACGGCGGTGGATCCCGAAAGCGCGGGCTATACCAACACAATTCGTTATCAGTACACACAGTTGGCGCGGGCACTAAGTTTCGACGGCAAGAAAGATTCGGCTGTCCGTGCCCTCGACAAGTGTCTGGCGTTTTTCCCGCATCATAAGGTACCTTATGAAGGCATCATGGTGTATGTAGTGGAGGAATATCTGCGGGCCGGTGCTTTTGAAAAAGGCATTTCCTTGGCCAGGGAAATGGAGGAAATCTATAGGGAGCGCTATGACTATGCGGCCCGTTTTCCGGCTCGGTTCATGCGCAGCGTACGTTACGAACAGAACGAATGTATGGGCATCCTGTACGAGATGAACCGCCGTATGCGTCCCTTTGCTTCCCAAAATCAGGAAGTGGCTGCCCTTGTGTCGCAACTCGATAAACAAATAAACGACTATGGAATATAATAATCAAACCACGCCCGAACAGGCTTCGTCCGGCCAAAGGCCGTCTTTTCTCTCGGTGCTGTGCGTGCTTACCTTTATAGGTAGCGGTTGTTCGCTGTTGTCGAACTTCAGCATAGGATTGAGTGTGAATATGCTTCGCGATATGGTGCAGAACGGTGCGTTCGCTTCTTATTTCGATGTGATGCCCGATATGCAGGCCAGTATGGAGCGTTTGCTCGATTTGCCGCGCTACTACTACTTTTTGACCGGGCTTTTCTATGCTGTCTCGCTGACGGGGGCCATCATGATGTGGAACCTGAAACGCAGGGGCTTTCATTTCTACACTATCGCCCAATGTATGGTGATTCTTTTGGAAATGCTGCTTGTGTCAGGAACGGGACTTCCTTGGGCGGCATTG
>CAYTCD010000119.1:0-3149 GCA_964436335.1 uncultured Bacteroidaceae bacterium
CTTTACCCTTTTCAATGCATCCAAGCCCATCGATATCATGACGGTGGCCAACCGGCTCAAAGAAACGGCAGAGTTGGAAATCGCCGGCGGTGCCTATTATGTGGCCAGTCTTACCAATAAGGTGGCTTCGTCGGCGCATATAGAGGAACACGTCAAGATTGTTCAGCAAAAATATGTACAGCGCGAATTGATCCGCATCGGTACCGAGATCACGCGCAATGCCTTTGAGGAATCATCCGACCCCATGGAAGTGTTGGACGAGGCCGAATCAAAATTGCTTACCATTGGTGAAAACAGTTTCCGTAGTGATTATACCGATATAAATCTATTGATAAAGGAGGCTATTGCCGAGGTGGAAAGTGTGTCGAAACAGACCGATAAGATAAGCGGTGTGCCTTCAGGTTTTCCTGATCTGGACCGGATCACCAGCGGTTGGCAGAAAGGTACGCTCCTTAGTCGTGCCGCCCGTCCAGGGATGGGAAAAACCGCATTCGCCCTCACTATGGCGCGTAATATTGCCGTGGATCACAAGCGGCCGGTAGCGGTGTTCTCACTTGAAATGTCTTCGCTTGAACTGGTTACCCGCCTCATATCGAGCGAAACCCGTATTTCGGGACGCAAACTCAAGCAGGGCAATCTGGAGAATTTTGAATGGGAATGGCTCAACGATAAGGTGGGCAAACTATCCGAAGCACCTCTGTTTATCGATGACACACCTGCCCTTACCATGTTTGAATTGCGTGCCAAATGTCGCAGGCTCAAGCAACAGCACAATATAGAAATGGTGTTTATCGACTATCTGCAACTGATGCGGGGAGGGGACAGTTACAAAGGCAATCGTGAACAGGAAATAAGTCAGATATCGCGGCAATTGAAAGGACTGGCCAAAGAATTAAAGATTCCCATCCTGGCACTTTCGCAGTTGAGCCGCGCAGTGGAAACCCGTGGCGGCGACAAGAAGCCTCAGCTTTCCGACTTGCGTGAATCGGGGGCGATTGAACAGGATGCGGATATGGTTATGTTTATCTATCGCCCCGAGTATTATGGGATGACCGATGAGCAAACTGTGGATGGCGCGGCGGATCTTTTGATAGAAAAACATCGTAGCGGTTCCACCGGAGCGGTACACCTGCGCTTTGTAAAGGAATACGCCAAGTTCGAGAATTTGAGTGAGGAAGGTGGTGCTTCTGGCTATGGACAGATACCGCCCAATACCAATTTCGACAATGCCTCAGGTGGCGGACAGTCGGTGGTAACCTATTCTTCGAGTATCAACAACGATATGATGGAGGATATTCCTGCGGGCAACAACGACCTTGATTTTTGCAGAACCCGTATCATAAAGAGCAAGATTTAATCGCATGCACCGGTTCTGTTTGCTTTTAGCTGTATTGTCTGTTTGGATCGCACCGGTACACGCCACGCAACTTTTGGTGCCGATGGACGAGGTGCAGACCAACCATCTCAAGGCTTACGGGGTGGCTTATTGGGTATTGCAGAACGGTGGTCAGATAAGTTGGCTGCTCAATTACAGAGGGGGGAGTTTTCTTTTACCCTACAGCCGCCAGATAGAAAGTGAATGCGCAGTACGCGATGTACAGACGGAGGTGCTTTCGGATGCAAGGGTCAATGCCATTCGCCTTGAAATAGGAGAAACGGCGGCCAATATGGATGAAGTTCCCTTGCAGAAAGCACCGCGTATCGCCGTTTATTCACCCAAAAATAAACTGCCTTGGGATGATGCGGTAACCTTGGTGCTTACCTATGCCGAGATTCCCTATGATGTGGTATATGACAACGAGGTGATTTCAGGTCTCTTGCCGGCCTACGACTGGCTGCATCTGCACCATGAAGATTTTACCGGGCAGTTCGGTAAATTTTGGGGTGCTTACGGTCGGCAGGCTTGGTATCAGGAAGATGAACGATCGCAGAAAGCTACGGCAGAAAAGCACGGCTACAGCAAAGTTTCGCAACTAAAATTAGCCGTGGCGCATAAAATCAGGGATTTTGTGATGGGGGGCGGGTTCCTGTTTGCCATGTGTTCGGCCCCGGACAGTTACGATGTGGCTTTGGCCGCCGAGGGGGTGGATATCTGCGATGTCCCTTTCGACGGCGATCCCATGAGTTCGAATGCCCAGCAGAAGTTGGATTTTAATAAAACATTCGCTTTCCGTAATTTCAAAATCGTTACAGACCCTTATCTGTATGAGATTTCAGATATAGACGTTACGCTGACCCGCCCGAGGACACTCAATGAGAAAAATGATTTTTTCAGTCTGTTTGATTTTTCTGCCAAGTGGGACTGGATTCCCACCATGTTGTGCCAGAATCACGAAAAGGTGATCCATGGATTTATGGGGCAAACTACGGCTTTCCGGCGAGATCTGCTTAAACCGGGCGTTACGATATTGGGGCAGAACGAGGCCTTGGGCGAGGCCCGCTATATACACGGCACATACGGCAAGGGTACCTGGACATTCTTGGGAGGACATGATCCAGAAGATTATCAGCATTTTGTGGGTGATCCGCATACCGATTTGAACCTATACCCCCATTCGCCGGGTTATCGGCTCATATTGAACAATATCTTGTTTCCGGCGGCTAAAAAAGAAAAGCAGAAAACCTGAAAGAAAGAGAGGTTACCGATTGCGTCTCCGTATGGGATTGCCGAAGAGATCTACCGAATCGAAAAGATTCAGCTGATTTTCATCTTCGAGTGGAATATCGGGAAGGTCGGCGTTTTTGTAGTATTCGCGCAATGCCTTTTTTATCAATTGTTTGAAGCCTAATTTTTCGTATTCACAAAGCCTGTTGTAGCGTTGTTTTTCCGTGTCCGACAGGGCAAAGGTATAACGGCGGAATTTTACTTTGGCTTTGGCGGTCTTACGGACTTTGGCGCTCATTATTTTTTCTTTTCCGTTTTTCCATTCATGGCTTCCTCTTGCGTCAGGCCGAAGTAAAGAAGACTGCCGTTTTCGGAATCGAGTTTGATCCGGTATCCATCCCTCACGGGCAGTTGCAGACATTCGCCCCATTGCGCCACAAACACTTCCGCATGGTTCAGTTCGGATTCGTCATAGCGGACCGAGGCTTGCATTTTGCGCGGTCTCAGATAATAGAAGCCGGAAGCGGAGGCCGATATCTGTTGA
>CAYTCD010000120.1:0-3116 GCA_964436335.1 uncultured Bacteroidaceae bacterium
TATGCCTATGAAATCGGTAAGGAACCCGTGATGGGTAGCAAGACATTCCGCGTGAAGCGTGTTCCCGACCCTGTGGCCCGTATCAACGGACAGACCGAAGGCGTGAAGAAAATAGACAAGAACACGCTTGCCAATGCGGGCGGTCTGTTGGTTTCGATGAAGGACTTTGAATTTGAGTTGAATTTGAAAATCGCCTCTTTCAACGTACAGGTTTCGCGTAAAGGGGAACTGTCGGCCATGATGCCCTCTGACGGCAACAAGTTTTCGAAAAACATGGTCGATAACTTTAAGCGTTGCCAATTGGGAGACAAGGTGTTTATTACCGACATTACCGCCCAGATGCCCGACGGTAACCGTATGTTGGGCGATATGATTTTGACAATTACAATCTCTCGCAAGATATAAAATAAACCGTTATGAAACGAATCATCCTTTCAATCTTAGTTGCGGCTATTTTCGGAATGTTTGCCGGATCGCTCAGAGCGCAGGTGCTGGAAGACACGCCGCCTTTGGATAACTTCTACAAGAAGGAAAATACCGCCGACCGCTTGCCGCGCGAATATGTGTATGTGCGCGAAGCGGACGTCTTTATCAAATGGCGGGTTTGGAGAATGGTGGATTTCCGTATGAAGATGAACCAGTATCTCTACTATCCCATCGAACCGGTACAGGACCGCATCAGCTTGATGAGCCTTATCATCAAAAACATGGAAAGCGGCAATATCGTGGCTTACGATCCCTTTACGGACGACTTCCGCAAGCAGCTCACCTACGAAGAATTCATCCGCCAAAACACGCAAATCAAGGAACTTCAGAAAGAAGACCTGGATAATCCCGGCCAGTTCATCACCTCGATGGATACATCTTCTTTCCAAATTCACAATGTGAAGATGATTCGATTGAAAGAAGACTGGTTCATTGACAAACAGCGTTCCATCCGTGATATCCGCGTATTGGGCATGGCCCCCGTTATTCAGGTGTTTGACGAAGAAAGCGGTCAATTGAAAGGGAATCAGACTTTGTTCTGGCTTTACTATCCATCGGTGCGGAACACCTTTGCCAAGACCGAGTCGTTCAACCGTCACAACAGTGCCATGCGTCAGTCTTACGATGATGTTTTTGCATGGAACAGATGGTTCCAGAGTTACATCACCAAAATCGACAACCAGCAGGATAGGCAGATTTCGGCCTATGCGCAAGGCGCCAACATCATGCGCGAAGCCGAACGCATAGAAGAAATGCTGTTTGAAATAGAACACGATCTGTGGGAATATTAATCCAGCGGTCTGTAGTTACAATACAGCGAAAAAGAGTCCGGATAAACCGGACTCTTTTTTTTATCTCTTTTGTTTTTAACACGCCCACATAAGCGTTTTTTGGTGTAACTTTACGGGGATGTTTGACTTTTTTGCACAGGAAATAGAATACCTTAAGGGTGTGGGCCCTGCAAAGGCAAATATTCTTCGAAGCGAAGCCAAGGTGCGTACCTACGGAGATTTGCTCAACTATTTTCCGTTCCGCTATGTTGAAAAGGGCGGTTTTATCGATATCGGACTTATCCGCGATGACCGGAATCCTGTGGCCATCAAGGGCAAGATAAAAAGCGTGAGTGCGACCGGATTCGGCCGCAGCAAACGATTGGTGGCGCAAATGTGCGATGAAACGGGTTGCATCGAACTCACATGGTTTTCGGGCCTGAAATGGATCAGCGAGAAAATCAAACCCAACGTGCAGCTTACCGCCTACGGAAAACCGGTTATCTTTAACCACCGTATCGGCCTCAACCATCCCGAAATAGAGATTTTGGACCCATCCCGTCCGGCACAGGAAACGGGGTTGGGTATCGAACCGCTTTATCCGACCACCGAAAACATGAAGAACCGGGGCCTCACCACCAAAGCTTTGGCCTCGATTACCCGGAATCTTTGCCAACAAGCCGTGCAAAGTATTCCCGAGATACTAAGTCCTGAAATCGTGCACCGATACCGGCTTCTGTCGCGCGAGGAGGCTTACCGGCAGGTGCATCATCCCGACAGCATGGCTTTTGCCGAGTGTGCGCGTCAACGTCTGAAATTCGAGGAACTGCTGCTGTTGCAGCTCAAGATATTGCGCCACAAATTGAGAAACGCCAAGGTAAGAGGCTTCGTGTTCGACAAGGTTGGAGAAAACTTCCTGTATTTCTTTAACCATAATCTGTCTTTTGAACTTACCGGCGCACAGAAACGCGTGGTCAAGGAAATACGCGCCGATACCCGAACAGGTTTGCAGATGAACCGGCTTCTGCAAGGTGATGTGGGAAGCGGAAAAACCAACGTAGCCCTGATGTCGATGCTGTTGGCTGTTGACAACGGTTTTCAGGCCTGCCTCATGGCCCCCACCGAAATTTTGGCCAAACAGCATTACAACAGTATTTCCGCCATGCTCCGCGCCATGAATGTACGGGCGGGACTGCTCACCGGTTCCACCGCAAAAAAAGACCGCGCCATATTGGGCAATATGCTTGCGGACGGGCAGATGCACATTCTCATCGGCACCCACGCGCTTTTGGAAGACAAAGTGGTGTTCGGCAACTTGGGCCTGGTGGTGATAGACGAGCAACATCGGTTCGGTGTGGCGCAAAGGGCCAAACTGTGGGCAAAGAATCAAACGCCCCCCCATATTCTGGTAATGACCGCAACCCCTATCCCACGCACTTTGGGCATGACACTGTATGGCGATTTAGACGTGTCGGTTATCGATGAACTCCCTCCCAACCGCAAACCGATCAAAACGGTGCATTTTACCGACAAAGACCGGCTCAAACTGTTTGCCTTCATGCGCAAGGAAATCGCGCAGGGACGGCAGATCTACATCGTGTATCCGCTGATACAGGAATCCGAAAATTCAGACCTGAAAGATTTAATGGACGGCTATGAAAGCATCAGCCGTGCCTTTCCGATACCGGACTACCAGATCAGCATTGTACATGGCCGGATGAAAGCCGAAGACAAGGAATTTGAAATGCAACGCTTTAAAAATGGGCAGACCCAGATTATGGTGGCCACCACGGTAATTGAAGTAGGGGTAGATGTACCCAATGCAAGCGTGATGGTGATCGAAAACAGCGAACGATTTGG
>CAYTCD010000121.1:0-3024 GCA_964436335.1 uncultured Bacteroidaceae bacterium
GGTGGAACCTTGTAGGGAAGAAGACAAGAGCATTGTTTTTTCAGTAACCAACCTTTTTTCGGTAGGGGCGGAACTTACGGTTTATTTTGACGGATTGGTACATGATGCCAATTTGGGAACAACCAGTACGGCCTATCAGAAATTTGTGCTGGGTCCCTTGCGTTTTACACAGGTGGTGCGTGACCGCAGTGTCTCTTCGGATGGTTTATATAAATCGCAGATGGAAAAAGAAGGCGATACGGCTTCGGGTTCCCAGAGGCTTTACATAGAAGGTTCGGGTGGAAGCCGCGTCCGTTTCAGGATTCCCGGATTTCAAAACGTGGTTTCGGGTAAGGTGGTCATCAATCAGGCAACACTGGTGGTAGAAAACGTGAACGACAATATTACGCCCGCCATAGATGTTCCGTCGCAGTTGCACTGCATACGCTATTTTAACCGGGGAACGGAGGCGGAGATTCTCGACGAGAGCAATCCGGGCGGTACCTACCTCAGCAAGAAAGGACAGTATAGGGTCAACATTACCCGTTATCTTCAACGCCTGGCTTATCTTACCACGGTGGATACGGCCAATAGGAAGCTTTTTGACAACTATCTCGATTTGGTTCCCCAGACAGACGAGCGTTACGAACAACCCACGCGGGTGGTGTTGTACGGTCCCGGTGCTCCGGAACGCAACATGCGTCTGGAGGTGATATATACCGTAATCAGCGACACGATAAAAAAATAATTTCTCATGTGTGGAATTGTTGCCTACATTGGAAAGAAACCTGTATTTCCCATTTTGATGAAAGGTCTGCACCGCCTCGAATACAGAGGCTATGACAGTGCGGGCGTGTGTATATACAATCATAACCGACTCAACATTTACAAAAAACGCGGCAAGGTTTCCGATTTGGAGGAATTTGTGCGCGACAAGGACGTTAGCGGCACCATGGGAATCGCTCATACCCGTTGGGCGACCCACGGCGAACCCAACCAACACAACGCACATCCGCATTACTCTCAGTTCGAAGACCTGGCCTTGATTCACAACGGCATCATCGAAAACTACCAGACCCTCCGCAAGGAATTGGTAAAACAAGGCCGTACCTTTTACAGCGAAACCGATACCGAAGTGTTGGTTCAGTTGATCGATTATATCCGTTCCAGCAGCAAGATACCGTTGGTGGATGCTGTGCATCAGGCGCTGGGGCAGGTAATCGGTGCCTATGCGGTGGCGATTATGTCGAAGGAATCCCCGCGTAGCCTTATTGTGGCGCGTAAAGGCAGTCCGTTGGTTATCGGCATCGGCAAGGATGAGCTTTTTGCCGCTTCCGATGCCACTCCGATTGTGGAATATACCAACGAAGTGGTGTATCTGGAAGACGAGGAGATAGCCGTTCTCTCGCTCACGGCCAAGGGAAAACCCAAAATGGAGATCACCAACCTCAAAAACGTAAAGAAAGTTCCTCTGATACAAAAATTGGAGATGAATCTTTCTACCTTGGAGAAAAACGGCTACCCGCATTTCATGCTCAAGGAAATCTATGAGCAGCCCAAAACAATGCGCGACAGCCTTAGCGGAAGAATCAACACCGAACACAATACCGTGGCCCTTTCGGGTGTGATTGACCACAAAGACAAATTCCTCAAGGCACGCCGTATCATTATTGTGGGATGCGGCACTTCCTGGCACGCCGGATTGGTGGGAGAATACGCTATCGAAGAGTTGGCGCGTATTCCGGTGGAAGTGGAATATGCTTCAGAATTCCGTTACCGCAACCCCATCATCTATCCCGACGATGTGGTGATTGCCATTTCCCAGTCGGGTGAGACAGCCGACACTTTGGCGGCGGTAAAGATAGCCAAGCAGAACGGGGCTTTTGTGTATGGCATCTGCAATGTGGTGGGTTCTTCTATCGCACGGGCTTCCGACAGCGGCAGCTATATGCATGCCGGACCTGAAATCGGAGTGGCCTCCACCAAGGCTTTTACGGCGCAGGTAGGCGTATTGATGCTTTTGGCACTGGCGTTGGCCAAAGAAAAGAAAACCATCAAGAAGACAGTTTTGGAGCAGACGGTAAAGGCCATGTATGAACTGCCCGAAAAGATAGAACAGGTACTCAGAAAAGATCCGCAGATAGCCGATGTGGTGAAGATCTTTACCTATTCGCGCAACTTTCTCTATTTAGGCCGTGGTTATAATTATCCGCTTGCGCTCGAAGGCGCGTTGAAGCTCAAGGAAATTTCCTATATCCATGCCGAGGGTTATCCTGCCGCCGAAATGAAGCACGGCCCGATTGCCCTTATCGATGCGGAAATGCCGGTGGTGGTGATCGCCACCAATAGGGGTAATTACGAGAAAATCGTCAGCAACATCCAGGAGGTAAAGGCACGCAAAGGGCGTATCATCTCGATTGTGAACGAAGGTGATACCGAAGTGAAGGCCCTGTCGGATTTTTCAATCGAGATTCCGCGCACCGAAGCCATCCTTTCCACTATCGTGGCGTGCATTCCCTTGCAGTTGATGGCCTACCACATCGCGGTGCAGAAAGGCTGCAATGTGGATCAACCGAGAAATTTGGCCAAATCGGTAACGGTGGAATAATTCTTTTTTGGGGGCTTCACCCCCTTTTCCCCCAGCGGACGGCATAGGGTTGGCTTCGCCGACGTTTAACCGCCTCGGCATAATCCAAACAAGTTTGGCTTCTGCTCTCGGCTTAAGTTAAACGGTGCTGGCTTTGGCGCAAGACCGCCCCGCACCCTGCGCGCTTGGCCTACGCTATGGAATAACTGTCGGGTTTCTGTTTTTCCAGTTATTTTCCGATTAAAATACCTTCAAATAGGTATTCATCGCCCCGTAATTCCACTATATCTTTGTTCCTACTTTTCCAATTTGCAACAGCCTTGCAGGAAAAGTCTCTTTTCTTTGTCGGAGAAAAGCGTTCGAAAAAGGTTGATGTGCCGTTTTGCAAGGAAAACTAATAACAATGACATTAAACGAATTATCCGAAGGCCAGCAGGCCATGATCCTCAAGATTCGGG
>CAYTCD010000122.1:0-2645 GCA_964436335.1 uncultured Bacteroidaceae bacterium
CACCTCTTCCACCGCACCTTTCACCACAGTATCGGCCTTGATCACATTGGCTATTTCCTGCAACGAAATCTTGATGTCCGAAAAACTCTGCATGCCCAAATCCTCAAAATAGCGCTTGGCAACATCGCTCACCGTAATAACCCCCACCAGATTGTTGTCATCATCCACCACGGGAATCGATTTCACTCCGTCTTTACGCATGATCACAGCCAATTCCCGTAGGTTCTGGCTCTTGTGTATCTTCAAATCGCAGTCAATGGCCACGTCTGCCACACGCGGATATACATCGGTAAGCAACAAAGGTGTCCTCACATCAAAATAACGCAGGGCAAAAGCGGTTTCCTTATTGATGGAACCGGCTCTTGCAGGTATCACATTCATGCCCAACTCGGTTTTCAGATGGGCATAACAGATGGCCGCGCAGATTGAATCCGTATCCGGATTACGGTGTCCGATGGCATAGATGGGCCGTTGTTTGTTCATACGCGCGATGTTAGGTACAACCATTCAAGCTTTTTCGCTCTACAAAGCGATGGCTAAGTTAATAAATGCGGAGATTTCTTCAAAATATCATAGATTTGTTCCCGCTTAGGCGTACCGGAGGGTTGCGCCCCAAACTGTAAAAACGCACGTTATGAAACGTTCCTTTCTCTTAAAAAATTCTGTTTTGGCCGGGTTCGTGACTTGTATGGCGGGCATGCCCACACTCGCGCAACAAACGGAACAAGATGGCAACCTGCAGCATCTTGCTTTGCAAGAACGGATTTGGCTGAACGAAGAAGGTGGTCCGTCTTGCACGCTAACCATCGATATGGCGTTCTTTGCGGAAGAAGCCAATGAACGATTCAGCATGAATGTGAAGACCTTCTATCCGGAAACCATACATCTTTCTCCTGACAGAACGCCTTCTGCCAACAACCGGATAGAAAAAGGGGCGAGTGTGAAGATGACTTCCGCCGAACAGACAAACAAGGTTAAGAAGGTCCACCATAATTTTTCTGCCTTGAACCAAGCCATTTTACAGGCGGCTTTCGATATAAACGACAATATATCGTTCCTTATGGCCGCCGCCCGCTACCGTGATACCCTTCAGGAAAACTACCGCCGGGAAGCGGGGGCGATACGCAGCGCGTTTCCCGATGCTGCTTCTTTAGACTACGAATACCTGTTCAATGGAAAGGTTATCGATACGGGCCGTATCTACCAGACCTACCGTTTGGAACATACCGCCTACACCGGCGGGGCGCATCCCCTTACCACGGTTCGCTACTTTAATTTCTTGAACGGAAAGGAAATAAAAGTGGCCGATGCTTTCGGAGAAAATGCCGGCAAGAAATTGGAAAAACTGCTTTTGGAATGCCTGATGGAAAAAGAAGGTGTAAAGACGCGCGCGCAACTGGAGGCTTTGTCGTATTTTCCCGACCAATTTTTTGTAAGCGAAAACTTCTATTGCACGGAAGAAGCCTGCGTGTTTGTGTATAATCCTTACGAAATTGCACCCTACAGCCGGGGATGTGTGGAAATATCCATACCTTATGCGAAATTACGCAAGGCAGGACTTCGATAACCGCCACCGTAAAAATCACTCTTAAATCACAATAACATGAAAAAGATCTTTCTTATGCTGACGGCTTCCGTTCTACTGTTCGGAACAGGTATGGCCGAAAAGCCGCAGGACATCAGCCTGCCCGCGCCCTCTTCCTTACGTGGAGGCAACCTGATGCTGGCTTTCAAGAACCGGACTTCCGTTCGGGAATACAGTAAAACGGATATCGCCTTGCAAGACCTTTCCGACCTGCTTTGGGCGGCCAATGGCATCAACCGTCCCGAAACAGGCAAACTTACAGCCCCCACGGCGCAAAACAAACAGGAGATAAGCCTTTATGTTCTCAAAAAAGAGGGGGCATACCGCTACGATGCCAAACAGCATTCGCTGGTGTCTGTGGCAGAAGGTGATTTGCGTCCATTGGCCGCAGGCCGGCAGGAATTCGCCATGAAGGCACCGGTTGTGCTCCTGATAGTGGGCGATTATTCGGTATTTCCCGCCGAACGGAATCTGGCTCCCATTGATGCTGGCTATGTTTCGCAAAACATCTATCTGTTCTGCAGCGGCAACGACTTGGGAACTGTGGCACGGGCCACAATGGAAAAAGAAGCGCTTGCCAAGGCTCTTAAACTACCCGCCGACCACCACCCCATCTTGAACCATCCCGTAGGACGGTTGCCGTAGCAAGGAGTTTGCTATTTTTAAGCGTTTAAATTATTTTTGCAGACCGTTCCTGTCAAGGGACGGTTGTTGGAAAGTTGGCAGAGTGGTCGATTGCGGCGGTCTTGAAAACCGTTGAGGCGCGAGTCTCCGGGGGTTCGAATCCCTCACTTTCCGCTATCCCTACAACAAACAGAAGCATGGGATTCTATACGAGTGCGGTCATGACAGGGGCACCGTCCGCGTTCAAGACCGAGACACAGCAGATGATCTATGAAAGCCTTGAACATAACGGCATTTCCTATACAAGAATCGAGAGTGATCCGGGCATATCCATGGATGATTGCCTGAACATCGATAAGGCGTTCGGCATTGACACGGTAAAGACCCTCCTTCTTACCAACCGACAGAAAAACAGATTCTGGCTCTACGTCACCCA
>CAYTCD010000123.1:0-2595 GCA_964436335.1 uncultured Bacteroidaceae bacterium
CTTTCCACACCGAAATGGTGGCGGAGATTTTGAGGGGTGTAGAGCAGTTCGAGTCGGCCATCCACCATACTGCTCACCCGGTTGCAATATTCGGCCTCGTCCATATAATGGGTGGTTACAAAAACCGTGATGCCCCGGCTCACCGCCTCGTAAATCAGTTCCCAAAACTGCCGGCGGGTAAGCGGGTCCACGCCGCCGGTGGGTTCATCCAGAAACACAATTTGGGGATCGTGCAGGATAGCCACAGAAAATGCTAGTTTCTGCTTCCAGCCCAAAGGCAGTTCGCTCACAAGCGTGTTCTTTTCGCCAATAAAACCCAAGCGGTTCAGCAAAGCATCGGTTTTAGGCGCTATTTTACTTTCGCTGACCCCGTAAATACCGGCAAAGAGCCGTATGTTTTCCCAAACGCGCAGGTCGTTGTAGAGCGAGAATTTCTGACTCATGTATCCGATATGCCGCTTGATGTCTTCCTGCTGCGAAAAGATATCGAATCCTGCCACTGTTCCGCTACCCGAAGTGGGGCGGTGCAAACCGCACAACATCCGTATCGCCGTGGTCTTGCCTGCCCCGTTGGCACCCAAAAAGCCAAAGATCTCGCCTTTTTTAACTTCGAAACTGATATGGTCAACGGCCGTGAAATCACCGAATTTTTTAGTCAGATCATTCACCTGGATCACATAGCCGTCGTTTACCGTTTGAATGGCTTTTCTTTCGCGCAACAAGCGGTTCCGTATGCTTTTAAGCCCCATCATTCCCTCCTTTTTCGGCCATAAGGTTCATAAAACAATCCTCAATACCGGCTTCAATGGCCTTGATACGGATATCTGTGTGCCCTTTTTCGTTGAGGTAACGGTGCAAGGCATCGGCATCGCTGCCGGCGGGAAGATAGATATGCTGACTGGCGCCAAAGGCATGGCAGGCACGGCATTCCGGATAGGCACGCAAATCTTGCAGCAACCGGAATATTTCCGTACTCTTTACCGAAAACACCTGCCAGGGAAATGCCGCGCGTATATTTTGCGGGGTATCGCAACCGATAACCTTGCCTTCCTGCACAAAACAGATGCGGTGGCAACGTACAGCCTCGCTCATATAGGGCGTGGAAGCCACTACGGTGATGTCTTTTTCCTGCATCAGACCGAGCATCTCCCAGAATTCTTTGCGCGAAACAGGATCCACACCTGTGGTGGGTTCATCCAGAAACAATACTTTGGGATTATGGATAAGGGCACAACAGAGCGCCAGTTTTTGTTTCATACCCCCGGAAAGATTCCCGGCCTTTCTTTTTTTGAAAGGTTCTAAATAACTGTAAATGGGACGAATAAAATCGTAATTGGCACGGATATCGGTGCCGAACAAGGTGGCGAAGAAATTAAGGTTCTCTTCCACACTGAGGTCTTGGTAAAGCGAGAAACGCCCCGGCATATAGCCGATAATCCTGCGGATTTCCTTGTATTGGGCCACGGTGTTATAACCTTCAACACGCACCTGCCCTTCATCAGGTAACAACAAAGAGGTCATCATGCGGAAAAGAGTGGTCTTTCCCGCACCGTCGGGGCCGATGATACCGAACAATTCGCCTTTATCCACACGCAACGAGATATCGTCAACAGCCTTTATCCGATGCGTTCCGCGACCGAAATACTTGCTGACATGAGAAACGATAACCGACGAAGTCGCCATGCCCTAAAAAATTACATCGGCGTGCATGCCGATTTTCAAAAATCCGTCATTTCTAACAGCTATCTTAACCGCATATACCAGATTGTCGCGTTCATTTTGAGTCTGTACCGATTTTGGGGTAAACTCGGCGTAATCGGCAATATGGACCAAACGTCCGCGATACAGCACTTCTTCTTCGCCCCGATAGGCAAACACCTGTACTTCCTGATTCAGTTCAAGGTCGGAAAGAAGTTTAGCCGTTACATAGGCCTTGAGTTGCATGGTATCGAGACGGGCAATCCGGAAAATCGGTTTTCCGGCATAAGCCAATTCGCCTTCTTGGGCGTAGCGGTCTATGATTGTGCCGGAAACAGGGCTGATGATACGACAGTTGTCCATCATATATCGGATCTGCGCCAATTGCGCCTCCAACGCGGGATTGGGCATTGTATTCCTGCCTGACAGCAGAACGCGTTCCTGTAAATGGAAAGGCATGGTGTCGGTATAACCCAGCAACTGTCCCTTTTTCACTTCGGAACCCTCCTGACCGTGCAGCCAGAGGATATCCCCGTTTCCATGCGCAGAAACCGTTACCGTTACCGCTTCGAGCGTACCTCCTGCATCATAGGCGGTATGGCTTTTTTTGCAAGCGGTAAGCAAAACAACCAGCAGATTTATGGCGAGAAGTGTTTTTTTCATGGCAATCTTCAATTTTAAACGGAATCCCTTTTTTTAACAAAGGTATATCTTTCTGAAGAATATTAAGATACAAAAACGCTGTCCACGGGGCAAATTAAGGTACATGAAAGTATATTCCTTCGAATTTTGGTCGTAAAAATGTACCTTTGTAGATTACAATTGGCGGCAACGCCACTATTCATTACCACTATGTTCGATAAGAAGATTTATCGTGCCCGCCGCGAGAAACTCAGG
>CAYTCD010000124.1:0-890 GCA_964436335.1 uncultured Bacteroidaceae bacterium
ATGGCGATGTTCCGTATCATGTCGAGGCTCACCAAGTCAGCGCCCAGTTCAGGGTCCATGACGTGGCTCAAAGCCGCTTTTACATCGTCTATACGCGGTGTGTTTTCCATATCGTCTATGCGTGTTTTTCGATTTGCTGCACCAGACGGTCAAAGATTTCTTCGAGCGAGCCGGTGCCGTTGACGGGATAGTAGCAGTTTTTTTTGCGGAAATAGTCGGCCACGGGCAGGGTCTTGGCTTCGTATTCCTTGAGCCGTTCCAGAATCACGTCTTCCTTGTCGTCGGCGCGGCCCGACACCTTGCCCCGGTTGATGAGCCGCGTGATGAGTTCCTCCCGGGGAACTTCCAGGCTCAATACACCGAAAAATTTGGTATGCAGTTCGTTGATATATTCTTCCAGAAGAACGGCCTGGCTCAGCGTGCGTGGAAAACCGTCGAAGAGGATTCCTTTGGAGTGGGGATTCTCCGCCACGGTCTTGCGGATGATGCGCATGATCAGTTCGTCCGACACCAAATGGCCCTGTGAGGTGATCCGGTTGATTTCCTGTCCCAGTTCCGAACCGGAAGCAGTTTCCTTGCGGAGCATATCGCCGGTGGAGATATAAAGTAATCCGTATTTGGCAAGGAGTTTTTCGCTCTGGGTTCCTTTTCCGGCACCCGGAGGGCCGAAGAGTGCGATATTCAACATGGTTCTGCCTTTTTATAGAATGTTTCGGAAAATAAATTCGTGCTATTCGGCCACGCTGTAGATATCGGGCAGGTTGCGTCCGTATCCGTCGTAGTCGAAGCCGTAGCCCACCACAAATTCGTTGGGAATGGACTTGCCGATAGAGTCCACCTTATAGTTTATGGTGAATTTGTCGGGCTTGAAGAGCAGGCTGCAGATGGCC
>CAYTCD010000124.1:900-2440 GCA_964436335.1 uncultured Bacteroidaceae bacterium
CTCTTGGGTTTCTTGTCTTTGATCATGTCCAGCACGTGTTCCATGGTGACGCCTGTATCCACGATATCCTCGATAATGAGGATGTCTTCGTTCTCGATGTTTTCCTGGAGTCCGATCAGGTCTTGCACCCGGTTGGTGCTCTGCATTCCCTGATAGGAACTTACCTTTACCATCGAGATGCGGCATTCGATCGTGATTTTCTTGACCAAATCGGCGGCGAACATGAACGCCCCGTTGAGCATCGTGAGCAGGATAGGCGACTTGCCCGCATAATCCCGGTTGATTCTGTCGGCTAATTCGCCGATAATCCGATCTAATTCCTGAGCCGGAAGGTAAGGTTTGAATTCCTTGTCCTTTATCCGGATATTCTCCTTGTTCATGGCATTAACTTCAGACCTCAAAGGTACGAAAAGTCGAGCGCAGAAGCAAGTAGGGTTTCATAAAGGGGGTTGCCGTTCTGTGTTAAATTTAATAACTTCGTGCCCCCATAACAGAAAAGGCTATGTTATATGAACAATTGGCGCAGGATGTACGCTTTCAGGAAGGTATGAAAGGGTGCATGAATTGCGGAACCTGCACGGCCATCTGCCCGGCCGCCGAGTTCTACGACTACGACCCGCGCAAAGTATTGGACTTGGTTCAGCAGAGGAAAGAAGCGGAACTGGAGGCCTTGCTCAAGAGCGATGTGATTTGGTTTTGCGGCGAATGTATGTCTTGTGTTACGCGCTGTCCGCGCAACAACGCTGCAGGGCTCGTCATCATGGCCTTGCGGACACTTTCCCAGCAGACCGGTCTGTTCGTCCATTCCCAAAAGGGCCGTCAGCAGATTTTGTTGAAACGCTTTATCGGGGAGAATATCCTTAAATACGGTTATTGCGTCTATGCCCCCACATTGGCTCCGGAGGCGGTTCCCGAAGCCGGTCCGGTTTGGGAATGGGAATACGCCCATCTGCCGGAGGTGTTCGACCGTCTGCACGGCAATCTGGACAAGCGCGGCCCGGGTGCGTTGCGCAAGATTCCCGACGAGGACTTGGCGGAACTCAAAAGCATCTTCGATGTGACGGGCACCACGGAAATGTTTGAGAATATTGAACATTACTCGGCTGAAAAAGCACGCGATATGGGCTTGGATATGGAGGCCTATATCCGCGAGGTCGAGTCAACGATGAGTAAATAATCATGAAATTAGAGGGTAAAAAACTGATATGGAAAGACTATCAGAAGGAAATTCCCGACGATAAGTATTTCTATGTGCGTTCCTGCATCCGACAGAACTTTTTTCCTGCATCCGAGCATCATTTCCTCAAGATTATGCGGGAGGATTTGGGAAAGGATGTGTATGAAACCGAACACCACACCACCTGCGGCGGCATCGGCTACCACTGCGACCTTGTTAAGGTGGAGACAATTATGACCATCGTGGCGCGGCAGTTCGCGCTTATGACCGAAGCCGGCTACAAGAACTACGCGGTATCGTGCATCACATCCTTCGGTCTATATACCGAAATCATCCATACCTGGCAGACCTTTCCCGAAATTC
>CAYTCD010000125.1:0-2435 GCA_964436335.1 uncultured Bacteroidaceae bacterium
CGATGGTAACCGCAGTATCCATCCATACGTACCTCCCTTCTGCATCCACCAAAACAGCGTATGCACCCACAACATTATCCCCGGCATTCTTCATCTCCATAAAAGCGCCCAGCATACTTCCTTTGGGGCCCAATTGCACACTCGTATAAGAAACCGAACGCTGTTCAAGCGGAGCGATATCCACACCTGTCGGATCCCAAAGCAATTCACCTTCGGCACTGATCTTTTGCGCCGCAATACGTTGCCAAGCCTGCGTAACAGCATCAAACTCCCTCCAGAGACTATAAAACACACGGTTTTCCGCATCAAAAACCACATCGGGTGCACTGCAACGGAAATTTTCGGTATAACCCATCCGTAAACCCTTTTCCGCTTCTAAAAAAACATGCGTTCCATCCCCTTTAATCCAAGCCAACAAAGCCTGTTCGGGATCATAACCCGGCCAAGCGGCAGCAAGACCTCCTTCTACGGGAATCACTTTCATCCAAGTCCAAAGCGGTGTGGTAGGCAGGGGACCGTTATAAACCAACGTGGGAGACGACCATATATCATTGCCGTCAAAATCAAATTTACGTGCATACAATTCCTGCGTGGCTCCTTGGGCATACATCAGAATAAATTCGTTATTGCCGGCATCAATCATATAAGGATACGTAATGGAGGTCTGTTCCATGGCAAGTTGCTTTCCATCTCCCCACAGGCGTTCACCTTGGGGCGAAAGACGCTGCATCCTCACTACGATAGCGTCGGAAATATCATTTTCTTCTTCCCAGCAAAACACATAACTACCGTCATCCAACTGGATAATCTTCAATGCGGCCGCAAACGAAGGCAGAACATCCCCATGTAAGGATACCCCCGTATGGTTCCACTGATGTTCGCCCATCTTATTAATCTTATAAGCCGTATAAGCATTATAATTTTCCACACGCAAATCCTGATTCACCACAATCGCATTTCCATCCCTATCCACAAACAAAAAGTTGTTGTAAACATTATAGGTTTTCGTGGGAGCATCGGTTATCACCATTTCATCGTCCCAGAGCATATTGCCGTCTTTGTCGAAATATTGCAGCCACGGCATGGTTGTGCCCTCGTTCGGACCATTGTAATACAAGTACCAACTTCCATCAGAAAGTGCACAGACTTCCGTACCGTAGATACTCTGCCCGGCCAATTGTAAATTGTCTTTCGGATCTGATGACCACTGCGCCTTGACTCCCGTACAAACAAGGACCAAGACAATAAAGAGAATCTTCTTCATTTTTTTGGGGTTTTTGTGTTTCTATCTTTCTTTATTAAGGTTCTTCCGTTGGATTTTATCCTACCTTACACGTTATTCTCACTTTAGCCTAACCAAAAGATTGTTTCTATTGTATCACCATCTTTTCCACGGCGGCGTTCCCGTTACCTCCTACTTTAATGAAATAAAAACCAGAACGAAATTGCTGTGTGTCAAGTCGATAACTTGTATTCCCGATGCGTTCGGAAGAAACCCGGTTACGGAACACCACTTTCCCTTGAACATCGAAAACTTCCATATCGAGTTGTTTTGCACCAAAACCGGAAAATGTCAATTCATTGACAGGACGGGAGGCAGGTACCGGATTATGGCTCATTCGTATGCGCGGAGTACAGGGTGCAACTCCGGTTTCGGACTCATCAGCCGTATGTTCAGGATAAACGAAAGAAAAAACCGCACCGTAATGACCAACATAATTAGTTGACACTATGTTTTTTCCATTAACATCTTCCACTTTATATCCACCATTGAAACCATCTAGAAAGGCATCTCTGATTTCAAAGGAATACACTTCTCCACGCTGGCAATTCCACTCTATTTTCTCGGTAAGCGTTTCTCCTTCCGCAAAAGGCCCGCCGCTTTCGAGAACATCTCCCGCACGGTTGCGTACCGTATAGGTGATGTCGCCGCCATGTTCATCGGTAGTAATTGTAATGTTCAGTTTATCGGTCTCTACTTCAACAGGTGCATTGATATAGTCGGAAATCATGTTGCTTTCTTTTGCCACACCATTTATTTCCGTGACCTTAATCATGTATCTTACAATTTTCGAAAACGGGTATTGGCCCAGAGAAAGTTCCAATTCTTGTTCTTCTCCATAAGGAATTTTGAGTTGAGATAACTCAGGATAATAGGTTTCATTGCCCATCACCACCGAAAAAGATAGCGATTCAACCGTATCCGTGCCCAGATTCTCTATCCGTACAGGAATGGCCGCACGCGACCAACCTTTATCCAGAGAGGGGGCACTCAAAGACACTTCAGGCGCGGCGTAACGGCCATCATAATCCACTTGGGCCGAGGTGGAGTTAAGCACCTCCTTATCGGGTCGGCTCATAAAGGCGATTACTTCCAGACGGGAAAAAACCGGTGCATGATTATTACCGTATTGTTCGGGACGGACGAGCGAAGA
>CAYTCD010000126.1:0-2382 GCA_964436335.1 uncultured Bacteroidaceae bacterium
GAGCATGGGTAGGCGTCGCGCCCATCTTCGTACCGTCTTTTTCGGTAACGGACTTATGGTAACCTGGTGGGGAACGCTTTCCGGGCTGGTATTGGGCAGTTTGCTTACTTTCGGACAGCAGTATTTCGGCTGGGTCAAACTGGGAGGAGGTTCGGGCAACTACATAACGGATGTCTATCCGGTGCATTGGCAGGCGGGCGATGTATTGCTGGTTTGGGCGGTCGGTATGCTTATCGGTATGCTGGCCTCGGCTTTGCCGCTCCGTCAGGCAGGTTCGTTTACCCAAACAACATCGACAAAAGAGTAGATCTTAAGTCGAGAGCGTAGCGAAATAATGAACACCGATGAAATTCAAGAAATATTTGAAATGATTATGGAAACAAGTATCCGGCAAAACAATCTGTGTGTTACCAATACCATTACACGCAAGAAAGAGCCTTTTGAACCGCTTCACGCACCCTTGGTGGGTATGTATGTGTGTGGTCCTACCGTTTACGGAGATCCGCATCTGGGGCATGCCCGTTCTGCGGTAACCTTCGATACAGTGTTCCGTTATCTGAAGCATTTGGGCTACAAAGTGCGTTATGTGCGCAATATTACGGATGTGGGGCATCTGGAGCATGATGCCGATCAAGGAGAAGACAAGATAGCCAAGAAAGCGAGACTGGAACAACTCGAACCTATGGAAGTGGCGCAGTATTACACCAACCGTTACCATATCTTCATGGATAGGATGGGGGTGGAAAGACCTTCGATAGAGCCTTTGGCTTCCGGGCATATCATCGAACAGATAGAATTGATAAAAAAAATTCTGGATTCCGGCATGGCCTACGTTGAAAATGGTTCGGTATATTTCGATGTGATGCAATACAATAGAAAATTTCCTTATGGAAAGCTGTCGGGCAGGGTTTTAGATGAACTGCTTGCCACCACACGCGACAACTTGGCATCACAGGATGAAAAACGGAATCCCGCCGATTTTGCACTTTGGAAAAAAGCGCAACCTGAGCATATCATGCGTTGGCCTTCGCCTTGGAGCGACGGCTTTCCCGGTTGGCATACCGAATGTACCGCCATGTCGCGCAAATATTTGGGATTGCCTTTCGATATACATGGCGGCGGCATGGATTTGATGTTCCCGCACCATGAAGCCGAAATAGCCCAGTCGAACGCCGCCTTTGGAAAAGAACCTTGCCGTTATTGGTTGCACAACAACATGATTACGGTGAATGGAAAGAAAATGGGTAAGTCTTTGGGTAACTTTATCACGCTTGAAGAGTTCTTTACCGGAAATCATGCGGCATTGGAACAGGCGTACGACCCGATGACGATTCGTTTCTTTATCTTGCAGGCCCATTACCGCAGTACGCTTGATTTTAGTAATGAAGCCCTGGTTTCGGCCGAAAAAGGCCTACAGCGGCTTTTGCAGATGCGTCCGGTTTTGGAACGGATTAAACCAGCGGCTGTTTCGGAAGTAAAAGACTTTTTGGCAGACATAGAAAACAGGTGCTATGCGGCTATGGATGACGATTTCAATACTCCCGTTCTGATTGCCCATCTGTTTGATTTGCTCAAGACGGTGAATGCGGCGGCCGACAACAAGGCGGCCTTTTCGGCAGAAGATATCGAAACGGCAAAGAAATTGCAGGAAGTTTTTGTAGAACAGGTACTGGGTTTGCAGGCACAGGTGGGCGAGGGTAAATCGGCTGATCAGCTTGCCGGCGTGATGGATATTTTGCTTGACATACGGTTGAAGGCGAAAGCCTCCAAGGATTTTGCCACTTCCGACCTGATTCGGGATGCCTTGAAGAATATCGGTATTTCGGTGATGGATGGTAAGGATGGTGCAACTTGGAAAGCCGAGTGAATAAACAGTAATGGCGCTGCGTTTAAAAATGTCGGTTAAAAACCAATAAAAAGGATAGATAGATGATAATGATGTATGCCGAAACGGCTTCGTCCGGACTTCCGTTGATATGGGTGATTTTTATTGCCCTGATGATATTGAGTCTTGTTGTGCAGTCTTCGCTCAAGAGCAAATTCAGGAGATATTCCAAGGTGGAGATTCCTGACGGCATGACAGGCAAGGATGTGGCCGAAAAGATGTTGCGTGACCACGGTATTCGCGATGTGAGCGTGGTGTGTGTGCCGGGTATGTTGAGTGACCACTACAATCCGGCCAAGCATACAGTAAACCTGAGCCGGGATGTTTATTACGGCAATAATATCGCTTCCGCCGCTGTGGCCGCTCATGAATGCGGGCATGCGGTGCAGCATGCTACGGCATACAGCTGGATTCAGATGAGATCGGCATTGGTGCCTGTTGTGAGTGCGGTGGACCGCATTGTTATGTGGGTTTTGCTGGCAGGTGTATTGTTGGTT
>CAYTCD010000127.1:0-2339 GCA_964436335.1 uncultured Bacteroidaceae bacterium
CGGCTTTTGGCCGGAAAGGAAATCGTGGTGGAGAGGGACTCAACTCGTTTCAGCGTTAAATTACCGATGTTAGATGGAAACCAAACAGGAAAATAAAGTGCGGGTGGCTATTGTGGAAGACGAACTTCCCGCGGCCCGTCTGTTAAAGAAGATGCTCCTCTCCTTGCGGCCCGATTGGGAAGTAATGCATATCGGAAGCAGTAACGAGGAAGCCGTGGCCTGGTTCAAGGCCAATAACTATGAACCGGATATCCTTTTTCTGGATATTGAGTTGAGCGACGGTATTTCGTTCGAGTTTTTGGAAGAAGTACGCCCACAGAGCATGATTGTGTTTACCACAGCCTACGATGAATACGCACTTCGGGCGTTTTCGGTTGACAGCATTGATAATCTGCTCAAGCCTATCGAAATTGAACTCTTGCGCATGAGCATAGAAAAATTTGAAAAACGCACGCCTGCATATTTCCGTCAACTCAACGAAAAGAGCAATTGGAAAGATTTTCCGCAAAAGATAGCCAATCCTGAAAAACTTTACCGCAACCGTTTCCTTATGCAGCGTGGCAAGCAGATGGAAGTGCTTTTGGTGGAGGACGTGGCCTACTTTTACAGTGAAAACAAGATAACCTATGCCCAAACCTTTAAGCAAGGGTCTATGGTGGTGGATTATTCGCTTGACCGCTTGGGCGAGGAGTTGGATCCGGCGGTTTTTTTCCGCGCCACCCGTCAGATTTTGCTTTGTAGTCGGGCGGTGAGCAAGATAGAGGATTATTTTCAGGGCAAGATATCGGTTTCCCTTATGCCGGAGTTCAAGGAACCGGTGTTGGTGAGCAAGGAAAAGGCCGATAGTTTCAAGCAGTGGCTCACATATTAAGGAAGAAAACAGGATGAAGAACAGAGGATTTTTATCAATAAAAGGCTGGATAGGGCTTTTGGGCGTGTTGCTGTGTGCTTCGGGTATGGCGCAGGAAAAAAGGTTGGAAAAAGAAGAGCCGATAGCGCCGAAGATAGGGGATTTTTCGGCCGATAGGTTTTGGGCTAGAAAGGAAAGGGTACGGCACGATGTAAGGGTATTAGCTTCCGATGATATGGAAGGCCGGCTTACAGGTTCGGTGCAGGATAGCTTGAGTGCCCTTTATATCGGCAAGGAATTTTTGCAGAACGGTTTGTTGCCGTTTTCAAAGGATTGGAAAAACGCGAGGTCGGGGCAAAGCCAGACCGATTATTGGCATTCCTATTCCTTTAAAGCCCGTTGGGGCGAACAGGTCAGGAGCCGTAACGTGATAGGTCTGGTGAGAGGAACGGATTCCGTGCTTGCCGGGCATTTTGTGATAGTGGGAGCGCATTTCGACCATCTGGGTTGGGGCGACAAGGTAGAGACATCCATGCGCAAGGGTGTTCACGAAATCCATAATGGTGCGGACGACAACGCCAGCGGGGTGGCGGTAATGTTGGAACTGATGCGCTACTATTCGCAGTTTCCGTTGCGGAAAAGTTTGATTTTTGTGGCTTTCAGCGGTGAGGAAATCGGATTGTGCGGTTCACAGGCTTTTTTGAATGATTTTCCATTCGAACTTTCGTGTATCGATGCCATGTTTAATCTTGATATGTTGGGAAACCTGCAAGGTGATGAATTCAGGATAACCGGTACCGGCACCAGTAAGGAGGCGGTTGCAATGGTGAAGGAAGCCGACCGGCGCACCGATCTCCGCCTCACCCTGTCGCCCGATGGCCATGGGCCGTCTGATCATGCTTCTTTCTACGCGCGGCAGATACCGGTTTTCTTTTTCTGCACACCGCCTTCCCCCACCTACCATACGCCCGATGACGATGCGGCTACACTCAACTACGACGGCATGGTGCGCCTGTCTTCGGTTATCGGCGATTTGTTGCGGCAGACCGGCGATTGCGCACCGCTGCATTTTACATCTTCGGGTGAGCCATCTTCGGACAGAAACATGGGGATGGGCAAGATGAAGGTAAAGTTGGGGCTGATGCCCGATATCAACAACACGGCCAGAAAAGGGCTCACCGCTATGATTGTGGTGGAGGGTAAGGCCGCTTACAGGGCGGGGCTTCGCAACGGCGACGTTATCTTGCGCCTGAATGGAAAGAAAGTTTCTTCGGTGGAACAATATATGGAAGTGTTGAGCACCCTGCAACCGGGTGAGGAAGTAAAAATAAAGGCACTCCGTAAGTCGGACGCAAAAAAAACGGTATATACGGCTAAACCTTAAATTTGGAGATATGAAACAATCGTGGATGATATTGTTGGCGGTGGTACTTCCCTTGTTTTTCGCCGCCTTTCAGCGCATAACCGGCCCTACGCATCCTGCAACCGG
>CAYTCD010000128.1:0-2280 GCA_964436335.1 uncultured Bacteroidaceae bacterium
CCGCGCCAGTTCCTGCAAAACAAGCGCAAAAGACGCATCCATCATATTGGGCTTTGAAACCACCGTTACCGCCAATATATCGGTGTTGCGAACAAACGCGCCCGATCCCATCTGTGCCATCACCATCGGACACTGGGGATCCTGCGCCAGTTCAGCAAAACGGGCACCCATCATGCGCGATACCAAGCCGTCGATGAGCATATCGCGGTAGTCGGCCACAGTGGCAAGGTTCTTATGGGGATGCTTGATATAAATCTCTATCGACGAAGACACCGCTTCCGGATCGGTGGCCACCGTAAAGATGGGTGCTTCATTGTCGGGAATGGTTACGTTGACACGCGCTTTGGGTTGGGCCGGATTCTTCAAAGCGGAAAAATGCTTTTTCACCATCGCTTCGGCCTTGTCGGGGTCGATATTGCCCACAACAATGACCGCCTGCAGGTCAGGACGATAGAAATCTTTATAGAACATACGGATTTGTTCGGGCTTGAATGTCCTGAGGTTTTCCACCGTACCGATGGGAAGCCTTTCTGCATAGAGTGAATTGCCGAAAATCACCGGCAGTACCTTTTTACGGATACGGTCGTCAGCCCCTAAGCCCATGCGCCATTCTTCGATAATGACGCCCCTTTCGCTGTTGATGGCATCCGTTTCCATACTGGCCTGGTGCGCCCAATCCTCCAGTACCTGAAAGCCGCTTTCCAGCATACCTTCCTTGTCGGTGGGAATCTCAAGCATGTAAACCGTTTCGTCAAACGAGGTAAAGGCGTTGATATCACCGCCAAAACGAACCCCCGTCTTCTGCAGAAAGTTCACCAATTCGTTTTTGGGAAAATTCTTGGTACCGTTAAACGACATGTGTTCGGTAAAATGCGCCAAACCACGCTGGGCCTCGGTTTCGCAAATCGAACCGGCATTCACGGCCAATTGCAGCATCACGCGGTTTTCGGGTTTCGCGTTCTGACGGATGTAATACGTCAACCCGTTTTCCAATACACCATAGCGCACTTGCGGATCAAGCGGCAGGGGCTGTTCCATACCCGCGGCTTCCTGAGCCGACAGGGTAAACGTCATGCCGAAAACGGCAGTCAGTAAAAATAACAATCTCTTTTTCATTATGCTATTTGATTAATTTTGTCGTATCCTGCTACAATTCCAAATCCAAATTGAGACTTTCCTTAAAGTTCTTGATCTGGGGATTGTTTTTCTGCATCGCCTCGTATTTTTCTGTCGGGGTGTAAATCATCACGCTGGGCTGTATGCTTTCGTCCACCTCAATGATAAAATGTATATCGCCGTTGTTCAGTTCTGTGCGGAGATGGTCAAGCACCGGTTTCTGTATCGACTCCAGTTCTTCTCCGGCAAAACGGTTGGCCACATGCAGCACGATTGCGTCTTTTTCCTTTACCTCGGGACGGGTACGCGAAAACAAGGCGTGGCAACGTGCCTGACTTTTTTCTATCTGTTGCATATACTGCCTCCAGACGGCCTGGAAAACCTCTTGCGTAAGCGGTTGCCGGGGGGCGGCGGCAGAAGCCGCGGCCACAACGGGAATGTTCTCCGCTTGCCTGCGGTTGGCAAGATTCCGCAAGGAGGTGGCACTGGTAAGTCCGGAGGCGGGCGTTCCGGGTGATTGGGCGGATGCGGCAGCTGGCACCGGTGCAGGCGCTACCTGCGGCGTATCGGCCATAGATGGCTGTGCCGGAACGCTCGCCGCAGCCGCAGGAACGGCCGCGGGTTGAACCAAAGGTTCGGACGTGCGTGCGGGAGCGGCTGCGGCGCCAGGCTCAGCGCCGGTACGGCGCTGAGCCTCCGCCTCCCCCTGCACCGGAGCCGGAGCCTCCCCTCCCCGCGCACCCAATGCGGTCGGTGCGAATACCCGTATCAGCTGCAACAGCAAAATTTCCACCAACAGCCGCTTGTTGTTGCTGTTGCGGTATTGCAAGTCGCACTGATTGCAGAGTTCCAAAGCCTGAAGAAACTGCCCCAAGGTGCAACGCAAGGCCTGTTCCCTATATCTTCCCTGCAACAGCGGGGAACTTTCCACCAAAGCCACTGTCTTTTCGTCCAGCATCAGCATCAGCGTACGCAGATGCCGGCTCAAGCCTCCCACAAAAACTTGGGCATCGAACCCGTTTTCCAATATACGGTTAAAAAGATCCAGCGCGGCGGGCGGATTTCCTTGCAGGCAATAGCCGAACATCTCGAAATAGGTTTCGTAATCAAGAATGTTCAACATCGAAATCACCTGTTTATACACAAGGCTGTTGCCCGAAAAAC
>CAYTCD010000129.1:0-2194 GCA_964436335.1 uncultured Bacteroidaceae bacterium
GAAGATGGGCGCGACGCATACCCATGCTCGCCAAAATGGCGATATCCCGACGTTTTTCATACATCAGCAACATCTGGTTTGCCACCATTGTAAAGGTGGCTATAAGCATCACGAAGGCAAAAACGGCAATTACGATAAGTTTTTCGGCCTTCATGCTCTTAAACATGCTTTGCTGCTGTTCAAAGCGATCTTTTACCGTAAAACCGTCTCCCAAAACCTGCTTTATATTCGCTTTTGTCTTCTTTACGCCTACCGAAGGTTCAACCTTCACCTCTATCGCCGACAATTTACCCTCCGCTTTAAACACCTTGCGGGCAAAGGTCAGATGGCAAAAAAGGTATTGGTTGTCGTATTCGGGAATCGAACTGAACAAACCCGACGGATACACCGAAAATGAAGACACCGATTGCTGCATGGCGAAAGGGCTGTTGAGCAAGCGGGCGTCCACCGCATACAACAAACAGGCTTCGGCATGGGAAGGGGGGATCTGCATCTGGGCAAAAACACCACCCCCCATCAGCACCAAAGCCGCCGTTTCGTTATAGTCGAGATTGTAATGCCCCGAATATACCTGCAAGGCAAGATCCGACACTTCTGTAAAACATGTATCCACTCCCTTGAGCCGTACCATGCCATTCTGTTCTCCGTAAGTAAGCAGGGCTTGGTCCTGCAATACACCCGAAACGGCCTTCACACCTCCAATACGCCGCACTGTTTCCAACAAGGTTCCGGCATCGAAAAACTTTCCTTGCGCCGCTTCTACCTGTAAGTCGGCATCCACCCCCCAAAAACGCTCGGCCACGAAACGGTTCATACCATTCATTACCGAAAGCACCAATACCATTGCCGCTGTACTCACCGCTATACTCAGCACGGCCACCCGCCCGATAAGCGTTACCAACGGGCTTTTTCTGGCTCGGAAATAACGTCCGGCGATAAAAAAAGACAGTTTGGCGGAGTGTGGCATGATTCCGGAATTTAATAATGAACTGTCTGTTTATTGTGCCAAAAGTTGCTCGATGCGCTCCACCCTATCCAACGTGTCGTCAACAAAAAACTCCAGACGTGGCACTATACGCAACTGATTTTTGATACGTTGCCCTAACAATCCTCTTATTTCAGCGGTTTTAGCCTTAATTTTTTTCAGTGTCGAAGCCTTGTCGTTGTCGGGGAAAAGGCTCAGGTTGACCCGCGCCACCGACATATCGGGCGTAATGCGGATAAACGTTACCGTTATCATGATGCCAGGAAAATGCGGTTGCATCTCCCGACGGAAGATCTCCCCCATTTCTCGCTGTAAAAGCCGGTTTACTTTCTGCTGTCTGTTCGTATCCATGAGAACAAAGATAGTTTAAGTTTAGAAAATCAGCCTTACGGATGTTTTGGATTCAGCCAAACGGATAAAACCGGGCTTGCCCGAACTTTGTCACAATTTTCTTCAGAATGCTATAACTTTGCAATAATGATACAGATTCCTCCCTTTTTGGAAAAAGGCGCCAAAGTGGCGCTGGTTTCGCCGGCCGGCTGCATTGAACCGGCTTGTGTGGAACGCGGCCTGAGCGTGCTCAAATCATGGGGGCTGCAAGTGGAGGTGGGCGCCAATGTGCTCAAAAATTTCGGACCTTTTGCCGGAACCGATGCCGAACGTCTCGCCGACTTGCAGGCCGCCTTGGACAATCCCGAAATCCGCGCCGTTATCTGCACCCGTGGCGGCTACGGTTCGGTGCGCCTGATAGACCGCCTCGACTTTACGGCCTTTATGCAGCATCCCAAATGGGTTGTGGGATTCAGCGACATCACCGTGCTGCTCTCCCACCTGCAGCAGAACCTGGGCGTGGCATCCCTGCATTCGTGCATGCCGCAAACCTACCCTGCCCCCCAAGACCCCGATTATGTGTCTTCCGTAGGTTCGCTCAAGAAAGCCCTTTTCGGAGAAAGCCTCGTGCACCGCTTCCGCAACCAATTCCTCAACCGCCCCGGAAGCGTCACCGCGCCCCTTATCGGCGGAAACCTTTCCATTCTGTACAGCCTGCGCGGAACCCCCACCGACATAGACCCCACGGGAAAGATTCTCTTTATCGAAGATCTGGATGAGTTCGACTACCATATCGACCGCATGATGATGAATCTGGAACGGGGCGGCTGGTTCGAACGCATCGCCGGCCTGATTGTGGGTACGTTCACGCAGATAAAG
>CAYTCD010000130.1:0-2188 GCA_964436335.1 uncultured Bacteroidaceae bacterium
ATGCACTTGTCGAGGTGCGCCCTTTCGTGTCCGGCCGAAAGCTGCACGCGGATACGTGCCTGCCCCTTGGGAACCACCGGATAGTAGAAACCGGTTACATAGATACCCTCGTCGAGCAACTTGGCGGCAAATTCCTGGCTCAGTTTGGCATCGTAGAGCATCACCGCGCAAATGGCACTCTGCGTGGGCTTGATGTCGAAACCGGCATCCTTCATCTTGCCGATGAAATATTCGGTATTGGCGTGAAGCTTGTCTTGCAGTTCGTTGGTTTCGCTCATCATGTCGAACATCTGAATGGCGGCGGCGGCCACCATCGGAGGAATCGAGTTGGAGAACAGGTAGGGACGCGAACGCTGACGCAGCATGTCGATGATTTCCTTGCGACCCGTGGTGAATCCGCCCACCGCACCGCCGAAGGCTTTGCCAAGCGTGCCGGTGAGGATATCCACCTTGCCGCGACAGTTGTATTGTTCGGTAACCCCGCGACCGGTCTTGCCCACCACGCCTGCCGAGTGGCTTTCGTCCACCATCACCAAGGCTTCGTATTTGTCGGCCAGGGCCAGAATCTTGTCGAGCGGAGCCACGTTGCCGTCCATCGAGAAAACGCCGTCGGTAACCACAATGCGGAAACGCTGAGCCTGGGCTTCCTTAAGGCAGTTTTCGAGTTCGGCCATATCGCCGTTGGCGTAGCGGTAGCGTTTGGCCTTGCAAAGACGCACGCCGTCGATAATAGAAGCGTGGTTGAGCGCATCGGAAATAATGGCGTCTTCTTCGCCCAAAAGCGGTTCGAAAACCCCGCCGTTGGCATCGAAGCAAGCCGCATAGAGAATGGTATCTTCCGTGCCGAAGAATTCGGAAATCTTACGTTCCAATTCTTTGTGCAGGTCTTGCGTTCCGCAGATAAAACGCACCGAACTCATCCCGTAGCCTCTTTCGTCAAGCGCTTTCTTGGCGGCGGCGATCAGTTTGGGATTGTTGGACAGACCCAGATAGTTGTTGGCGCAGAAGTTAAGCACTTCCTGCCCTGTTTTTACCTTGATGTCGGCTTTCTGAGGGGTAACGATAACCCGTTCTTCCTTGTAGAGTCCGGCTTCACGGATTCCTTTTAATTCCTCTTGCAGGAATTGCTGAAATTTTCCGTACATGGTATGTTGTGTTTTTAGATTTCAGGGAGGCAAATATAATGAAAGTCGGGCGAAAATCGGGTGCATTTGACTTGTAGCGAAGATTGTTATATTTTTGCACATTTTGTAGAAATTTTAACTAAATAATAAAAGTGATGAAGAAGAGCCTGATTGTTGCCGCCTTCCTCTTTGTATTAGGCATGGCAAGCGCTATCGCCCAACCTCGTGCTGTGGGTGTGCGCATCGGTTACGGTGTTGAATTATCCTATCAACACACCTTGGGTAACAATATGCTGTCGGTAGATGCCGGTCTTCCTGGTTTCCACGGCATTGAAGGCGCCGTTACCTACGATTGGATCAACCCTTTCAGCACCAAGATTCCTTGGAACGAAAAAGGTGAATGGAATTGGTCTCTCGGTGTAGGTGGTGCCGTCGGTTGGTGGTGGGGTGGTTACGCTTTCGTTGGCGTGGCCGGTCGCGTAGGGGTGGAATACAATTTTTGGTTCCCGCTCCAACTTTCGGTGGAATGGCGGCCCGCTTTCGGCCCGGATTTCGGCAAAAACCATTGTGGTTTCTACAACGGCGGTCTGTATGCCGGTGGTATCGCCATCGGGGTCCGTTACAAGTTCTAATCGAATTTCAACCGATACAAAAAAAAGGAAGTCGAAAACCGACTTCCTTTTTTTATTGCCTTTCTTTTCCCTACTCCCCTTTCGCGGCTTCTTCCTCCACCTCCGCCACCGTCTTGGGAATAGGCTGACCCAATAATTTGCAGGCCTTTTCGGTAATCAGCACATCGTCTTCGATACGGATGCCGCCAAAGTCTTTGTATGCTTCCACCTTGTCGTAGTTGATGTATTGGGTAAACTTGTCCTTGCTTTTCCAAAGGTCGATGAGCGCCGGAATGAAGTAGATGCCGGGTTCCACCGTAAGCACGAAACCGGGTTGCAGACGGCGGCCCAAGCGCAGGTAGGAAAGCCCGAACTGGTCGGAACGCTTGATCTCGTCATCGTAACCGAACAGGTTTTCGCCCATGTTTTCCATATCGTGCACGTCCAAGCCCA
>CAYTCD010000131.1:0-2131 GCA_964436335.1 uncultured Bacteroidaceae bacterium
GGGCGATGTGATTATCGGTCTGGCGTCTTTTGGCCAAACCGCCTACGAAGACGTATATAATAGCGGTATTGGCAGCAATGGCCTTACCAGTGCCCGTCACGATGTTCTTAAGCATGAGTACGCCTTGCGCTATCCCGAATCGTACGATAATGCCATGCCCGAAAATCTGGTGTATTGCGGAAGTAAGTCGCTTACCGATGCCACCGGGGTTGAAAACATGAACGTGGGGCAGTTGTTGCTTTCTCCTACCCGTACCTATGCTCCGGTGGTGCAGGCGATTTTGGAAAACTACCGTCCCAGTATCCACGGCATTGTGCATTGCACCGGTGGCGCGCAGACCAAGGTGATGAACTTTGTAAAGAACCTGCATGTGGTAAAAAACAGCATGTTTGCCACACCGCCTGTGTTTTCGATGATACAGGCCGAAAGCGGCACTTCGTGGAAGGAGATGTATCAGATTTTCAATATGGGCCATCGCATGGAGTTGTATGTAAAGGAAAACATTGCGTCTGATGTTGTTAAGATTGCCCATTATTTTGATTTGGAAGCCAAAGTGATAGGGTATTGTGAGAATAGTTCCAAGAGTATGTTGACCATAGATGGAGAACATGGAACTTTTACTTATTAGTCTGATACTGAAGTAGAACATATTTTCTACCAAAATTTTCGGTTAAAAAGCAGTATAGGGTTTGATTTTGTATAAGTAACTTATATACTGCTTTTTGTATTATAATTAACAGTGTTTTGTTAATGGTTTCGGCGTTTTGTGGCGTGTTAGTCGTGCGCTTAGTTCTAATTTCGCATGTCTTAAAACGAAATAGATGGCACAATATATACGGACTGCTTTCGGAGAAGTCGCATTTTGTTTTCTTTTGCTTTTCCCCGTTCTTTCACAGGCTCAACACTACCGTGTGATAAAAGGGCAGATTTATGATCAGAAAGACAAATTGGTGTTGCCGCAGGCGCAGGTAATGGTGGTGGGAACTACCGGACAGGGCGCGGTGGCCGACATGGACGGAAATTATATGCTGGCGGTGGAACGGGCCGAGGTGGAGTTGAATTTCCGCTATCTGGGCTATGAAGACAAGACGATAAAGGTTACGTTTGCCAAAGGCGAGGATACGAAGATTCTCAACGTGGGGTTGGCTCCTTTTGCTATGGCATTGGAAGCGGTGCAGATACAGGGTACCCGTTTGGAACGCGATGGCAAGACCTCCATTCAGACCATGGAAGTGGTGGGTTTGGAAAGCATTGCCAAAAACAATGTGAACACCTTGGACAGGGCTCTCAAGGGCGTGGCGGGGCTGGCTATTGTAGATAACGAACCGCAGATGCGCGGCGGGAGCGGTTTCAGTTCAGGGATGGGCAGCCGCGTGATGTTAATGCTGGACGATATGCCGATGTTGCGTGCCGATGCCGGACGTCCGGCCTGGAACTTGGTTTCGATGGACGATGTGGAGCAGATAGATGTGCTCAAAGGCGCGGCTTCGGTATTGTATGGTTCGGCGGCCATCAACGGGGCGATCAATGTGCATACCAAATATGCCTCCAGTTCACCGGTAAGTTCCATTAAACTGTATGCCGGCATTTACGAAAAACCCAAGAGCATACCTCTTACCCAACATATAAAATACAAGGAGTATGACCCTATGACGTATGAATGGTGGTGGGTGGAAAGAGACGAAAAAGTAAAGGATCATTCCTGGACACGGGGATGCCCTATCAAGACAGGCGTGTCGCTCAGCCATTCCCGCCAGTTGGCCAAATGGTGGGATTTCAGTGCCAATGCCGATTATGCGTATGATGACGGATACCGTCTCGGACCTGAACCGCAGCCGGGCGAGAGGGTGGAACCGGCGGAAAAAAGGGTACGCGCCAGTATGGGAAACCGTTTCCATATCAACGATCGTTGGACTTTGTCACTCAATGCCAATTTTATGTATTCCGATAACCGGATGTATAATTTTTGGGCGAATGCGATTGATGGCAAATACCGACCTTTCGGAAATAATGAAGATGGCAAGTGGGCAACGACCCTGAGCCACTTTAAGGATGTGGTGGTTTTGGTGGATCCCCACCTCAAGTATGTTTCACCTAAAGGCGGCGTGCATGAGTTGGACAACCGCTATAT
>CAYTCD010000132.1:0-2003 GCA_964436335.1 uncultured Bacteroidaceae bacterium
CCAAGTTCGGCTGTCAGCAAATCGTGTCCTTGGCGGTGAACCTCAACGGTGCCGTTAATGGAAAAAAGACGATGGAAGATGAGTCCCTCGACCGTTACTCCTTTAATTTCCTCCCCGCCGATGCCTCTCTGAAAGACGAATACGGCTGGGGGAAGAAATATGAGGAAAGAAGGGCTACTTCCCGTAGTGGAGATAGAAAGAAGTGATCGTTTCTATGCCACGGTAGAAATTTTCGAGCAGATAGCTTTCGTTGGGCGAGTGTATCGCATCGGCTTCCAATCCGAAACCCATCAGGATCGATTTGATTCCTAAAACACGTTCAAAAGCCGCAATGATGGGAATACTACCGCCGCTGCGCGTGGGAATGGGCTTTTTGCCATATACTTCCATGTAGGCTTCTTCGGCGGCTTTGTAGGCATCCGACTTCAGGTCGGCGCCATAGGCCTGTCCGCCGTGCAGGAGTTTCACTTCAACCTTCACACTCTTTGGTGCACGCTGTTGCAAACAATCGGCAATCTGCCTGCCGATTTTTTCCCAATTTTGATTCGGGACCAACCGCATGCTGATTTTGGCGTGCGCGGTAGAAGGCAACACGGTTTTGGCACCTTCACCGGTATAGCCGCTCCACATACCGTTCACATCCAAAGAAGGACGGATACCCGTGCGTTCAATCGTTGAAAATCCTTTCTCTCCCTGCGTCTGTTCAATGTCCAATGCCTTTCTGTAAGCATTTTCGTCAAAGGGCGCTTTGGCCATGGCCGTCCGTTCTTCGGTTGAAATCTCCACCACATCATCGTAAAATCCCGGCACGGTGATATGTCCGTTTTCATCGATAAGCCCCGCTATCAACGAAGCAAGAACGTTGGCGGGATTGGCCACCGCACCGCCAAAGATACCCGAATGGAGATCTTTGTTGGGACCGGTAACGCTTACCTCCACATAACTCAGACCGCGCAAACCTACCGTAACCGAAGGTATATCGGGCGCAATCATCGAAGTGTCCGAAACCAGAATCACATCGGCTTTCAGCATTTCCTTATGATCGGCACACCATTTCTCAAGAGAGGGTGAACCTATTTCTTCCTTCCCTTCGAGCATGAACTTTACATTGCAAGGCAGACAATTTTCCTTTACCATATATTCAAACGCCTTGGCGTGCATAAAAGACTGCCCCTTATCGTCATTTGCCCCACGGGCATACAGTCTGTCGCCGATAATCTGCGGTTCAAACGGCTTGGTCTTCCACAGTTCCACCGGATCCACCGGCATCACGTCATAATGGCCATAAACCAATACAGTCTTGGCTTGGGGGTCAATGAGCTTTTCGCCATACACCACCGGATTACCTTCGGTAGGCATCACTTCGGCTCTGTCGGCACCGGCCTTGAGCAACTGCGCCTTCCAATACTCGGCCGCCTTTACCATATCGGGCCTGTGTTCGGTTTCCGAACTGATGGAAGGAATCCGGATAAGTCCGAACAATTCTTCCAGAAAACGGTCTTTATGTGTTTCGATGTAATTTTTGATACTCATCATATCATGAAAATTTAAACGTTTTACTTACTATTCTTATGTTGGGGGCGTAAAAGGTCGTTTACCGTCTTTACCGGCGTGAACACGCTTTGGGGAACCTCCACAAAGAGCGTGATCCAATGTGCCATCGCGCCGTTCCAGAGGCCAGGCAGTTCCATGGCCTTTATCTCTTTTCCCTGTACCGATTTAGACGAAATGAAAGCCGTCTGCGGATCCACATACTGCAAAAGGTCGAACTTGCGGTGTCTGTAGTCGTAGATCGTGCAAACCAAGTCCACCGGATTAAAGAATTCGGCGGTCTCGAATATGCGTTTCTGTTCCGTATCCGATTTGTCTATCTGCGAAGATTCCACAATCTGCAACGAACATGCTCCTTCTCCTTGCGGCTTCACCCAGAATGGTCCGCCACCCGAGGATCGCCTGTTTCTTGCCATAATTCTTTTGTAACTGATTTACCTGAATCGAATATT
>CAYTCD010000133.1:0-1956 GCA_964436335.1 uncultured Bacteroidaceae bacterium
GACCGCATCACGCAACTGGTAGGTCCCGATGCCCGCTCGTTGTGGATGGGAACATTCCATTCCATTTTTTGCAAGATACTGCGTGCCGAAGCACCCCTGATCGGATATCAGAAAGATTTCGGCATTTACGATACCGATGAATGCAAATCCCTGATAAAACGCATCGTAAAAGATTTCAACCTCGATCCCAAGCAATACAAAGATTCCAAAATCCTCTACCGGATCTCGATGGCCAAAAACAGCCTGATTTCGGCCGAATACTACGCGCAGACCCATACGTTTCTTGAAGAAGACACCCGCATGCGCATGCCCGAGACCGGGCGTATCTTTCTGGAATACGACCGCCGTATGAAACAGGCTTCCATAATGGATTTCGACGATCTGCTGTTCAACACCAACCTGCTCTTCCGCGATTTTCCCGAAACCTTGCTCAAATACCAGAAGCGTTTCCGTTATATCATGGTGGATGAGTATCAGGATACCAACTACGCCCAATACCTGATTGTGAAAAAACTGGCCGCCCTGCACCAAAACATCTGTGTGGTGGGCGATGACTCGCAAAGCATCTACAGTTTCCGAGGCGCGAACATACAGAACATCCTCAATTTCGAACACGACTACCCGCAGATGCGCAAGTTCAAGCTGGAACAGAACTACCGCTCCACCAACCATATCGTGCAACTCTCCAACTCGATTATCGAACACAACAAAGACCGTATTCCCAAAGAGATCTGGACCGAAAACGAAGAAGGCCTGAAAGCAAGGCTGCTTTCTTCCCCGTCCGATACCGAGGAAGGCACCACCGTGGCGCACGAAATATTCAGGATCCGCAACAGCCGGCAGGCCAACTACAGAGACTGCGCGGTATTATACCGTATCAACAGCCAAAGCAAAGCTATTGAAGACGCCATGCGCAAAATCAACATTCCTTACCGTATCTACGGGGGATTGAGTTTTTACCGGCGCAAGGAAATAAAAGACATTGTTGCCTATTTCCGTTGGGCGGGCAACCCCCGTGATGAAGAAGCCTTGCTGCGCTGCATCAACAATCCGGGAAGAGGTTTGGGCGAAACCACCCTCAACCGTCTCCGACTCATCGGAGCCCTTTCAGGCGGCGGTATCTGGGACGGCATGATGTTTCTCCGCAACGGAACTCTTCTCCAATCCCAACCGGTATGGGACAAAGGCAATACCGCCATCTTGAAGAACATGGGGGCGCCCGATACCGTATTTGAATCGGAACAGGCCTGCCATGCCTTCAGGGAATCGGTGGCCGCCGCCATCAATTCCGGCACACGCGCCAAGTTGTTCGAAGTAATGGATATGATTTTGAGCCTCAACGCCCGGTTCTCCCAAACCGATGCTTTTGAAATGGCCAACGCCATCTGGAAAGCCAGCGGACTGAGCCGCGAATACCGACAGGAAGACACCCCGGAGAGCGAGAGCCGCATGAACAACGTGGAAGAACTACTCAATGCCGTAAAGTCGTTCTGCGAGGAAGAACCGCTTATGGTGGACGAGGAAACGGGGGAAATGGTGGCTGTGGAAGGCATTGTCACACTCGATCTGTTTTTGCAGAACATCGCTTTGCTTACCGACCAGGACGAAAAGAAAGAAGAGGCCGAAGCCGACAAGGTTACCCTTATGACCGTACATGCCGCCAAAGGGCTTGAATTTCCCTACGTATGGGTAGTGGGGTGCGAAGAGAACCTTTTTCCGGCCGCCCAGAGTCTTGATACACGCGAAGAAGTGGAAGAGGAACGCCGCTTGTTCTACGTAGCCGTTACACGCGCAGAAAAAGCCCTGTGGCTTTCTTTCGCCAAGCGCCGCATGCGTTGGGGCGAAACCGATTTTTGCCAACCGAGCCGGTTTTTGAGCGAACTCGATACCGCCCATCTCGATAATCCGGAACTTCTGAAACATACGGCCGAACCTGATTTCAACGATGATTTCAAT
>CAYTCD010000134.1:0-1837 GCA_964436335.1 uncultured Bacteroidaceae bacterium
CCCAAGATGGCGGATATGCCGGCCATCAATCCGCCGATTGTTCCGGCCAATGATCCTGATTTCAAACCCTACCTGCGCAATCCCGAAACCTTGGTACGCGGCTGGGCCTTACCCGGCACGGAAGGTCTGCGCCACCGTATCGGCGGTCTGGAAAAAGAGAATATTACCGGCAGTGTGTCCACCGACCCGCTCAACCACGCCACAATGACCAAACTGCGTCGTGAGAAAGTGGAAAGAATCGCCGACCATATCCCCGCCCAAAAGATTGACGGATCTGAAAATGCCGACCTTCTGGTAGTAAGTTGGGGAGGTACGGAAGGAGCCGTCAACACAGCGGTCAAACTATTGCAGGCGCAAGGCAAAAGCATCGCCCACACGCATTTCAACTATATCATGCCGCTCCCCAAGAACACACGGGAAGTATTGGAAGGCCACAAGAAGATTGTGGTATGCGAATTGAACGAAGGGCAGTTTGTCAACTATCTGCGCGGAAAATTCGACCATCTGAGCATGAAACAATACAACAAGATTCAAGGCCTGCCGTTCACGGTTACCGAATTGGTGGACTGCTTCAACCAATTGTTGGACGAATAATCGAAAAAAGACAATCGTATGAAAATCGCCATAGAAAAATCCCCGGAAAAACTTACCAAGCAGGACTTTGCCAGCGACCAAATGGTTAAATGGTGTCCCGGCTGCGGATCGCATGCGATCCTTTCGGCTATGGAAAGCGTATTTCCCGAAATCGGATATAAGAAAGAAAAGTATGTGAACGTTTCGGGCATCGGCTGTTCGTCCCGCTTTCCGTATTATGTAAACACGTACGGTTTTCACGGTATCCACGGACGTGCCAATGCCATTGCGGCGGGTGTAAAACTGGCCAATCCCGGCCTGAGCGTTTGGATCAGCACGGGTGACGGCGACTCGCTGGCTATCGGCGGCAATCACTTTATCCATATCGTGCGCCGCAATATGGACGTAAACATCGTTCTGTTCAACAACCAGATTTACGGGCTTACCAAGGGACAATACTCCCCCACTTCGCCTATGGGTGCCATTACCAAAACCTCGCCCATGGGAACGATAGAACACCCGTTCAATCCGGGTGAACTCGTAATCGGTTCGCAAGGCACATTCTTTGCCCGCGTTCCCGACAACAACGTGAAATTGATGACCGAGGTAATGATGCAAGCGGCCAAACACGATGGTTGTGCGGTAATTGAAGTTCTCGACAACTGCGTTATCTTCAACGACAAGGCGCATGCCGACATTACGGGCAAAGACGTCCGGGACGATCACCAACTTATTCTTGAGCATGGTAAACCCATGATTTTCGGGAAAGAAAAGAACAAGGGGATCCGTTTGAACCAAACCAGACTCGAAGCGGTGGAATTGGGGAAAGACGGCATTACGGAAAAAGATCTTCTGGTTCACGATGTATATTCGCAAGATCCCGGAATCCACCTGATGCTGGCCAAAATGAAACTGCCCGACTTCCCTGTTGCGATGGGCGTTATCCGCTCCACACCGGCCATGACATTTAATCAATTGCTCGAAGACCAGATAGAAAAGGCCCAAAAAGAGTCGAAGATTAAATGTATGGATGATCTGCTTAATAGCGGCGACACTTGGGAAATCTAAAAAAAAGCGTTCAGGGAGCGATCTGCTTTACCGAAACTTTCTATTTCGGCCCGCATCCCGCTCCCTGAACGCTTTTTTCTTTCTTTTTTCTTTCGATAATCGGCGGCTTCCGCCCCGTTCTTACCCTTCTTCCTGACTTTCTATTTCGGCCCGCATCCCGCTCCCCTGAACGCTTTTTCCTTTCGATATCGGCGGC
>CAYTCD010000135.1:0-1776 GCA_964436335.1 uncultured Bacteroidaceae bacterium
CTTCAAAAGGGCCTTTCCGATAGACCACCTCCCCTTTCCTGTTCCGGATCCGGTACGAGACCTCGTCTCCGTCGTTGTCGGTTTGCATATCGATGCACAACATGCGGGAGTTGGAAACAATCGGAGCAGAAAAAGAATAGGAGATTTCTTCGGATTCAAAGGGTTTTCCATTCAATGCCGAAAGATGCAATCCGGCTTTGTTTGAAACCTGAGGTGCATAGGTTTCCACAGGTATCTCCAAAGTACGGGTTTGGTAAGGAGGAACGCAGACTTCTACTTCTGTTTCGCTTTCCGTTCCATTTATATCAGCAACGAACAAAAGCCGGGTAAGGGTATCGTTGCAAAGATTCTGCAACTTGACCGGAAAAAACGTATATGCATAACGGTTGTCGGGCAGGGTAAGCGCAGTCAGGTTCACGTTCAAATCTTCTTGGAGACCGTTGATTCGGGGTTTGCAAGCGGTAACGTTCAGCACATCCCGTTTTCCTTGGGCCATGAACGCCACCAATTCGATATTCCGGATATCCAGATCCACCTCACGTATATTCTCAGGCAACACATAGGTGTATTGGCGCGTGTAAACCTCGCCCACCTGAAAATCCCGCACTGTATCACCCCATTGACCGGTGAGAAGATGGCGCAGCATATGTTCGTGCGAATACTGGTTTCCTCCACCGTTCTGATAACCGATAATATGGTTTTGAACCAAAGCCACATTCAATAGGTGTACGGGGGAATCCTGTACTTCATCCATATAGCAGTATTCCACATTTACCGTCAGTGTCCGTGTTTGAAAATCCACTTCAGCTTCTGCATAAAGATTCACAACGGCATCTTCGGCAAGAATCCGCTTGGTGGCTTTTGTCCACGAAGCCCGATACATGTTGAGCGTGGGTTCAGCATACGGAACACGGTTTATTGACCCGCAAGGGAAACCTATATCGCCGGCATTATCCAGCAAGGTATCTCCGAAGTCGGTGCGGAAATCCGGCCTATCGCCAAAGGGTTCGGCATAATATCCTGCATGAATGGATATTACATGGAACGCATCCCCGCAAAGGTCTTTCAAACGCGCTGCATATGCCGCTCCATCCGGACAATTGCCACATCCCGTTCCCGTATAATCTTCTAAAAGCGCCGCTTTTTTCTGGGGAACGACCGAAACCTGCTGTGCCGCAAGATGGGTTGCCGCTCCCCATACAAAAGCCACACTCAAACAAACAAGCAACCGATTCATCGTCCTGTTTTTTTACCTGTTCTTGCGTGTTATTTCAAGATTACCTTTCCATATGATCTTTCCTTTCCTGCAACGGCACGAATCAAATACATACCCGATGCAAGGCCGGAGGGACGCCGCCATTCGATAAGGTTATTTCCCGAAGCAAGTGTTCCGTTGTATAATGTGGCGACGACGGAACCTTTCAAATCCAAAAGTTCAACCCGGGCATTATGCAAAGCCGGACCATTGTTTTTCCAAGTGATTTCCATCGACGAAACCACCGGATTGGGATACACCTGCAAAACTTCCTCTGCCGGCATTCCATATTCATTACCCGTTTCTATAACGCCAATGGTACCATCCACACGGAGATTCTGACCATAAACATTATGCGTGTTCAAATCTTCGAAATCACGGAAATCGGACCATACAAAAATCCACTGGTCGCCAACCATCGGCATGGAAAGCATACTGCTCTTACAGCTTCCGTTCTCATGCGATGCGATGGTAACCGCAGTATCCATCCATACGTACCTCCCTTCTGCATCCACCAAAAC
>CAYTCD010000136.1:0-1774 GCA_964436335.1 uncultured Bacteroidaceae bacterium
GAAGAAGGGCCATGGAGTAATTGCTGGTGATCCATTCGGATGGATTTATGGAAATTTGGTTATTTTACGGCAATGGCTTCGATTTCAACCAATACGCCGAGCGGAAGTTTTTGAACGGCAAACGCGGCACGGGCAGGCGGATTTATACTGAAATACTTGCCATACACTTCGTTCATGGCGGCAAAGTCGTCCATTGTGCTGAGCAGGCAGGTGCATTTTACGATGTTGTCAAAGGTGTAGCCGGCTTCTTCCAAAATTCCCTTGATGTTCTTGAGAGATTGTTCGGTTTGGGCGGAGATGCCGCCATCCACTACCTTACCGGTGGCGGGATCAACGGGAATCTGACCGGAGATGAACAACATGTTGCCGGCTTCGATGGCCTGGCTGTAAGGGCCGATGGCTTTGGGCGCATTGGCGGTGGCGATTACTTTTTTCATGATAATATTAGGATTTATGAATTATTCATACTGTTGTAAAGCCCCAACATACAAAGATACGTAAAACCCCCTATTCAGGCAAGTGGCGGGGCGTTCTAATTGTACTAATAGTAGTTGTCGATATAGGATTTGCTCTTCTGTACCTTCAGGCTCTGGAAGACACCGCTCTTTACGCGCAGGTAGAAATTCCATTCGGTACGGTATCCGAAAGGAACCCAATATATACCCATTTCCCAGCAATGCAGGTCGCGGCTAAAACTGATGGTGGTGATCGTGAACTTTTTGGCCTGAATATCGAAGCCGGTTCCGAAATTGATGTTGAACTTTTCGGTAATCTTTACGTTGCCCGAAAGCGTGATGGTCTGCACCAAATCGTGCTTAAGTTTTCCTTCTTTGATATTCGGGCTGATGACATAATTGAGATTATAACCGATATTCAGATTCCAAGGCACTTTGAAGTCGATGGGTTGCAGGAAGATATCGGTGGGATTGTACAGATCGGAAGCGTAGTAAGGCGTTTCGGGACGTTCCGGGCTTTCTCCGTTCTCTTTCGGTTTGGCTTTTGGATTGATGTTCCATGCCAGAGAAACGGCCATGTTGGTACGGGTAAAGCGCAGGCCTTTGTATCGGTTTCCAACCCAGAAAAATTCGTTGTACCGCCGTCCGTTTTCATCCACTTTGTAAAAATCGAAAGACGCGCCCACGCTGATATTGAGCCGTTGGAAAAGCACGGTCCGCGCGTTTATCGTGATGGGAGCCCAACGCAGAGAGTCGGCCGCCATGTTGTACGAGGTGCTGACGGTAAGGTTGTCGATCAGTTTAATCTTCTTTTCTTGATTGACGGTGTCTTTGCGGTTTCGAACCTTCATGTCGAAGGTGTTCTTGAGCGAAAGGTTGAGGCTGCCCACCGTTCCCGATGGAGGGCCGCCATAGATGTTGTTGGCGTATTTGGAATAATAGTGTTCCACACCGAGCGGGTCGGTATAGGTGGCGTAGGCCCCCCAGAAAGGTTTGCTGAAATCAGGATGGTAGGTGAATCCTACAGAAGGAGTCATGACGTGGCGGATGGCTTTCAGACCTCCTTTTTTAAACCGGAAGATACCATATACGTTGAAGGAGAAATTGGTGGTGTAGTTGAACTGACGCGTGGTCTTGAACCCTCTCTGTATATCTGAAACTATCTTTTCTTGTTCAAGGTCGTAGTATTGCCGGGTATTCTTGAGATACCAGAATTCGTTGTAGTCGAAAGCGTTTGTCCAGTTTATGTATTTGAAAATCTTTACAGTGTTGGCTAAACGGGCGGTTTGCTTGATACCGTTGTTCATGTTCTGCAATGT
>CAYTCD010000137.1:0-1753 GCA_964436335.1 uncultured Bacteroidaceae bacterium
TTTACGGATGGGCGAAGCGGGCATTTCCTGCCCTTTTTTTGAAATTGAAGGCATGATGATCTGTTTTCGCAGGGGTATTAAAACATTTATCCCGACCATTCAGCCGGGATAAACATTATATGAAAGATTATTAATTCTTGGCGTTGACCGTTCCTCGGATAGAAAGCACCACACGTTCGGGATTGCCGTTGGTGGAAACGGTAATGGTTTTGTTGATGCCACCCACCCTATTGGTGTCGTAATGAACCTTGATGGCACTTTTCTTGCCGGGCATAATCGGTTCACGGGGCCAGGAAGGCACGGTGCAACCGCAGGAGGAACGCACGTCGGAAAGGATAAGGGGTTCGGTTCCGTTGTTCACAAACTCGAACTCGCAGTTTCCGTTGGCACCCTGTTCGATTGTACCATAGTCGTGTACAGTCTTTTCGAACTTGATTCCAGGACCTTCCACCTGTTCTACGGCTTCCGTCTTTTCCATTACAGGAGCCGCCATCACAACACCGGTGCACAGCAAAGCGGCCACCAGCATAAATCCACAAGCAATTTTTTTCATATCGTAATGTTTTAATGTTTTCCCTATCCGGGACCATAGGCGAAACAGCCGCTAAATCCCAACAAACAAGATGCAAATATACAATTTTTCCAAAATTCGAAAGATAGGATTTGGAGATTTAAAAAATATGCGTATCTTTGCAACCTCGTTTCCGGAAACGGAAAAAGGAGGTCCGGTAGTTCAGTTGGTTAGAATACATGCCTGTCACGCATGGGGTCGCGGGTTCGAGTCCCGTCCGGACCGCAAAAAGTTAATGAAAATTAAGAAAGGAAGTTCGCAAGACTTCCTTTTTTATTGTTTGCCAATAGAGAATGGAACGTCAAACTATTTTTCACGGAGAGGGAAGGATTCTCGGCATGGGCAATGCCTTGGTGGATCTTATCTTTCAACTGCCGTCCGATGACATTCTCGCACAATGGCAATTGCCCAAAGGCAACATGACGCTTATCGACAGCAAACGGGCCGGCGGTATCCTCCAATATTTCAACCGCACCAAACCCGAACTGGCCACTGGCGGATCCGCCTCCAACACCATCACCTCCATCGCCGCTCTGGGCGGGAAATGTGGCTTTATCGGACAGATAGGACGCGATGACACTTACGGCCACTTCTATATAAAAGACCTTGAAAAGTACGGCATAACCCCTTATTTTCACAGAGTGGACGCACCCACCGGCATGGCCATCACGTTGATGAGTCCCGATACGGAACGTACTTTCGCCACCTGTTTGGGTGCAGCCGCACAAATGACGGCCGAAAGTATCGAGGCCGACATGTTTTCCGGATACCGCTATTTCCATATAGAAGGCTACATGGTGCAGAACTACGCCCTCATGGAAAAAGCCCTTTCGCTTGCCAAAGCCGCAGGGCTGGTGATTTCCTTAGATTTGGCAAGTTACAATATCGTGCGCGAACACCGCCATTTTCTTGCCAAGATACTGCCCCAGGTGGATATCATTTTTGCCAACGAAAAAGAAGCCCTGGCCTTTACAGGACAAAAAGATCTGGAAGCCCTTACCCTTCTTGCCCAATCCGTGCCGGTTGCCGTGGTAAAGCTCGGGGCAAGAGGCTCTATCATCATGCACCGGGGCAAACTCTATCACATTTCGGCCGAAAAAGTGGTAAAGACCGAAAGTAACGGTGCGGGAGACAGTTATGCGGCCGGATTCCTCTACGGACTCAGTCGCGGTTTAGGTGTGC
>CAYTCD010000138.1:0-1675 GCA_964436335.1 uncultured Bacteroidaceae bacterium
CGCACAGACGCCAGATGTTGGCCAACATGGCCTCGTCTTTGATTCTGCACAAGAAAATCAACACCACTTTGGCTAAAGCCAAGGCTTTGAGAGGATATGTAGAACCGCTTTTGACCAAGTCGAAAGAAGATACGACCCACTCCAGACGTACGGTTTTCAGTTACCTTCAAAACAAGGAAGCCGTAAACGAATTGTTTAGGGAAGTGGCGCAGAAAATCACCCAGCGTCCCGGCGGATACACCCGTATCCTCAAAACCGGATACCGTATCGGCGACAACGCGGAAATGGCCTTTATCGAATTGGTGGATTACAGCATGAATCCCGGTTCGACCAAAGAAACGAAGGCCAAGAGCACGCGTCGTGGCGGCAAGAAAACCACGACTGCCAAAGCCGAAGCGCCGGCTGCCGAAGCCACGCCTGCGGCAGAAGAACCCAAGGCTGAGTAGTTTTTTCTATGACAGAAAAAGAAAAGGGAAAGACGATTGTCTTTCCCTTTTCTTTTATATCCCTCCCCTTTTCTCTGATTTAGCCAATATTTTTCCCGCCAATGAACTTTATTCTGAAATGCAGACGATACGGAAGCCGATGTTTGTAGCGCTGAATGTAGGGGTAGGTGTGCCACGGTAGGCAACACGGCACCGGAGCGGTTTGTCGATATAGCTGCCGCCCCGTGTCACGCGATAGGGACTGGAGGGCGCACCCTGGGGATTGTCGGTATCTTCGGGATTATACAAGTCGTAATAATCCGCACAAAATTCATAGACATTGCCGCTCATATCGTAAAGACCCAGTTCGTTGGGTTTCTTAAGACCGACTTTCTGCAATCTTCTCACGGTGTCTTCGTACGACCAGGCCACTTCAAGCAGATTATCGCTTCCGCTGAATCTACCGGGCACATCCTTGCGACCGCCACGGGCAGCATATTCCCATTGGGCTTCGGTGGGAAGCACGTATTTCTTGCCGCTTGCTTCGCTTAACTTTTCGCAAAAGGCTGTGGCTTCATTCCAAGAAATGTAGTACATCGGGAAATCGGGCCCTTCTTCCGAAATACCCAAATTGAGTTCCGCCTTCTCCCATTGTTCGCGGACGTTGGTTCCCATGACGCGTTCCCACTGATCCTGCGTTATCACGAACTTGCCGATATAAAAGGAATTCAATCTGACACTGCGCACCGGCAGTTCATTGTCCTGCACATCCTCGCCCTGGTCTTCGGTACCGCCCATCTTGAAAGTGCCGCCCTCCACATACACCATCTCCAGTTTCATACCATATGCGGTTTCGGTAAAATCCCGCATCGTTTCATGTTCCTTCGCCTTCTCTCTTTCGCAAGAAACCGCTCCTGCCGCCAAAAGTGCCAAGACACTCCATTGAACCATACTTTTTTTCATCTTTCTTCTTGTTATTATAGGTTTGTGTGGACAAATATATATAATTCCATAATGAAGTATATTCCTTGTATCGCCTGCTACGCAAGTGGCCACTTGCTTCTGCGCTCGACTTTCCGTATCTTTTGCTTCGCAGAAGATACTCCGTCTCGGCAGAAGCCAAGCTACCGCTTGGCTTCTGTGTGCTGAATATCGCCATAGTTCAAGTAACCTTGGCCTCTGTCGATACCCAGCGCACAGAAACAAAAACAAGTTTTTGCTTCTGCGCTCGACTTTCCGTATCTTTGCCT
>CAYTCD010000139.1:0-1643 GCA_964436335.1 uncultured Bacteroidaceae bacterium
CCGAAGGTGGTTCTCACGGCTTCTATCAAGAATTTCCCGTTGCGTTCCGAATAGGCCTCGTCCGTTATTTCGGCCACCATGCAGGGTTCGGCATAGGGCAGCAGAAAAGTGTAGAGTTCCGATTCTTCCGCGCGGATCACGTTCTTGCGCAAACCGTATTTTACGGTAGCTGTCTTGTAGCCGGCGGATTCCACCGCATACACCTTGCCTTCCAAGTCGAAGAAAACGTCCAGGCCGCATTCCGCCGCGATTCGCCGCAGTACTTCGCTCAGCGTTTCGTTGTCCGCCACAAAATTCTTCAGCTCCACATCGGCGGCTTCGCCCACCGAAAGCCCGCAGTTCTGCAACAGGTCGGCCACTTTCACGGTATCGCCCGAAAAACTCACCTCCTTGCTTCGCGTTGGGTAAAACGCATCTTCGCACTCAATTTCCAAAGGCGTGGTAAGGTTTATTTTGCACACGTAGCCTTTAAATTCGAGATTGCTTTCCTTGCCATAACCCAGGCGGATTTCCACGGGGTCGCCTACCTTTATTGCCTTGGCGGTCTCGCTCTGTCCCAGCACCTCGCCCTGCCCTTTGATCATCGAGCTCACGGGAATGCGGATACTCGCTGTGGCGCAAAGGCGGTGCACGCTCCGCATCACCTCCACGTCTGCGATACGCGTAAACTTGTACGCGCCTATCTTGATTTCGCTTTGCAGTACAAACACGGCTAATCGAGGTTTAGTTCAAAAACATGGTCTTGCACACATTCAATGCTCACAGGCACGATGTCTTCCACTTGTTCGCCTTGCGGAAAATCCATATCGGTAATCACCACCTTGTCGTCCGCATCGAAAAAGCAGTCGGTCAAGGCGCACTTCAACGACACCGAGTCGTTTACGGCAAACAAGCGTCTCAAGCCATTTATTTTTTCTTCGGGCCATTGGCCTCTTTCTCCCATCAGGCAACCGGTAACGGAAACGGCCAAATCCTGCGTGCCCACCATTTCCTTTACCGTGCCTCCCTGCCCCGACAGCGGAGTCTGCACCACATTCTTCTTTAAGCGCAGCCGAACCATAGCACAGTCTATCTCGTAGTTCTTGCCGTTGGCCGAAAAGGTTACGGGCATAAAGTAATAGCCGCCCATCAGGTCTTTCTTGCGCAGGGCCGTGCCGTTGTCGGCCAGTTCCGATAGATTGCCTTTTTGGATGCCTGCCAAAGCCGCCGGGAAGTCTTTTCCCTTGAAGCCCGCCACGTTTTCCAGAATCTGTTTCAGGTTGAAAGAAATCATATTTCCTGTTTGGTTTTGATTAGGCCACGGCATGGTTTATCCTCCTCATCAGTTCGTTCAACAAAATATCCGCCTGTTCTTCCGGTGTGCCCTGCGGCAAAATGATTTCCACCTTGTCGCAGAATTTCTGGAACATGCGTTGTATCCGGTTTCCTGTGGCGGCTTGTTCCGCAGCGGTGGGTTGAATTGAGTCTATGTTTACTGCATCGGTTTGCGTTTCTGTATGTAGTCTCGGTTGTATGCTGCTTTGGATTTCCGAAACGGCCGGTTGCAGGGTGGCTTCCTGTATTTCGGAGGTTGCCTCGTTATGGAAAATACCGCCCAACGATTCCTTAACGTTGGTGAAAGTTTCTTTTACATTGCTGAAAAC
>CAYTCD010000140.1:0-1642 GCA_964436335.1 uncultured Bacteroidaceae bacterium
TAGTTTTTCTTTATTATTTGATAACACTATCGGGAAACCGGCTGTGCGGCGGCCTTACGCTGGGCCTTGCGTTCGGCGGCTCCCCAAATGGCGTTATATAACGTTCATTTCTGTTCGATTTTTTCTCCGGCGTTCAAACGGCGAACCACTTCGATAAGTTCCTGTTCGCTGCCGTCGGAATAACCGTTGTGCTGGAACACCACGTTGCCCTTGCCGTCGATAACGAACACATGCGGCGGATTGGCTACGTTCATGGCGCGTTTAAAATCACCGTTTTCGTCCAACAGCACCTCGAATTCCCAAGCTTGGGCGTTGGCAATCGTCTTTACACGGGCCGAAGAACGCGAATCGTCGATAGAAACGGCATACATCTTAACACCCGTTTCATCCACCCAATCCAGATAGGCGTCGTTGATGGCACCCATTTCCTTGAGGCAAGGTTTGCACCAGGTGGCCCAGAAATTGATGATCATCGGTTTACCATCGTTATTCAAATCGGCGGTATTGATTTGTTTTCCGTTGAGGTCTTTGATGTTTACCGAAGGCAGCCGCTGGGCGAAACCGGCGCAAACCGCCAAGGAAAGTACTGCGGAGAGAATGAATTTTTTCATGACTGTATTGTTGTCTGGTTATTTTATCTTTGGTTAAGGGTTAACGGACAAAGTGCGCGAAGTTACAAAATTTACCTCAACCCGTAACCGAAAAAACGCCCTTCGGTCTTGGTTTCCCAAACTGTTTTTTTGGTATGCGGCTTGAGCCCCACAAATTTGATGGCATCCACGTCTGTTCCGAACACCCATACCGTGGCACCGGTATATTGCCGTTTGAGCACGTTGCCTGTTTCGGTATAGAAATTTTCCGCTTCAAAATTTTCGGGCGTACCGAAAAAGGGCATCCGGACAATAATCTGCCACTGTCCGGCATCTTCCATATCCTGCGGCTTTTCGGATTTCATAAAATCGAACAGGCGCAGGTCTATATCGTGATGCAGACGGATCCGCTTGAAAAAAGCCTCCGCCCTTTCAACCGCAAGGCCGTCGGCGTCTGCCGCAACGATTTCTATTTCGGGATCATGCATAGCCTTGTCGGCATCTTCCTTGATTTCTTTCCAAAGATTGGGGTCGTAGTCGTTCCAATACTGGAATGAATAGCCTTTTCGATAGTATCCGGCCGGCATATCGCTGGCCTGCATGGCTGCCTCCACGGCCAGGATACCGTTGTCGCAGAAAGGGATAAACAGGTTCTTATCGGCTTTCCAACCGCTCAAGGCCAACAATCCAGAGGCCAGCACTTCGTTAAAGGATTCGGAATTGGGTTTCCGGTAACCCCGGTTGTGGAGCGAAAGGCCCGAAGCATCGAGCAGCAGTTCGCAATGGTTCTGCCGCATAAAGATCTCGATGCGGATGGTGTAATATTCGTTGTCGATATCGGGTCTCTGCCCCAATATGCGGCGGAACCGGTCCACAATGGCGTCTTTTACCCGCTGGGAAGCATAGCGGGTGTGCGAAAACACCGATTCGATGCAGGTGGCGCTCAAGGTAAGGAGAGCATCCACAGGAAAAAGTTTTTCCCAAGGCACGGAATACACCTCATCGTAGAGATCGTCTTGTTTCTCGATATCGAAAGTCTTGACGATTTTCAA
>CAYTCD010000141.1:0-1573 GCA_964436335.1 uncultured Bacteroidaceae bacterium
TTGAAAATGTTTATCAAGGTGTCAAGACCACACGGCTTCAAAAAATACTTATTGAGGAACGTTATCTGTCTGTTTTTTATCCAGATGATATAGAGCCGCTTATCGAATTACAGGCCGAAACCTTTCGTCGCCGTGGCATGAAAAATCTGTATCCGCCCCAGACGGTAAGGAAACTTTATCAAGCGGTAAAAGAACATCAGGCGGGTAAGTTGATTGCCTTGAAGGATTCCCAAGACCGCATCGTGGCCTGCGGACTTTTTGTACACGACAACAGCATCTGCTACTGCCTTACCCACGGTGTACGCAAACTGGAACATGATTTGGGCGCGGGGAGCCTCTTATTGTGGAAAGGTATTGAATACGCAGCTAAAAGAGGAGTTACTTTCGACTTTGAAGGCTCTAATATAAAACAAATTGCAGATTTTAATTTAAGTTTTGGTGCAAGCGAAGGTTCGTACTTCCGATTGGAGAGATACAGTACGTTTTTCCGCTTGGGCGAACGTTTGTGGAACAGACTAAAACCAACCCGATGAACGGATTCTATACCATCTTGTTACTCTTGATCTCCAACGTATTCATGACCTTGGCTTGGTATGGCCATCTCAAACTGCAGGAAATGAAAATCAGCACCGATTGGCCGTTGATTCTCGTCATTCTCTTTTGCTGGGGCATCGCCTTGTTCGAATATATGTTTCAGGTACCGGCCAACCGGATAGGATTCCGCGAAAACGGGGGACCGTTCACCTTGGTGCAGCTAAAAGTGATTCAGGAGGTTATTTCGCTGGTAGTCTTTACCGTCATCGCCATGTTCATGTTCAAGAACGAATCTTTTCAGTGGAATCATGCGGCGGCGTTCGGGTGCTTGATTTTAGCCGTTTACCTTGTCTTCAAGTAAAAAAAAGCGTTTCGTCCTCACAGCCTTCGGGCTGCGCCGCGCATCTCACCATCTTCATGTTCAAGAACGAATCTTTTCAGTGGAATCATGCGGCGGCGTTCGGGTGCTTGATTTTAGCCGTTTACCTTGTCTTCAAGTAAAAAAAAGCGTTTCATCCTCACAGCCTTCGGGCTGCGCCGCGCATCTCACCATCGTAAGTAGTAGGTTATAATAGGTTATAATCTGTATCGATTTTCAAAAAACCTTAGTTAACATAATATAAATTATAGGAGAATTTCATACAAGATGGTGATGCACGACGCCCCTAAATCGAAACCGGAACATAAAAAATGATTTTGGATGGTGAGATGCAAGGCAGCAGATTGCCGCCCAAAATCATTTTTTACCTAAAATATTCGCGCATGCGGTCAAAAAACCCCGGCTCCTTCTCCTTACTCCTGTCAACCTGAAACCCAGGCATCTGCCGCATTTTCTCCAACAGCGCCTTTTCCTCCTTATTGAGCGACTTAGGTACACTTACATTCAGATATACAATCAAATCACCCTTAGGCATACCGCGCTGCACCGAAGGAAATCCTTGGCCACGCAGGCGCAGCAACTTACCCGAAGGCGTGCCAGGTTCAATCTTGATACGGGCTTTGCCTCCCAAGGTGGGAATCTCGATCGAACACCCCAAAA
>CAYTCD010000142.1:0-1542 GCA_964436335.1 uncultured Bacteroidaceae bacterium
GGGGATTTCGGGCGGTGCTTCCCTGGGAGTCGCCATCGCCTTTACAAGCGGTATCGGCCTGACTGCCGGCACGGGACTGTGTGCCTTGCTCGGCGCAGCCGCCGTGAGTATGTTGCTGCTGTTTTATTTCCGCGTATGCCATTCTGTGGAGAACCTGCTTTTGGTGGGCATCATGACCGGTATTCTCTGCTCGGCCGCCACCACCCTGCTGATGAGCCTTTCCTCTCCCGAAGACATGACCCGAATTCTATATTGGACCATGGGGTCACTGGAAGGTTGCAACCTGCATGGCGCCCTGCTTGCAGCCGGCTTTTCCGTTGGTGGATTAGTGTTGGCTATCCTGCTCTCACAACGTATCAACATCCTGAGTATGGGGCTTGAAACGGCACGCAGCATGGGGGTGAACACTGCGCTGCTGATTCCCGTACTGCTGTCGCTCACGGCCCTGCTGACCGCTGTCAGTGTAGCCCAGGCCGGCATCATTGGGTTTGTAGGCCTGGTCGTTCCCCATATCCTGCGCCGGCTTGCCGGCAACGACTACCGCCGCCTGATTCCCCTTTCGTTTTTAGGCGGTGGCATATTCCTTTTGCTTTGCGATTTCATTTCCCGCATCCTCCTATACCCAAGCCAACTGCCCATCGGGGTAGTGAGCGGTATCCTCGGCGGAGGACTGTTCGTTTATCTGTTGCTCAAATCCCATTCCCGATCAAGATGACAAGCGCCGTTTCCCTTTCCGTAGAGCACCTTTCGACCCGTTATCCAGGCGGATTCGCCTTGGAAGACATTTCTTTTTCCGCTTCCCGACAAACCCTTACAGGCATCATCGGTCCCAACGGTTCGGGAAAAAGCACCCTGCTCAACGCCCTTTGCCGCAATATTCCCGCACAAGGCAAGGTTTGCGCAAACGAAAAGGATTTGTGGCGCATGACACCACGCGAAAGAGCCAGAAAGCTTGCCATCGTACCGCAGCATATAGACAAATCGCCGTTACCCTTGATGGATTTTGTCCTGATGGGAAGAACGCCGCATAAAAAATGGTATCAACTTTCCTATGAGCGCAAAGACCGGGAGATTGCCGAAGAATGCCTGCTGACGGTGGGCAAAGACACCGGCTTGGAAACTTATGATCCTTATCGAAAAAAAATAGGGGAACTCAGTGGCGGAGAGCGCCAATTGGCCGCCATCGCAAGGGACTTATGCCAGGAACCCGAAATCCTGCTGCTGGATGAACCCACAGCCAACCTCGACCTCTCCAATCAGGTGCATATCCTGAAAACCCTGCGCCGTATCACACTGTAAAAGCATACGGCAAGTCTATTGGTACTGCACGACATCAACCTCGCGGCCGAATTCTGTGACCGCTTTCTCTGTCTGCATCACGGTAAAACCGCCATGCAGGGTAATATAGAAAACATTCTCAAAAAGGAAAGACTGGAAGAAATCTACGGTTCTCCCCTCTGTATAGGCAGACACCCCTTGAGCAACAATCCGCTGATACTTCCCGAATATTGATTATACCGGATCGGAAGTCTCATCGGCCAA